>DATELR010000263.1:0-3760 GCA_035276345.1 Streptosporangiaceae bacterium | reverse complement strand
ATCAATCAACGGAGGTAAGAATCTGTGTCCAACTCAGTTGCCCGGATGGCGCCGGTGTCCGACGCTCTGGCTGAACGCGCCGACCACGAGCTGCTGAAGACCGTTCAGAGCGAGCCGCATGGCAGCAGCGTTCGCGACGCTGCGTGCGAGGAGCTGGTGAGTCGATACCAGGCTCTGGTGCGCTCGTGCGTGCTCAGGTACCGAGACAGTCCCGAGCCGCAGGAAGAACTCATGCAGGTCGGATACGTCGGATTGCTGAAGGCGATCAACAACTTCGACGCCGATATCGGCGAGAGCCTCGCGGCGTACGCGACCCCGTGCATAACCGGCGAGATCAAGCGGCATTTCCGTGATAAGCGCTGGCAGGTTCATGTCCGCAGGTCAGCTCAGGAGCTCAGGCTGGAGATCAGGAAGGCGCGAGGCGACCTTGCGCAGCATCTTTCCAGGAACCCCACCGATTCCGAGCTCGCCGAGCATCTGGGAGTCAGCGCTGCTGACCTGCTCGACGCACAGCGGGCTGACCTGGCGTTCCAGGCCTCCTCGCTGAGCGCGCCGCTGTCCGAGGGAGCCGATGCTGGGACGCTCGAGGACCTGCTTGGCGGCGACGACCCTCAGCTAGAGATAACCCTTGACATGGAAGCCGTGTGGGAGCATCTGGGCGAGCTGCCCGAACGCGAGCAGCGGCTGCTGATGATGCGGTTCTACGGCAACATGACCCAGTCCGAGATCGGCGACCAGCTCGGCATTTCGCAGATGCACGTGTCGCGGCTGCTTGCCCACGCCCTTGGCTACCTGCGGGACCGGATACTTGAATCAGGCCGGGCAGTCGAACAGGACGAGGATTAATCAGCCAGCGCCATCGGCCGCAGCGGCGGCCTGCTGGCCGGCGATTGCCAGGTCTACGGTGTCGTACATGGGAATCCGGTCCGCGAGGCCGGTGATCCACAGCGTCCTCGTGTACTGGAACCTCGCGCCGGCCAGCGCCAGCAGGCCGCCCGAGGCAACGAGTCCCTTCCAGTGGCTGACGATCACAGCGAGCGAGCTGGTGTCCATGAAGTCAACCGCCGACAAGTCAAGAACTACCCGGTCAAGTGTCCTGCGTGAGGCAGCCAGCATCTCGTCGAGCTGGCGGCTGGTGACGATGTCGAGATCACCGATCAGCTTGATGACCGCCGTGTCATCGTGCTGCTCGGATGAGAGCTCGAACTCCGGCACGTACTACCCCCAAGCGCGTCTGGCGGGATGGGGCCGGACGAGGACTCCTCCGGCGGCGTGGGGCACCAGCACCCGCGCTGTACCCAGGGACATGCTACGACGGCGCACGCATAAACCGCCGAAGGCGGGGCAGGCATCTCGCTCGGACGCGAGTGCGAAGAAGGCAGCAGGGGCCTAGCCGGGTCCCCGAGACGACGTATCCGGCGGGGTGGAAAGTGGAAGTCAGGGCCGATAGTTGCGCAACATCGATGCGCCACTTGGCCCTGGTCTACCGCGATCCGGACGAGTACGCCGACATCGTCAGCGGGTTCTTGCAGGCAGGCATGGCGGCAGGCGCGCGAGGCTTCGCCATGGTGCCAGGAGCCCGGCATGCTGATCTGCGCGCCGCGATGAACAGCGGCAGCGAGGACCTGGCGTTCGCGGATATGACGAGCCTCGGGGCGAACCCAGCACGGATCATCCCGGCCATCGAAGGTTTCGTCGGAGACAGCAGCGGGCCGGTACGCGTCGTTACCGAACCGATCTGGCCAGGCAGGACCCCCGCTGAGATCCGCGAGGCAACCAAACACGAGGCTCTGATCAACCTCGCCTTCGCCGGCCGCGACCTGCAGATACTTTGCCCGTATGACGCTGCTTGCCTGGCTGGATCGGTTCTAGCCGATGCCCGGCGCACGCATCCACTGGTGACGAGCAGCGAAGGCCTGGCGGCCAGCCGGGATTATGCCGGTGCAGGGAAGCTGCCGACGACCTGCAGCGCGGACCTGCCGCCCAGGCCGGCCTATGCACGGGCAATGGCCTTCGATGGTGATCTGCGCCGCGTCCGCAGCTTCACCGAGCGCGAGATCAGAGCGGCGAAGCTACCAGCCTCCAGGGCCGCCGAGGTCGTGCTCGCTGTCAGCGAGGTTGCCGCGAACACGCTTAAGCACGCGGGCGGCCAGGGCACCATCTGGTGCTGGCAAGCACCTGGCGAGGTGATCTGCGAAGTGCGCGACGACGGCCACATTGCCGACCCGCTCGCAGGCAGGCGGCTGCCGGACCCAGAGCAGGTCGGTGGCCACGGGCTCTGGCTCGTCAACCGCTGCGTTGATCTCGCCGAGGTGCGCAGCAGCGGCGACGGCACCGTCACCAGGATGCACGTGCGGCTTCCCGGATTTCGCACGGCGGGAGCGGAGCCTGTCAGGCTCGCTGGCACCCATGCCGTGTAGACAGACTCGCCAAGGTCGTGTAACTTCGTTGGAAGTGCTTACGACGCAGGCACACCCATTTGTCACGGCGTGACGATGCTGGGTGTGCCTTTTCCGTTTACAGGTATTCGCGGCACTAGCGACTCGCTCGTAGCGCTCAGGACGGCCTCCTGACCAAGGCATCCACGCGGTGACACACGCAGGACACCCGCAAGGAGGCCCAGGGATGAAGATCGCCCTCGTCGCAAGGCATGCATCAGCTCCGGCAGCTTCAGCCGATCCGTACGCCGCCGAGCAAGCCGCGCACGTCACCGGCCTTGGCAGGGCCCTGGCCGCGCACGGCCATGACGTAGTCATCTACGCACGCAAGGACGCGCCAGGAGTTCCAGACCGCGAGACTCTGGCTCCCAGGCTGGTCGCGCGTTACATCAAGGCAGGTCCCGCGGCGCCGTTGCCAGCTGACCAGTTGCCGCAGCATGTCGCCGAAATAGCGACGTACCTGGCGGCGCGCTGGAAGAAGGACACCCCAGACATCGTGCACGCGCATCACTGGACCAGCGGTCTGGCCGCCATGCTGGCCGCCAGGGAGGTGCCGGTGCCCATCGTGGCGAGCTTCGGCTCGCTCGGGATCGCCGAGCAGCGCAACGGCGTGCCAGGCCCGCACGACAGCGCGAGGATGAAGATGGAGGCGGCGGTCGGCCGCTCCGTTGCCGGCGTGCTCGCGCACACCTCGGAAGAGGTCAGCGATCTTTCGAAGCTCGGGATACCGGGCACGCGCGTCAGGGTCGTCCCCTGCGGCGTCGACACCAGCCGGTTCCAGCCCGAGGGTCAGGCCGTCAAGCGCCACGCAGACTTGCGGCTGCTCCACGTTGGATCGCTCGCCGACCATCAGGGCCTCGACCAGCTCCTGAAGATCCTGTCCGAGTTCTCCAGTGCGGAGCTGGTCATCGCCGGCGGCCCGGAGCCTGAGGAGCTGGACTCCGATATCGCCTATAAGAAGCTCGGCAAGCTCGCCGCGGCTCTGGGCGTGGCTGACCGGATCACCTTCACCGGCCAGGTCGAAGGGAAGAACCTCGCCGCGCTGATCCGCTCTGCGGACATCTTCGTCAGCACGGCGCGCTATGAGCCGTTCGGCTCCGCCGCCATCAGCGCCATGGCATGCGGTAAGCCGATCGTGGCCAACGGCGTCGGCGGCTACGCAGATGCAGTTGTCGACGGGACGACCGGACTGCTCCTGCAGCCGGGCAGGCCGCAGCTGCTGGCGAAGCGGCTGCGTGACCTGCTCGCGACGCCGATGAAACTGACCGGCTTCGGTATCGCAGCCGCGGACCGTGCCAGGTCGCGTTACTCCTGGGAGCGGA
>DATELR010000262.1:0-3593 GCA_035276345.1 Streptosporangiaceae bacterium | reverse complement strand
TCGAGCGGCCTGGCGTGATCGTGGACGACCGCTGATCGGAGACGTACCGTGATTCGGAGCGGCAGCAGCGCCTGCCCGCTCCGAACCGGACACCACCCACGCTGGCTCCGGTGACGAGGACAAGGGTCACTGACTCGCGCGACGTCCTGGCCTGTGCTGCCCTGGCTTGGTGCGTGGGACCCGGCCGGAGGGATTCACAGTGACCAAGGATCGCGCCCGAAAGAAGGCTGTCCGCGCTCGCGCTTCTAGCAGCGGCGAGCCCTACAGCGTGGCGGCTCGCCGAATCGGCGCAGGCGCCGCACCGGGAGCAGATGAGCTAGCCGCTCGCGCACGCGCAACACTTGCGGCGCCGAGCGCTCGACTCACCTGCCAGCAGGACATCCGCACATCCATGACGGATCCGAGCGGCCGGGAAATGCCGCGCAGGACACCAGGTTCGATCGACCGACTTGCCAGGCTGGCATTCAAGGCCGCCCGCCAGCGCTTCATGCCCGACCTGGATATCAGGCACATCGTGGCAGAAGGCTTTCTCGATCCACAGGGCGGCAGGTACATGCTCGACTTCGGCGGGTACGCCCAGCTCGTTGCCGACGGCACATTGTTCGACGGTGCGCCTGGCCGCTCACTCGACTCGCTGAGGACCGGCGGATCCGGCCGCCAACCTGATGAGCTGCTGTCGCTGCTCAGGATGCTGGCGGCTGGCTCGGACGCGTACCTGGAGGGCGCCGAGGAGGTGCGGGGAACATCGTGTCATATCTTCTCGGTCCGCCGGGGCGGGGAATCCGCGCTCACGGTGTGGATCGACAGCGAATACGTGCGCCGTATCAGGACCAGCGATCACGCGGCAGGCAAGCCAGGGCGAGAACAGGTAACGCTCGGTGTCACGAAGGAACGGACGACGGACCTCTGGGACTTCGGCGTCTCGCTGCAGGATCTGGACTGGGCGCGGCTGCCCGACCTGCGGCCATCTGGCGGAGGGGTTGACCCTGACACCGTGTGAGGCTGTAAACCGGGACTTGTCATGTTCAGTATCGGAGAGTTCGCGCGGCACGGCCGCGTCTCGGTCCGGATGCTCCGGCACTACGACGCCGTCGGCCTGATTCGGCCAGCAGTCGTCGATCCGGTCACTGGTTACCGGTCGTATCGGGCAGCCCAGTTCGCCGAGCTGAACCGCATCATTGCACTGAAAGAGCTTGGCTTCACCCTGCAGCAGGTGCAGGCGATTCTCGACGAGCAGGTCAGCGCGGCCGAGCTTCGCGGGATGCTGAGACTGCGCCGTGCTGAGATTCACGCTCAGATCGAGACCGAGACGGCCAGGCTGGCTCGGGTGGAGGCGCGCCTGCTGGCGATCGAGGAGGAGAGGCGGATTCCGGCCGACGGGGTCGTCACCAAGCGCCTCACCCCGATGCGCGTCGCTGAGCTGACCGGGACGGCGGCAGGCTATGAGCCGGAGGCGATCACGCCGGTCATCCAGCCTTTGTATAGCGACCTCTGGTGCCGCCTGGCCTGCGGCAGTGTCAAGACCGCCGGTCCAGCCGTCGCCTGCTACGAAGATGCGACCGATGGCGACGGGGCTGTCGTCGTTCATGCCGCGGTGCCGGTCGTCGCCGACGCCGCGGGTGATCAGGGCTTCAGCATCGTGGACCTGGCAGAGGTCGCGAAGGCGGCCGCCATCATTCACCAAGGTCCGATTGACGACGTGCTGGTGACCGGCCAGGCCCCGGCGCGATGGATCGACGCCAATGGTTACCACCCATCGGATACGCCAGAGAGGTCACCCTGGAATGGTCCCCCGATCCCGATGAATGGGTGACGGAACTGCAGCAGCCAATGTACGCAACAGGAGGATCGGCAGATGTCAGCAACGCCTGAGATCGAGAACCGGGCTCAACAGCCCTATGTCGCGATCAGGACGCGAGTGCCAATGTCCGGGCTCGCCGGAGTAGGAGCGCGGCTTGGCGAGGTGTTCGCGTGGATGGGCGCTCGCGGCGTTGCACCAGCGGGACCGCCGTTCTTCAAGTACAACGTCATCGACATGGCGGGGGACCTTGAAGTCGAAGGGGGCGTGCCGATCGCGCAGGCCGTCGAAGGAGATACGCAGGTGACTTCCGGCGTGCTCCCAGCCGGCCGATACGCGACGGTGACGCATGTCGGTCACCCCGACCAGCTCCTGGAGGTCACGAGGTCGCTGCTTGCCTGGGCGTCAGACCAGGGCCTGAAGTGGGACATGTCGCCCGGCGACAACGGCGAGCGCTGGGGCAGCAGACTGGAGTTCTACCTGACCGACCCCAGCGAGGAGCCCGATATGAACAAGTGGGAGACCCAGCTCGCGTTCCGGCTGGCGGACTAACACCCTGAGAAGGCGCCGTCGCCAGATCGCGGATCGGCGGCGCCTGCCAGGAGGCCGTCGCCGGTGATCTGAATTACCTGGGCGTGCCCGAAGGCAAGGTCACCGGGCTCTTCATGGACGACTTCGTAGCCGCGCTGACGCAAGGCGCGAGTCCAGCCTGGCGGAGCGTCGCGCTCAATCCGCACGACCAGTGGCTCGGCCGAGTTCCAGACGTCGAAGCCGTTGGTCGGCTCCCTGCTGAGCGCCCAGCGCGGCGCCGAGACGGCGGTGCCAGGTTCCTGGCCTGCTGCATGCAGCCGCGCGAGCAGCTGGAGCAGGATCTGAGGTTGCGCATCGCCGCCCATCGACCCGAGCACGGTGTCGAGGTCGCCCGACGCACCGGTCACAATCATCGGGCTCAGCGTGTGCGGCGGCCGCCGCCCAGGCTTGTATTCGGCTGGATGTGCTGGTTCAAGCGAGAACCCGATACCACGGTTGTGCAGGAATAGGCCGTGGCCGGGGAGCACCAGGTGCGACCCGAAGTCGGCCGCATTGGACATGATCAGCGAGACACCTGCCAGCGAGCCGTCCACGGCGCAGACGTGCGTCGTGCCGCCGGCCTGATAGACATCGGCCAGTTCGCCGCTCGATGACTCCCGGACCGCGGCGACGCGCGGCCGAAGGCGTTCGGCGGCGACCAGGGCCTGCCCGTCGGCGTCCTCATGCAGGACAGCAGGGCGGTCGAAGGCGGCCTGGCGCGCGGACTCCACTAGCGACAGCGCCCATGAGTCGTCCTGCGGGTCGTTCGGAATCCCGGCTTGCTCGGCGATCCATGCGCCGGCCAGCGCCAGATAGCCCTGAGAGTTCGGCGGTACGGTCCACAGCGTGCGCCCGAATGCGGCGAGCCCCAGCGGCTCGACCCAGTCGGCCTGCGGCATGCGAAGGTCTTCCGCGCTGAACTCGCCGGAGCCGAGTGCGAGGAGTTCAGCGCCGACCGCGCCTTCGTAAAAGGCAGCGCGTCCGCCGGACGCGACGGCGTCCATGGCCCGCGCGATCCCGGGCAACCGGAGGCGCTGACCTGGTAGCACGGCGGCGCTGCTACCGAAGGCGGCATCGCGATCCTGGTCATGCAGCCAGCCTGAAGCCTCGGCGAGTCCGGCTGAGACGGCGAATCCGGCTGACGCGAGCCGTCGCGCAGGCGCGAGCAGATCGCTCAGAGGTAGCGACCCGTATCGCGCGTACAGGGCGACCAGGCCATCGACGC
>DATELR010000261.1:0-4534 GCA_035276345.1 Streptosporangiaceae bacterium | reverse complement strand
ACTGCGCGAGGCACGGATCCGTCAGGGCCTGCTGGCAGGCACTGTGGCCGGGGCGTGCTGCGGCCTCGTGACCGTCACCTTCGGGATGTTCATGGTGTTCGCCATGATTCTCGGCCCGGCAGCCGGACTGGTCGGCGGCGCCCTTGGCGGCGCGTTCGCGGATCAGCATCAGCTGCCGCGGCGCGATGGTTCCCGAGCTGCCGGTTTCTTCGTTTCCAGCTCCTAGCAGCAGCGAGGCCGGGACAACAGGTCGCGGGCCGCAGTGGTGCCGATCCATTGGATGATTCTGTGCCGCCCGGCCGGATATGCAGATGCGCCGGACGGCCGATGACGGTAACCATGGGTCATGGGTCAAGGTCATGTACACGCAGCAATGCGGGAGTACTACGAGCGCGGCGAGGAGCTGAGCAGGCTCGACGAGCCGCAAGGGCAGCTTGAGTTCGAGCGCACCAAAGAGATAGTTCTCCGGCATCTGCCGCCGCCCCCTGCAGTCGTCGCCGACGTTGGCGGCGGCCCGGGCCGGTACACGCTGTGGCTTGCCGAACTGGGGTATCGCGTCATTCATCGGGACCTGATGCCGTTGCATGTCGAGCAGCTGACGACAGCAACAGCGGGCAAGGCGCGCGTCGAGTCGGAAGTTGGCGACGCTCGTGAGCTGGACCTAGCCGACCACAGTGCGGACGCGGTGCTGCTGCTTGGCCCGCTGTACCACCTCGAGAGCAGGGCAGACCGCCTGCGCGCCCTGGCGGAGTCGCGCCGCGTGGTCCGGGATGGCGGACCCGTGTTCGCAGCGGCGATAACCCGCTGGGCACCACGGATAGACGGGATTCTCCGCGCTCGCCTCGATAAGACATTTCCCGGAATCGATGGCGAACTGGAGGCGCTTGAGCGGACCGGACGCCTGCCACCGTTCGGTCCGGCCGCGTTCTGCGGCTACACGCACCGGCCAGGGCAGCTGCGCGCGGAACTAGTGGCAAGCGGGTTCCGCGTCGTGGATCTCGTCTGCGTCGAAGGTCCGGCGTACCTGCTTGATGACTTGCCCGAGCGGATGGCAGATGACGATGGGCGGCGGGTCGTGCTGGAAACCGCACGTGCCCTGGAGCGGGTTCCTGAGCTCCTTGGAATCGGACCGCATCTGGTGGCAACGCTTCGCTAGCGGCCATCCAGGCCGAGTCGATTTGATCGCTAGGTTAGGCCGATGACACCTGGTCTCCTCCCGCCGTGGCCGAAGCCGCCGCCAGCTTTCGGACCGGTGATCCTGCGGGAGTTCGCCGCGAGGGATGTCCCGATGGCTATTGAGCTATCGACCGACCCTTACGTGCCCCAGATCGGCACCCTGCCGGCCAACGCCAGCGAGCACGAGGCGCGCGCCTGGGTGAACCGCCAGCGCAATCGGCTGGCCGAGGGCATCGGATACTCGTTCGCCATCGCCGACGCGGCAACCGATCAGGCTCTTGGCGGCATTGGCCTGTGGCTCGCCGGTCTTACCCAGGGGCGAGCGACAGCAGGCTATTTCGTCCGTCCCAGCGCTCGCGGCCGAGGTGTGGCGGCGTCGGCGCTGACTGCATTGACATCGTTCGCGTGGACCATTCAGGTTCTGCACAGGATCGAGCTCTACGTTGAGCCGTGGAACACGAGCTCGGTCCGGACCGCGGAACGGGCAGGGTTCGAGCGTGAAGGCGTGCTCCGCAGCCACCAGGAGATTGGCGGCAGCCGCCGTGACATGCTGCTGTACGCGATCATCCGACCAACCGAGGCCAGCTAGGTCAGCAGTTTTCTTGCCGGAGGTGCCGGGTAAGACTGCGCCCGGCAGGCTGACACGAGGGACACGTCATGGACATGAAGCTCGAAGTCGTTCCTATCCCGGTGCGCGATGTTGACGCGGCCAAGAACTTCTACACAGAGCGGGTCGGATTCCGTCTCGACCACGACGTCAGTCCCACCGACACCATGCGCGTGGTGCAGATGACCCCTCCCGGTTCGACGTGCTCGGTGGTGATCGGGCAGGGCCTGCCGCTCGGCGAGCCGGGTTCGGTCAAGGGCGTCCAGCTGGTCGTCGACGACCTGGACACCCTCCGGAGCGAACTCGCCGGCCGCGGCGTCGGTATCAGCGACGTCCAGCAGATGGGGCCGGAAGGCACTCCGGGATCGCGGTACTGCTTCTTCGAAGATCCGGACGGAAACATGTGGGCCGTCCAGGAGTACAAGCGCACGTAGGCGCGCACCAGTCGCCGGGAACCCGCAGCCCCCGCGAAACGTATCCAGAGCAACCCCTGAACGCCTGGCTACCTGGGAGCTGGTGATGGGTGATCCTGGTACACCATCGCTGTCGTTCGCGGAGGCTCTCGCGGCGGTGACGCGGCTCGCAGATCGGGCCGATCAGGTGGCCACGGCGTTGCGCAGGCTGCGTGAGCCCGAGGCCGCTGCCGTCGTCGCGGAACTGGGCAAGGACGCTGACCGGGCGGCCGCCGCGATTCGTGCGTTGCTTGTGTGCGTGCCCCGCTCAACCGACTGGTATGAGGTGCACCGGCAAATGTGGATCCGCTACGGTGACCCCGGCGATCTAGCCGCAATGGCCGACGAGATCACATAATCGCCGTCGTCACCTGCCGGTGCCGTGGACGGCCCTAGCCAGCTGATCGTGGAGATTGCAATGACCGGAAACTGGGAAACCGCAGTGATTCCGCCGCGCAGCGGGATGGCGTGGCGGCTCAGCGCAGGGCAGCTCTTGCGGGTTGTCGACATCGAGGGCAGCCAGAGCGGCGACCTGTTCGCGGTGGCGGCCGACGATCTTCATGATGGCCAGAGCAATGGCCGAACCTTCGATATGGGCGGCACCATCCGGCTGACGGCCGGGTCGTTGCTGTACTCACGGCGCAGCCGTCCGCTGCTTCGCATCGTCGAAGACGAGGTCGGCGTACACGACATGCTTTACGCGCCGTGCAGTCAGGAGATGTTCGAAATCCAATATGGGGCGATTGAGCCGCATCCGAATTGCTTCGATAATCTCGCCAATTCACTGGCGGATTTCGGGGTTCCGGGCTCGACGGTCACGATCGCGTTCAACTTCTTCATGAACGTCATCATCGGACCCGACGGGCGTCTGGAGATCAGGGCGCCGATCTCAACGGCTGGGCAGGGCATGACCTTCGCCGCCGAACGAGATGTGCTTGTCGCCGTGACGTCTTGTGCGGCGCCCGGCGCCAACGCCGGCGGAGCGAGGCCGATCCGCGTGGACGTCGGCACCTAGCCGATCACTGGGCCGTCAGATTGCCGCGACGGCGGATCGTAGTCGACACTATCTCTATGACCATTGTCTTGGCGGTTGCTGATAGCCATGACACTGAATCACAGGTCGAGTCCGTGTGCGGCACTGTGCTGCGTGGTCTTGTTAATCCTGGAAAAGGACTCGCGGCTCATTGCCGCGCTATAGCCGGCGCCGCATCAGGCTGGATCCGGTCGCCGAAACGGTGGCGTGAGCGCCATGAGAACTGACCCCGAGCTCAAGGTTGGCGATCCCCTCGCTGCAGGGCGCGAGGCGCTGAGCCGGGGGCAGTGGGAGCAGGCCAGAATGGACATCACGTGCGCGTCGATCCACTCGCCGTCCCACAGCAAGACCTTCTCACCTGTGAGCGTGGGCTTGACGGCCAATGACAGCGGGCTGGTCACGATAGGCGAGCGTGGCAGGAACGGGCGCTGAGCTCAAGCCAATATGCGCATGCTGTGCACCCAGGCCAGCGAGCCTAAGACGATCTGCTGAGGTGACGCTCAATGCCGTCCAGCAACAGGCGCATGCCGAACTCGAACAACTGATCCAGGTCTAGATCCATATCGCTGTTGACCAAGCGATCCAGCAGCGGAAAGTCGCCGGCACCGGCGATGACACGAAAGCCGTGCTCCTGGGTCTGCATATACTCTTCGCTCGTCAGCCCCGAGTCCTGCTCGGCCTGAGCTTCAGCCTCAAGGTTGAGTGCCAGCCCGCGCACATGGCTGAAAAGGGTCATGTGCACGTGCATCATCTCCTCGATCGTCAGGCCCAGCCCGTCGAGGGCGCGCAGCGCCCACTCCGTGTGCCGCATGCCGTTGGGGATCAGCTGCGGGCGGGTGATGGACAGCGCCGGGGCGAGCCACGGGTGGTGCCGGAATCCCCGCCATTGCATGCGGGACGACAGTTCCAGCTGAGCGCGCCAGCCCTTGGGCGGCCTGGCCGGGAGGGGGTCCTCCCCGAGCACGCTGTCCATCATGGACACCAGCAACTCGTCCTTGCCGTCGACGTGGCGGTAGAGGGACATTGGGGCCGCGCCCAGTTCGGTCGCGATGCGCCGCATTGACAGCTGTGCCAGGCCCTCGGCATCGGCGACCCGGATGGCTGCCGCGACAATCCGCGCGCGGGTCAAGTCGGGGTCGCCCTCGTTTCTGCGCCCGGCACGGGTCGCGGCGCTTGCCGCCTGCGCGGGTCCGGCCAGAGCGGCGACTACGGTGCCACGACCGGGGAGCGACCGGGTCACTCCCTCGGCGTTCAGGGTCGCCAGCA
>DATELR010000260.1:0-7764 GCA_035276345.1 Streptosporangiaceae bacterium | reverse complement strand
CCACAGATCAGGCGAGACCGACCTGCGCGAATGCGGACAAGCTGATCCGTCAGGCGACGCGATCCTGCCTGTTCTGCCTTAACTCCTCTGCATCGCGCGGTTCTGCTCGGTCGGTGCTCAGATTGTCTGCGGCGATGAAGGCATCGGAATAGTCGGTGCCGAGGAAGCGGCGACGGTCCAAGGCGTCGCGCTCCAGGTTGCGGGCGGCCTCCACGTCACCCAGTTCGCGCAAGTCTGCGGCGAGGTTGCTGGCCGAGGCGCGGGTGTCTGGGTGATCGGGACCCAGGACGCGGCGACGGCGTTCCAGGGCATCCTGATCCAGGTCGCGGGCGGCCTCCACATCGCCCAGCTCGCGCAGGTCGGCGGCCAGCCCGGTGGCCGAGGTCAGGGTGTCGGGGTGGTCCGGGCCCAGAGCGCGGCGGCGGCGGTCCAGGATGTCTTGTTCCAGGTCGCGAGCGGCCTGCAGGTCGCCTAGCTCGCGCAGGTCGGCGGCCAGCATCGCTGCAGCTCGCAACGTGCTGTGATCGTCATCGCCCATCACGCGCCGTTGCCGGTCCACGGTGTCTTGATCCAGGTCACAGGCGGCCTCGACATCGCCCAGCTTGCGCAGCGTGATGGCCAGGTTGTGGGCGGAGTAAAGGGTGTCGGGGTGGTCCTCGCCAAGGACGTTGCGGCGGCGGGCAAGAGTGGCCTGGATGAGATCGCGTGATTCGGCATAGCGACCCATCTGCAGGAGTACCCAGCCGAGGTAGTGGCCAGCTGTCAGCGTGTGCTCGTGGTCCTCACCGAGCCGCTCGCGCCATTGCTCGGGGAGATCCTTGACGAGATCAAACGCCGTACGGTTATCGCCTCGCTCGATCAAGTACCAGCAGGTATAGCGGACCAGCTCCCGCAGGTCGGGATTGTCGGTAGCGGCGAGATCGGCGGCCAGCACATGCGGCGTGAGCTGCGCCCATCGGGACCAGGTGACCGGATTCGGCGGGTCACCGGGATTGCTGGCTGACAGCATCGCCTCGACGCACCTGCGGGTGGAGGCGGCCTGGGCCGGCGTGAGCCGTTCGCGCAGGATGGCCTGGGTGAGCCGGTGCATCTGCAGGCCGCGCTGATCGACCCGCGCCAGCGACTGCCTGGTCAGGCGCGCCAGCGTCTGCCGCCATGCCAGCGGGTCTGAGGCCCGTGCCGCCAGTTCGCCGGACAAGACGCTGACGGCGCCGGTGAACAGGGTCTCTGGTATCGGTTCTGGCGCCAGGAACGCACAGAGATTGGCGAGCTCAGCGGCGGCCGGGTCCAGGCTCGCGAGCCGGTCCGCGATGAGGCCGGTGGTGGCCGCCAGTGACCGGGGATAGGAGCCGCCTGAGCCCTCAGACAGCAGCTGCAAGGCTCTTGTGCGCAGCAGCATCAGGAACTCATCGGCTGCCACGCCCGTATCCGCCATGAACTCCGCGGCTTGGGCGATCGCAAGCGGGAGATCGCCAAGCTCGGCGGCCAGCCGGCCGGCATCGTCTTCGGTCAGCACGGCGACCCGGCTCTGCAATATCGCCACAGCCTCTTTCCGGGTCAGCACGTCTATCTCCACGGCGACGGCGACCTCGTCCCAGCGCCGCTGCCGGGAGGTGATCAGCACGTGCCCGCCGCCCGGCAGCCATGGGGCGACGTCTGCGGGGTTCTCGGCGTTGTCGAAGATCAGCAGCCACCGGTCCCGGTGCCGCAGCTCGCCCAGAACCTTGGTCCTGACTGCCTCGGCCCCGTCTTCCTGCTGCACACATCCCAGCGCCAGGCCGAGGGCAGCGACCTGGTCTCCGATCAGCCCGCCCTGCTCGGCATTGATCCACCAGGCAAGGTCATAGCTATCGGCGTAGCGGTGCGCGTACTCGGTCGCCAGCTGGGTCTTACCGATGCCGCCCATCCCGTGCAGAGCCTGAACGACTGCCTTATCGGCTGACAGGAGCCGTGTCCGCACATCAGCCAGCAGCTCCTCACGACCCGCAAACCCGGGATTGCGTGCCGGGACATTCCATGCCCGCGTGCCCGCCCCTCGCATGGCGGCCAGCGCCTCCGCCGCCGGGGCAAGCCCGCGTGCTACCGCCACGAACGCGGCGCGGGCTGGCTCGGCCAGGCCAAGGGCGTTGCTGAGCAGCACAGCGGTGTCCTTGCGGGCCGTGCGGTTGATGCCTCGTTCCAGGTCGCTGACTGATCGCGGGCTCAGCCCCGCCGCCTCCGCCAGTTCTTCCTGCGTCAGACCTGCCTCGGTCCTCAGTTGCCGCAGCAGGCCCGCGAACGCCGTGGCTTCCTGCTGGGTCATGATCTCGGCTCCCCCGCGGCCCCGCTCATCTTGCGCACCGTAACCCGGGAGTGCGCGGCAGGACCAGCGTCAACGCAGCTGTGCACGCCCGCCGCCCACTCCAAGCCGCGCGCTGAGCGGCATTCAATCATGTGGGCTTCCTGTGGGCTGGCATGTGTGGTACTCGCCGCCGCCGGACCGCAGCATGGCAACTGGCGGCGGAAAACTCCCGCCGGATGGCCACATTTGATCAGCGCCACAGGTGCCGATCTGGCCTGAATCATCCGTGAGGGGACGAGATGAGCGCATCAGCGTGCATTGAGAGCGCGGCTTTTGAAGACCGGTTGATCTTCTCAAGCGAGGACGGTGTTGAGGCCCAGGCAACCATCGTTGTGATCTGCCGCGAGCCCGGGGCGCGGGAGATACTCAGCCGGGAGCTGTGCAAGCGGTATGGCGCGGACTATCAGATCGTTGTCTGTGATGAGTCCGAGCAGGTGGGGTCCTGGATGCGGGACCTGCAAGCGGCTGGCCTTCCGGTGGCCATGGTGATCGGCGCCGTGGGCGGGCGGGACAGCGACGGCATCGAGGTGCTGGCCGGCATCCGCCGCATCGACCCGACGGCCCTTCGCGTCGCGGCACTCGCCTGGGGTGACTGGGCATCCGCGAGGTCGGTCTTCAACGCGGTCACCGAGGGCACGGTCGACCACTGGGTGACGCGTCCTGAGCAAGCCCCTGCCGAGGAGTTCCACCGCTCGATTACCGAGTTTCTGCGTGAGTGGACTAGCCAGCGCGGCGAGGGCTTCGAGGCGGTCCGGTTGATTGGCCAGCAATGGTCGGCGCGTTCTCAGGAGCTGCGGGACCTGTTTGCCCGCCACCGGGTTCCGATGGGCTTCTATGACGCCGCCAGCGCGCAGGGCAGGAAGGTCCTCAGGGAACTCGGAATGACGTCCGCGGACTTGCCTGTCGTCGAACTGCGCTTCGGGGCCGGGCAGCCGGCCCTGGTCAATCCTTCGAACCAGGAAATCGCGGACGCCTTCGGCCTGATGACACCCATCTCGCCGGGGGAGGTCTTCGACGTGACCGTGATCGGCGCGGGTCCGGCCGGGCTCGCTGCCGCGGTGAGCGCATCATCCGAAGGCCTGCGGACCCTGGTCGTCGAGAACGAGGCTATCGGGGGGCAGGCGGGCACGAGCTCGATGATCCGCAACTACCCCGGCTTCTCCCAGGGGATCAGCGGCTCGAAGCTTGCGCAGGAGACCTGGCGGCAAGCCTGGACGTTCGGAACCACATTCTTGTATATGCGCCGTGCGGAGAGCCTCTCGAGGACGGACGGCCACTACATGCTGCGGCTGTCTGACGGCAGCGAGCTCGCCTCGCGCACCGTGGTCATCGCGACCGGCGCGACCTATCGGCGGCTCGGCATCCCGCAGATAGAAGATCTGCAGGGCCGCGGAGTCTTCTATGGCGCTGCCGCAAGCGAGGCTCCGGCCATGCGCGGGCGGAACGTATTCGTCGCTGGCGGCGGCAACTCCGCCGGGCAGACTGCACTGCACATGGCCAAGTGGGCCAGCCAGGTGACGGTCCTGGTGCGCGGAACAACGCTCGCAGACAGCATGTCCGATTACCTGATCCGCGAGATATCGGCGACGCCAAACGTTGATGTCCAGTGCCGCGTGCAGGTGGCCGGCGGAACCGGGACCGACCATCTGCAGTCGCTCGACCTGCGCGACACCATCTCCGGGGAGCGACGCAGCGTCTCAGCTGACGCGTTGTTCATTCTCATCGGCTCCGAGCCCCGCACGCAGTGGCTCGGCGACGGCGTCGCCCGCGACCAGTGGGGCTTTATCCTTACCGGGCCGGACCTGCCAGCCGGCGCCGGTGAGGGCTGGTCCCACGCTCGCTCACCGCTGCCACTCGAGACCAGCATGCCGGGAGTGTTCGCAGCCGGCGATGTGCGGCGCGGATCGGTCAAGCGGGTCGCCTCGGCCGTGGGCGAAGGCGCAGGGACAATCCCGCTGGTGCATCGCTACCTGGAAGTGAAGGCGCCCGCGCCGCTGGTCACCGCATGATGTTCGGCTGTAGTCACGCCCCGGCTGTGTCGGAGTGAGCATCCAGGTCGCGCAGGATGGTCGTGGCAGCCCTGGAACCGGTCTCGATCGCGGTTTCGGTGTAGAAGGTGCCGAGGTAGTCACCAGCGAGATGGATCCGCGTCGCCGGGCGGGTGAGGGCAGCCTGGATGCGGCCACGGCCGGGGAAGCAGTATCCAAGGCCGAGCGGCCACCGGCGCACGTGCGATTCGACCACGAAACTGGAGAATCCGGGAAAGATCTCCTCCAGGTCCTTGAGATACCGGTCGATGATCTGGCGGTCGTCGAGATCGAGCAGCGCTGCTGCGAGCCCGGCGGGCGAGAAGACCATGAGGCTGCTGCCAGGCTGGCGCACCTTTTCTCGCGAACGGATAAGGCTGGTCGTGTTCAGGAAGATGTTGAATGCCCGCTTCGGCGCGGCGATCGCGTAGCAGGAGTCCCACGGCTGCGGCCCGTTCTCGTTCGTGAGGAATGCCGCGCTGACCAGCGGGCCGTAGAGCACTTTGCCGAGCGCATCGTGGGTCTCTGCCGCGAGGCCGACGGCCAGCCGCCGTGCAATAGGCGCGGGTGTCGCCAGCACACAGTGGCTAGCGACCACCTCGTCCTCGCCACCGTCGCGTTGATAACGCACCCGGACGTCGTCTTCGGTCTGGGCGACCTCGACGACCTCCGCGCCCAGCACGACACGCGTGCCAAGACTCGCGGCGATCGCGTCAGTCAGCATCGACGATCCGCCAGGGATGTTGCGTGACAGCCCGGATTTGCGATCCCAGACGAGCCGGAAGTATCCGACGCCAGCCCCCGCGGACACCTGGTCAGGGGCGCCTGCCGAGCGGGTCACAGTCGGCCGGAACATCGCGTCGGCATCTGCCGGAAGCCGTCCGGTGAATTGCTCGAAGGTCTGGTCGCCGAGGAAGTCGTAGACGCGCTGCTGCAGTTCGCCCGGCGCATCTTCAGGGCGAGCCTGCGCGACCTTGCCGTACCGACGAACCGCGCGCCGCACCTTCAGCCCGGCCCGCAGCACCGCGGCTCGGTCAATCCAGGCCATCGGCACCCGGAACGGATAGGTCTCCACCCTCCCGTCGGTAAGCAACCGTCCGTTCATCGCCAAGCCAGCGAGCTCTCCGGGCACCGGCTCGGAATGGATGCCGACTTCCTGCATGAGCCGACCGGTCGCTGATTCTGGGCCGGCGAAGACGTGGGCGCCCCAGTTCAGCCAATACTCGCCCCTTGGCTCGGAACAGATCCGGCCGCCAACACGAGTATCGGCCTCCAGCAGCAAGACGTCGCGATGGCGGAGCATCCAGGCGCTGGCGAGCCCGGCGATCCCGCCGCCGACAACAACCGCCTCAACCCGCTTCGTAGCCACCACTTGCGACCTCCTCTAGCTGCCATATCAGACGCGCAAAAGGCAATGTTCCGACTCTGCGCCGGGCGGCGCCTAAGGAGCTCCCAGCTGGCCCGGATTCTCGCTCAGGCGGCGGTACAGCTCGCTGGTCAGCCGATGGATGTCGCGAGTCAGGTCAGTGTTGGTTTTGAGCTCGAGCTCCTGGTCGTTGAAATCATGATCCGCCTTCGCCTGCTGGAATGCTGCCTGCCGGTTCTGGCCGATGAGCACGAACGTCGACAGGAAGATCGCTTCCAGCGACACAATCAGCGTCAGTGTCGGCCACGGGTTGGACTCGATGAACAACATCCAGACCAGGAAGAATGCGATGTGAATATAGATGAATTGCATGGAACCAGCGAATGCAGTGATCCAGTCGGCGATCCGCAGCTGATCGCTCGACGCTCGCGCCTGCTCTTGCGCGAGGACGGCCGGGTGGTGCTGCCGGTGCGCCGCATGGCGCGCAGGTCGGCCGTCATTTCCGGCGCCGGCCGGCTCACCGTTAACCGGTCTTTGCGCCGACGGGTCCGGTGTAGTCATGGTGCTTCCTCCGTTACTGTCCCTGCGAGCAGCGACCGTGGCGGCCGAGTGCCCGCCGGCTGCTCTCGGCAAATCGTCTCGCATTTTGCGGCCGCGAAATCCCGGGGTGGGTCAGCCGATCGACGTGGCGATGGCGTGCAGGGCCAGGCCCACACCGGCGCCGACTACGGTGCCGTTGATCCGGATGTACTGCAGGTCCCGCCCGAGCAGCAGCTCCAGCTGGCTCGACGTCTCCGCCGCGTTCCAGCGCTGGATCGTCCCGGTGACCAGCCCGGCGAGCTCGTCATGGAACTGGTCGGCGAGTGCCCTGGTTCCTGACTCGACCACCCTCTCGAGGCTCTCCTGGAGATCGCGGTCAGACTCCAGGCGCCGGCCCGCGGCCGCCAGCACGTCGGCCAGCCGGTGGCGCAACTCAGAGTCCGGGTCGGCAGCCTGTGCCCGCAGCGTTTCCTTCGCGCGCGTCCACAGCCAGGAGGACCACTCCCGCACTCCGGCACTGCCGAGGACATCGCGCTTGAACCGCTCGCCGCGCTCGCGCAACTCCGGGGATGTCTCCAGGCGGTCAGGGAGCCCCTCAATCCAGGCATCGAACTGGAGCCGGGCCTCGTCATCAGGGTCGTCGGCCATCGCTGACAGCCGCTGGCGCAAGCGGGTGTACATGCGGTCGAAGACACGCCGGTAAGCCACGTCCGGCACCCAGCGCGGCGCTTCGACCTCGAACCGCTCACGTAGCTCTATGTAATTGTCAGCGAGATACCGATCAGCGGCGGACACGATGTTGCTGAACAGCTCGGCGTGGTGACCTCCGGCGATCAGGACCCGCAGCGCCCGGCCGGTCAATGGCGCCAGATCGACAGCACCGACAGCCCGGGTCAGCTCGGCGGCGAGCACGCGCTGGACATCCTCATCGCGGAGGGTCTCAGCCACTGTCACCGCCAGGTCCGCTGTGTGACCCGCAAGGCTCGCGGCGTTCGCCTCCTCACCCAGCCACGCGGCCAGGCGGGGTACTAGCGCCGCCGAACGGACCCTCTCGGCCAGCACATCAGCATTGAGGAAATTTTCCTGAATGAACTGGCCCAGCGTTTCGGCGAACTGGTCCTTCCGCTCAACCAGCAGCGCAGTGTGCGGTATCGGCAGGCCCAGCGGACGGCGGAACAAAGCTGTGACGGCGAACCAGTCTGCTACGCCGCCCACCATGGCCGCCTCGGCGCCGGCCTGCACATAGCCAAGCAGCGTGCCGTGAACGCCTACGACCGTCACGACCACGAAGACAGCCGATACGCCGGCCAGAAGAGCCGTCGCCCGCCGGCGCGCGGCAGCAAGCCGGCGCGCGCGCACTTCCGGCGGTTCACGCCAGGACACGGGCACCGGCGAGGCCGTTGCCGTCTCCGCAGGTTTCACCTGGCAGCCCCCGGTCAGTCCGCAGCGCAGGCTGGCTCCCGGCCGCCCCGGTCACGTATCCAAATCAG
>DATELR010000259.1:0-2456 GCA_035276345.1 Streptosporangiaceae bacterium | reverse complement strand
GAGGAGGGCGAAAATCAGCGAGCCGTGCGCGGCGACCGCGCCGTAGTGCTCGGCCGCCGTGACGTCCTTGACCCACTCCATCCAGCGCCGCACCGTCTCGACGCGCCCGCTGGCCCAGGTGGGCTGCTGCAGCTCCAGAATCAGCCGGGCCACCCGGTCGTAGTCGCCCGCCGCCTGGGCATGGTCGATCGCCTCCTCCGGCATGGCGTTCGCCTCGAACCACATCGCCGCCCGGAAGTGGAGTTCCTGGACAAGGCCCGGCTCGCGGCGCTGTAGTTCCGCGCGCAGGAGTTCCCGCAGCAGGTGGTGGTTGCGGTACCACGCACGGCGGCGGTCAAGCGGGACCACGAGCAAGTTCCTGGTTTCCAGCTGCTCGAGGACAGCCCCCGACCCCTGCTCATTCAAGATCGCGTCGCAGAGTGGCCCGCACATCCGGTCGAGGACCGACGTGCGGGTGAGGAATGACACTTCCGCGCCGGAGATCTGGTCGAGGAGTTCCGAGCGCAGGTAGTCGCCCATGAAGATGTCATCGCCGGTGAAGGTGAAGCCGCCCGCGCTCTGCCGTTTGCCGGACCTCATCGCCAGCGCGGCGATATACAGCCCGGCGGGCCATCCCTCAGTTCGCTGCAGGAGATCAGCAAGGCTCGCCTCGTCGGCCTCCGCTCCAGCCCCCTTCAGCAACTGGCAAGCTTCCTGCGGCCCCATCGCCAGGTCGTCGGCGGTGATCTCGAGGAGCCCTCCCTGGGCACGCAACCGCGCCGTCGGCAGCGGTACCGCGCTTCGCGAGGCAAGCGCGAGCTGCCAGCCGGGCGGGAGGCGCAGCGCGAACTCGGCGATCACGTTCAGGCATTGCCGATTCGTAACGGCCTCAGCCTGGTCGAGCAGCACGGTCACCGGCGGCTGCATCGAGGCAACGGCGGATACGAATCGGGGCACCATGGTGACGCCGGCTCCCGAGGAGGCCAGCGCCGGGAATATAGCCGGGTCGACAGGGCCGATCCGGTCGAGCGCGATCGCAAGGGCACTCAGCAGCACAACGGGATCGTTGTCCGCGTCGTCGCAGGACAGCCACGCCACGCGTGGGCCAAGCCGGTCGGCCCATTGCGCTATGAGCGCCGTCTTGCCGTAGCCGGGCGGAGCGGTCACGGTGATGACCGGCGCCTGCGCGGTGGCCAATCGCTGGAGCAGAGCCGTCCGGACTACGATTCCCGGCCGGGCCCCGGGCGGATGGAATTTCGGCTCAGACAGCGCGAAGCCCGGCCCAGCAGGGGTCCCCTGAGCCCTGCCAGACATTACCTGAGACACAGCGATGACCTCAGGCCTTATTCTCCAAAACGTACCTCAAGATCAAAACGAGTATTAATGGGACAGCGTCGGTGAAGCACTCTCATCGTGAGCAAAGCCAGCCCGTCTCCCCGGTAGCGATGTACGCAGTCGTCCCTACCCAGGTATCTAGGTATGATCGGGCAGCCGATAGCATCTCTTTCCCTTTTTTTGAACGATTCTTTACCTGCAATCGAATCGCACCATGTGCCACTGTTATCCGCGCATGGCGACGCTGACCGCCGCAATAGTGCCGAGGCGGTACCGACCCACCCGAACATGAACGCATCTCCAGGGAAACCTGGACGCTGGCCGCAGCTCAGCGTAAGAAATCTGCGGCGCATGCAGATCACCCAGGCCGGGTGATCTGCTCGGTCACGTCGGCAGATGGCTGCGGAGCTTGTGTCAGGCGGATTACGGCCGCGGCAAGCACCTGCGAGTTCGGCAGGGACATGATGTCGTCGCCGGTGTCGAGGCGCAGGTAGGTGATTCCTATCTCCGTCACGGTGCCTTCGAGCTGGCCGCCAAGAGCACCCGAGCGCAGCAGTATCACGTCGCCGACCTGAAAGGGCCGCGACAGCAACAGGACGAGTCCCGCGAAGATGTTGCTGAGCGACTGCTGGCCCGCGATGGTGATGATGATCGTGGCGAGCGCCCCGCCAACCAGTAGCTGCCCGACCGGGACCTTGAGCAGCGCCAGCGTGATAGCGATGGTGAGAATCGCACCGAGCAGCACGATCACGTACCGCACGACCCCCGCATGCGCCGATCCGGTTACCGACTTGAGCGTCTCCCGCGCCCGGCTGGCAACCGACACCACCGCGATGGTCGCGAAGACCAGGAAAGCCGCCGCAGCCGACGCGGCGACGATCGAGCTGCCCAGGTGCCCCGGCTCGAACAGGGCCTTCAGGCCCCGGCCGAACGCATAGGACACGCACGCGGCGGCGATGGCCAGCACCGTAAAGATGATGGCGCGCCAGGGCCGGGCTCGCGCCCTGACGCTGGCTGCCTGTTTCACTAGGTCGAGCTGGCGCTTTTCCTGCAGGTCCACCGCGATCCCTCCGCACGCCGGGTTGAGCCCCGCTGCCTCCGCCCACGGCAGGCGCCTGCCTCAGGGACCCCCTGCCGCAGGA
>DATELR010000258.1:0-10318 GCA_035276345.1 Streptosporangiaceae bacterium | reverse complement strand
TGGTCCTGCCTGCGCAGTTACGAATCCGAGCGATTGCGCGGTATTCCAAGATCGCCTCGCGTGGTATCGCAGGTCAGAGGTGGTCAGGGGCGGGGTCGAACCGCCGACCTTCCGCTTTTCAGGCGGACGCTCGTACCAACTGAGCTACCTGACCTCGACCGGCCCTCGGCGGGACCCCGGCGACAAAACACGCGCCGCCCCGCTGACCGGAGCGGTCCTGACGGGATTTGAACCCGCGACCTCCACCTTGACAGGGTGGCGAGCACTCCTAGCTGCTCTACAGGACCAAGCTGTACCGCTACTTACATATCAGACCGCGCATCGCATCCTATGTGCAATGCGCGTCTGCTGCTGACCTCTGTCAGCAGTACCCCCAACGGGATTCGAACCCGCGCCGCCGCCTTGAAAGGGCGGTGTCCTAGGCCGCTAGACGATGGGGGCTCGACGACCACAGCCGACTTACCCGTGGCGCCCGCCGTCGGGGACCGATTCAGCATAGGGGACGGCTGGCACTGGCGGCAAAGCGGATGACGGCATCGTTACACCTGGGTCTGGCTAGCCTGCCCGGCTCCCAGACCGCTTCAACGCCCTGCCAGCCTAGCCCTGCCTGTTCTTGTTGACGAAATCCTCGGCTATCGAGGACTTCGTGCCTTCCTCGGGGATGACAATCCACCCGATGATGTAGGCGATCACCCCCGTGCCGGCCGTGAACAGGCTGACCAGCACGACAATCACCCGGAGCAGGTTGACGTCGATCCCCGCGTACTCCGCTAGGCCTGCGCAGACGCCCGCGATGATCCGGTTGTCGCGCTTGCGCACGAGCACCTTGCCGCTGCCGTTCATGTAGCTCATGAACGTATTATCCCGCACCCAGGTTGCGGCCAACGGGCTGACGCCGGACGTGGCACAGACTGACTGGTAGCCACAGGGTGTCCGAGCCACCCTCGCCCGCTAACACGCCCGGCCGCCACGAGCCCATGGCTCGGGAGCACAAACGGCAGCAGCCCAGGGCTGCACGTGCACAACCAGGCCGCTTACTCTGGCCGCAGGGAAGACGCGCGTGGTGGCCCGCGCGCAGAGAGGACCGAGCCATGCCCCGCACCAGCGAACCAGCCGGCAGCGACCTGCTGAAGATCGACGACGAACTGAGCGATGACGAGCGCCTCGTCCGCGACACCGTGCGCAAGTTCGCCGCCGACCGGATCATGCCGAACGTGGCGGACTGGTTCGAGGCAGGAACGCTGCCGAAGGAGCTCGTGCCAGAGCTCGGCCAGCTCGGCCTCCTCGGCATGCACCTCACGGGCTACGGCTGCGCCGGGATGGGCCCGATCGCCTACGGCGTGACCTGCCGCGAGATGGAGGCCGCCGACTCAGGCCTGCGCAGCCTGGTCTCGGTGCAGGGGTCGCTCGCCATGTTCCCGATCTGGAAATACGGCTCTGAGGAACAGAAGAACGAGTGGCTCCCCCGCATGGCGGCCGGCCAGGCAATCGGCTGCTTCGGACTCACCGAGCCCGATCACGGCAGCGACCCGTCGAGCATGAAGACCCGCGCCACCCGCGAAGGGTCCGACTGGATTCTGTCCGGCGCCAAGATGTGGATCACCAACGGATCGATCGCCGACATCGCCGTGGTCTGGGCATCGACCGAGGAAGGGATCCGCGGCTTCCTCGTGCCGCGCGGCTCTCGCGGCTTTACCGCGCGCAATATTCACAAGAAACTAAGTCTCCGCGCGTCTGTTACCTCTGAGCTGCACCTTGACGACGTGCGGCTGCCATCCGATGCCGTCCTGCCGGGTGTCACCGGCCTGAAGGGCCCGCTCTCCTGTCTGACCGAGGCCCGGTTCGGCATCATCTGGGGCGCCACGGGAGCTGCCCGCTCGTGCCTTGAGGCAGCTGTCGATTACGCGACCACGCGGGAGCAGTTCGGCCAGAAGATCGGTGGCTTCCAGCTGACGCAGGCCAAGCTGGCGTGGATGCTGGCCGATCTGCAGCGCGCGCAACTGCTGGCTCTGCATATCGGGCGGCTGAAGGAAGCCGGGCGAGTCACTCCTGAGCAGATCAGCCTCGGCAAGATGAGCAACGTCAGGACCGCGATCGACATCGCGCGGACGTCAAGGACCGTGCTCGGCGCCAACGGCGTCACGCTCGAGTACCCGGTGATCAGGCACGCCAACAACCTCGAATCCGTCCTGACCTACGAAGGCACAGAAGAGATCCACACGCTAGCGATCGGACAGGCCCTCACCGGGATCTCGGCCTACCGGTAAGCCCGAGCCGCTGAGCGCCAGGCCCTGGCCCGCAGGCAAGGAACACCAGAGTGCCATCGGGTGTCTTCTTTGAACACCGATGGACCGTCGGTGTTCTGCGCCAGGACCCGCATCGCACGGCGAAATAAACGCCAGGAGAACTTTTGAACCTGTTTGCGAAGGAACAGCTTGCCGCGATCCTCCGGGACGCCGCCACCGGCAAGTTCCCGCCCGCCGACGGCGGCGTGACAGTCCTTCCCCAGCCGTCGGCAAGGGACGCCGGGGTATGGGGCTTCACTGCGCACGCGGTCGTGTTCGCCGACGTCGACGAGGACTGGGTGAAGAAGCACCTTCGGACGGACAACCTCAGCGCGCCGCTCGGCCCGCCGTTCCTGCAGGCTCTCTGCACGGCAACGAACCGCAATCCGGGCAGCATCGACATGCTCTGCGTGGCGGAACCAATCGACGGACCGCCCCCGATCGATCTGTCGCCAGAGCCTGACCTATCCCATCCGCGGGTCGCGAGGGCGCTCAGCTACCGCGACGACGTGCAGGCCTGGCGAACGGCGGACGGCAGCGGCGTGGTTCTGCTCGGCCGGGGAGTTGCAGGCCGCCGCGAAACGGCGATCGAGGTCGACGAGACCCGGCGCAGCCGCGGCCTGGGCCGCGCACTCGCCGCAGCGGTTAGGCACCTCGCCGAGCCCGATGAACCTCTCTGGGCTCAGGTGGCGCCGGCCAACGCCGCCAGCGTGCGCGCGTTCCTGGCGGCCGGGTTCACACCGGTCGGCGCCGAGATCCTGCTGGCCCGGCGCACCCCCGAACGGCCGGAGTGATCCAGGCCGCGCGCGATGCGACGATAGTGCCATGAACGCGGACGAGAGGGTTACCGACAACAAAGCGGAATCCCGCTTCGAGATGGCTGCCGACGGTGCCGTCGGCGAGCTCTTTTACCGCAGGCGAGCCAACCGGCTGGTGCTGATCCACACCGAAGTACCGGAGAAGCTGGAGGGCCATGGTCTGGGCGGAGCCCTCGTCAAAGCTGCCGTCGACCGGGCGGCGCGCGATGGCCTGACCGTCGTCCCGCTCTGCCCGTTCGCGCGCACCTGGCTGGAACGCCATCCGGAAACGGCTGCCACCGTCAACGTCGACTGGGGCGAGCCACCCGACGACTAATCGGGGGCGATACCTCGCTGGTCCTGACATTCAGCGAGAGCGGCCGCGACATCTTCGAGACGAGAGCGGACATAGTCGACCTGACCGGCGAGCAGGCTGCCGCGGCATCCGGCGATCAGGAGCACCTGCGCCCCGTTCTGCCTGAGAAAAGATTGCACGGCCGGTCCGGATTTATCGGCACGTCCGGTTCCGCCGCCTGCCGCCGGATAGGCGGTCAGGTCGAGCAGCGGACGCTCGAGCCGCTCGGCGGCGCGCACGGTCTCCTGGCAGCCGTCCCCACCAGCCGGGTCGAGTAGCAGCACGGCGTCGGCCAGGCTCACGCAGGTCCACGTCCGCTGCGCGAAACCGATGCTCCCGAGCTGGTGCAGCACGGCCCCGTGCAGTTCGGCCCGGCGCTCCGCCGTCAGCGGGCCATCCTCTTGCCGGAACCCGTGCGGGAACACGACATGAACGGGCAGGCCTGCAGCGAGCGCCGCGCGGGCGGCCAGCGTATCCACGCCAGTCTGACCGCCGGTCAGGACGGTCAGCCCCGGCGTGACTCGGAGTGCGGCGCGTAGTTCCAGGTCGGAGTGCAGGTCCAGTTCCACGGGCGGTTCCGCGACCGGCGCACCGGCTCCGGGGTCGGCCGCGCTACGTTCCGGCGACGTCATCCGCATCGCCGACGAACTTTTCCTCGATCAGCGCGATCGTCTCTTCGCTGAGCCCGCTGTCCAGGCAGAACTGCCGCGGCCCGCCGGCCTGCTCATGGAGCAGCCGGATGAAGCCGATGATGGTCTGTTCGTGCAGCAGGATCACTTCCCGCATGTGCGCCTCGTGGTTGGCATACAGCGGGTTCTCCGCGAGCTTCTTGGTCACCCGCCGTGCGTTCCTGTTGCTCTGCACGTAGTCCCTGGCGATCTCGCCGAAGGTGACGTCAACAAGGTCAAGCAGCAGGGCGGACATGATGCCGGTCCGGTCGCGGCCCGCCGCGCAGTGAAACAGCGTCGGCACGCCCGCCTGCAGGTTGTCAGCGATCACCTCGAACGTGTTCTTCACGGCCTCGCGGCCACCTTCGAGGTTGTTGAGGTACACCTTGGCGAGTTCGACCGGATCGTCGGACGGGAACGGCTCGCGCCCGAGCCTGCCTTCAGCGAGAACCGAGAACCGGCACCGCCGCACCGGAAAGGACAGCTCCTTCAGTTCCGTTTCGGCCGCCGTGCGCAGGTCGATGATCGTGCCGATGTTCAGTTTGTCGAACAGGATCTGCCCGTCGGCCGGGGTGATGCTGTCGAGCGAGTCGCCGCGATAGATCAGGCCGTAACGCGTACGCCTGCGGTCCCGCGTGCGCAGTCCGCCGAGGTCACGGACGTTGGCGGCGCCCTCCAGGTCGACGGCGGTCATTGTTCGCACTCCTTAAGACAAATCGGTGCCCGCCCCCGCGAGCACTCAGCCAGCGTATCCGCACCGCGGGCATCGGCTAACTAACCAGGCATGCGCGTCAACAGGACGCTCCCCGTACTGCCGAGCGCAAAGCGGCTGTTTCGCGGCCGAGACGGCGCAAGGTCGCCGCCAACTGTTATCTCGGCGCGACCAGCAGCGTCTGCCACGCCTGACCGCACGGGCCGGTGAGGTCCGACAGGCGGGTCTTCGCCAGACCGGTGCCTTCGCCGCCGACAACAGTCTCGGCCTCGAGCAGCAGCCAGTCTCCGGCGGGGTCGCGTGGCAGAGCGACCGTGACGTCGACGTTGATGAAGATGAACTCCGTCGACGGGAGCGCCGCGCCGACTCCGCTGCCGGAGTCGGCGACCAGCAAGGTGCGCGCCATCGGTGATGCCTGTTCTCCAGGAAGCAACGGGATTCTCGGCCGCGCCCACGCTGCCCTGGTCCGTGCCGTCCGGTGTGACTGTGCCGACCCGACATACTCGTCGAGCTCGGACGGCAAGAAGCGCCATTCGATCGAGGCAAGGTATCCCTCTGGCTCCTGCTTGAAGATCTGAGGCGGCACGCCGTCTCCGGTCGGCGGCAGCGGCGGGGCCGGCGTTCCGTCCACGATGTCCGGTACCGGGCGTGAGGGTCGCTCGATCCGCCAGCCGCGAGCGTGCAGGACCTCCTGGCCGTCAGCTTCGATAATGGCCTCGAGCAGTACCACCCGGCGGCCTGGCCGGAGTGTCCGGGTCCTGACCGACAACTTGCCGATGGGTACCGGCCGCAAGATGTCGATCGCTACCCGGCCAAGCCGTTGCCGTTCGTCGGGCTCGTGCTGTTCGAGCGCCGTGACCGCGAGCGCTGATGGCGGACCGCCGTGCTGAGCATCGCGGGTCCACGGGCCGATGGTCGCAGGCGTCGAAAGGTAGGTATCTACGCCGGCAGGCTCATAGAAAGCGCTCTCCACGCAGCGGATGCTACCTGGCGGGTGCAGGATCGCTGTGAGCGCGCGGGGCGCCAGACTCGGTACGCTTCATGCCGTGGACTGCCGCGTGGCGCGGCATGCGGGGCGTTAGCTCAATGGCAGAGTAGCGGACTTTTAATCCGTAGGTTCCGGGTTCGACCCCCGGACGCCCCACCGCTCTGATCAGGGGATTCCTTGATCACGTAACTGCCCGCAGGCCCTCTTCAGGGCCTCGTGTGCGCGACGTGTGCGATGAGTTTCGGCAGGTACGAGCCATGCCGCAGGAGCCGCTGAACTTCCTTCATGTCCGCTAGGGCCGCAAAGGCGAGCGTCGCCGCGCCGTGCCACAGGTCGTGCAGCCGGATCGGCGGCATCACGGCTCGACGAACTGCCGCGCGTGGGGCATGGACCGCACCAAGGCCTGAACCTCGACGGCACTCCTGCTACCGCCTCCCGGTGAGCTGCTGCTAGCCAGTCCGATACATCTGGAAGGCCTGTCGTGAAACGACGTACTCCGCGAACCGCGCGGCCGACAATGAAGACGATGACTAGGCGCATGATCCCCCTCGGCCTGGTAACCGGCGTCGCTTTGACCGTCGGCTCCACACTCATGCCGCCGGTGAACGTCCAAGCCGCCACGGCAACCCCCCACCCCAAGATCGTCTGGGGCGCGAACCGCAGCACCTGGCCCAAGTACAAGACCGCCGTGCCCGACGCACGCGGCGTCCGCATCTACTACGACAGCGAAGACCCGGCTAAGTGGCCCACCTCCTGGCCATCCGGCGCCGGAACCAACTACCAGCTCGTCTCGATGCGCCCGGACCCGTGGCCGCTGCTGCACCACAAGTACGACGCCTACTTCAATGCCCTGTTCGCGACCGCACCGGCGCATTCTCTGTTCACCATCTGGCACGAGAACGCCGTGGGCAACGACCCGCTCGGCTACAGCGGCGCTGTCCGCAACCCCGCGATTTACCGGGCCATGCAGACGTACATGGAGCACCTGGTCCAGGGCACCCGCGTCCGGTTCGGCACGATCGGCTGCGGCCCGGTCAACCAGGCCGAGCAGTGGTACGCCCCGCAGCTGGACTGGTACGGCTACGACTTGTACCTCAACGACCGCTACCTCAATGGCGGCGGCCTGCGCAAGGCTGACGTCCTGCCAGAGGCGACCAGCGGCGGCACGCTCAGCGAGGCCAAGGTGTGGGCGCGGATGACAGCTAACCTCGACGCGCTGAAGAAAGTCAGCCACGAGCGCTACCCGCTGCTCCGGCTCGGCGAATCCAACGCCAGCCCGGACTCCTACCGCAAGAACTGGTTTACCTACGTCGCCGCATGGTTCGCAACCCACGACGCCAACCGGCCCGCCTGGATCCTCACCTTCTGGCGCGACGGCAAGAGCGCCAAAGACGGCGGACTGTCTGGGCCCTGGCCACCGTCACTGTCAGTCAAGAAGCGCCTGCGCTACCTCGCGCAGGTCGACCATTGACGGCCTGGACAAAGCTGCGCGACGACGAGGGCGTCATCCACGGCCAGCGCGTCGGCAATCATGCCCGCAACGGCCTGGTGACCGGCCATCCCTATGACCGCGCTGCTCGGATGGCCAGCCAGACGGCGCGGGAGGCCGAGTATGACGCCTTCCTGCCAACTGTCCAGCGCGACGCGCAGGCCCGCCGCTCGGCCGACAGGTCGGCGACCTGACGGGCTCACAATGTGGCGAATACGACACTCTTCTCGGCGAGGCATTTGATGTACCGTCGGCCTGGCCTCTAAGTGGCGTATCAGAGAATGGATCGCTAATGAACCGGCCGCTGATCATCGTGTTTGCCCTCGCGGCATCTATGACCTTGCTGGCGACAAGCCCCGCCTCGGCCTCTTCCCGCCGCCACCCGATCCGGATCGCGTCATGCCGAGCCCGCGGGGACTTCGCCACCTGCGTCGCGGCTGGGAACGCACGGCACCACCCTCTGAGAATCGTTCTGCATGTGCGGTCTAACCCGAGGCAGTCCGTCTCTGGTGCTTGGGCTATGACCTGCACAAAGGGGACCGGCGCAGGCGGCACTCATGGCCAGTTCCACAGCGGCACGCCGATCAATAAGCCTCTGCGCAAGCCCTACCGCCACCCTGACAGTTGCAGTGTGTCGGCGGATGGGCAGCTGGCCCGGCACGGGAGCCTCCACATCTGGCTGACGTACACGAACTGACCTAGCGACCATCGTTGGGCCTACGGCGGCCACCCGAGACCTGGTGTGCGCGGCAGTCGGACGTTCGACCCCCAGACGCCCCACTGTTGACAAGCAACTTTGTGCTGCAATCGCTGACATGCGAACGTCATGCCTGCAGCCAGGCAGCGTAGAAGATGGCGAGACCTGCCGCCACGCATAGTCCAGAGATCAGCCAGAACCTGATCACGATCGTGGTATCCGTCCAGCCTTTGAGCTCGAAGTGATATTGCAGCGGCGCCATCTTGAACACCCGCTTCCCCGTGCCGGTCCTGATCCTGGTGAACTTAAAAACGCCGATCTGGATCACGTCCGACATCGTGATGATCACAAACAGGCCGCCCAGGATCCCAAGCAACAGCTGAGTCCTGGTGCAGATGGCCAGCCCGGCCAGCGCGCCGCCCAGAGCCAGCGACCCGGTATCACCCATGATGATCTTGGCTGGCGGCGCATTCCACCACAAGTAGCCGATACAACCTCCTAGTACCGACGCCGCGACGACCGCTATATCTAGCGGGTCGCGCACCTCGTAGCACTGCGGGGACAGAAAGCTGGTACAGAGGTTGCGCTCTTGCCAGGTCCCGATCAGCACGTAGCCGGCCAGCACCACAATCGTCGATCCCGTAGCCAGGCCGTCGAGGCCGTCGGCGAGGTTTACCGCATTGGACGCGCCGACCGTCATGATGACAACCCAGATCACGAACGGCAGCGTGGCGAGGACCGGGCCAAAGTCCCGCACGAACGACAGCCGGGCGTCGGCGGGGGTCAGGTCGAACATGTCTGGACGCTGCAGCACTTCGAACCCGAACACGGCGGCGACGATCACCTGGCCTGCCACTTTCGCCCGGCTGCGCAGTCCCAGGCTCGTCTGCCGGAAGATCTTCAGGAAGTCGTCGATGAACCCGACCAGCCCAAGGCCGGTCATCATCATCAGCACGAGCACGCCCGACGCGGTAACCCCGGTATCAGTCAGGGCGTGCGCGGCCACGTAGCCGATCAGGGACGCGGCGACGAAGACCGTGCCGCCCATCGTCGGCGTGCCGCGCTTGCTCTCATGCGACTTCAGGCCTTCGACGCGGATCGGCTGGCCGTAGCCGAGCCGTCGCATAAGCCTGATAAATAGCGGAGTTCCCAGCAGGGCGGTGACCAGCGCCACGGCGCCGGAAAGGATGATCGTCCTCACTGCCGCGGATCCTGGCAGGTGTATGCCGACTGGCACTTTCGCCACGAAGGCACACGGCGGTTCACGCTGAGCAGATTATCCAAGAATGTTCTTGATCTGGTGAAGTAGGACATGTTCCGGCCTTGCAGACCCCGACCCACATGCTCACGTCATGTGACGGCGGGCTACTTTAAGGTAGCGGGCTCAGGGTTCAACTACCCGGTCAGTTCGTAGGCGAGTCTGGCCCCATATGCGACAGTAGTGCCAGCTTGAAGCCACAATGCCGTGGGGCATATGCGCCTGGACTCCCGGTCTTGACAAACCAGGACGGGGGAAGCAATGCGCAAGTACATGTTCACGGGCGTTTACTCGAGCGCGTCATGGGCGCGACTCGTCCAGGGCTCTGATGATCGGGCCACCGCATTCGGCACCCTCTTGCGATCGCTTGGCGGATCGCTCGACGCGATCTACTGGACGGCCGGTAACGGCGAGGTGCGCGCCATAGCGGAACTTCCAGATGCGCTCGCCGCGAAAGCAGTGGTCACCGCGACGGTCAAGACAGGTGCCTTTTCGACTGTCGAGGTAGAGGAATTGCTCAGCGAGGATCAGCTGCGCGACACGCTTGTGCTGGCACGCTCGGTAGGCGCGTTCTACGAGCCGCCCGGAGCGTCTGCCATTCGCCCTGCACCGGTGACGGGCGACTGATGCGGAAGCTGCGCGAGACCTACGAGGTCCTATTAATAGAGGCGCAATCAACGTCGGCTCGAAGCTGCCCGAGCCGACGCGAGGGATGGATAGATCGCGAAGATCTGGTCTGCTCCAAGCAGCTCCCCAGACGCGAAGCACGGCTACTGAGGGCCGGGCGATGCGCAGTTCGCATCGCGAGGCGATCGCCCAATAGTGGGCGTTGAGCAGCTCCCGCGTTCCGAGCGAATCACAGAATCTGGCCTTGGCCATGTCTGCCACGATGATCGTGTCCGGCTTGTACGCGGCCCGGATCTCGGCGGCGACCTCTGCGGCGTTGTTGGCATCGATCTCGCGGGGAAGCTGAATGACAACCGGACGGTTGGTGCGGCTGGCAATCCTCATGGCAGGCGTCCTAGCGGAGTAAGTAGCTGCCCGGCAGAGGCCGAAGGGCAGTCATTCG
>DATELR010000257.1:0-12815 GCA_035276345.1 Streptosporangiaceae bacterium | reverse complement strand
TCACCGACCCAGACGTGAGCCACGTCGACGGTGACGTATCCCCTGAACGAGACATCGAGACGATAGTCACTGAGCTGATCCTCGCCGACCTGCAGACGCTGGAGAAGGCAGCGCCACGGCTGGTCAAGGAGGCCAGGGCGGCTAAGGACCCGAAGCGGACGGCGATCGCCGAGGCAGCCACCAGCGCCCAGGAGGTCCTCGACGGCGGGACCACGCTGTTCGCTGGCGCCGCTGCCGCCGGCATCGACCTGGCCAACCTGCGCGAACTGTCGCTGCTGACGGCCAAGCCGTTCGTGTACGTGTTCAACGTCGACGACACCGAGCTCGCTGACGACGCGCTGAAGGACCGGCTCACCAAGCTCGTCGCACCGGCCGAGTCGGTGTTTCTCGATGCCAAGGATGAGGCAGAGCTCGCCGACCTGCCGCCGGAGGAGGCCGCGGAGCTGCTCGCCGAGCTCGGCCTTGGCGAGCCAGGCCTTGACCAGCTGGCGAGGGCCGGTTTCGCCGCCCTCGGGCTTGCGACCTTCCTGACCGCCGGGCCGAAGGAGGCCCGGGCGTGGACGATCAAGGCAGGCGCGACCGCGCCAGAGGCGGCCGGTGCCATCCATACCGACTTCCAGCGCGGGTTCATCAAGGCCGAGATTGTCTCCTTCGATGACCTCATGGCCGCGGGCTCGATCGCGGCCGCCCGGGCCGCCGGCAAGGCCAGGATCGAGGGCAAGGATTACGTCATGCAGGAAGGCGACGTCGTCGAGTTCCGCTTCAACGTGTGAACCCGCGCGTTCGCGCTGAGCCCCAGCAGCTACGCGCAAGTAACGGTTGCTGCGAATGGTCGCCGCTGTACGGTTTGGGCTATGACACCCGCGATCGCCGCTATGGTGACTGCCGTCGTCGGGGTCCTCGGAACGCTGAGCGCTCCCGTTCTCGCTCAGTTCATGACCGCAAGGCATCATCGGGCGAGCAGCCAGGAAGCCGAAGCCCGGCGAAACTTCGACGAGCGCAGGACCGCGTACACGGCCATAAACCGTGCCTCGCGCGATTTCGACACGATGCTGAAGGATGCGCTGCACCGGCTGCGCGATGGCGCTTATGGCAACGAGGAGAGGGCTGAGGTCGAGCACGTCAGACGCGCCTACCGAGACTGCTACGCCGAGATTCAAATGATTGTCCCCGCGCACATCCTCAACGCCTCTCGCGACCTCAACTCGGTGCTCGCAGACGTCGACGCTGCCGTCAAGCGGCTAGATCGCGGCCGGCAGCTTGACGGGGAGACGGCCGAGAGCGTCCTTGATGACCTGAAGAAGGCGGCGCCCAGGCTGCACGCGCTTAGCGAGCAGATGCGTGCCGATCTCGGCGTCCTCGACTAGGTAAGGCGCCTCACGCGCCCGCGCAAAGAACACCAATGGCCCATCGGACGTCTTGTTAGGAGCCCGATGGGCCATTGGTGTTGTAGGCGTGGCTCGCGGATCCGGACATTTCATACTTGACCAGGCCGCGACGCCGTTCAGCCCGTCGCCGCGATGAGGTAACCGGCCAGGGCATCGGGCTGGGACAAGGCGATGAGATGACCGCCGGGCAGGATGTCCGGTTCGATGCCAAGCCGCTCGCGTGCTACGGCCCGCTGGAAGCCGGCGGGGAAGAACCGGTCGTCCGCGCCCGTCGCGACCTTGATCGGCACTTGCGGCCATGTGCCGAAGTCGCACGCCGACGCGAAGGCGGCATCGGATTCCGGGCGCTGGTACTTCTCGCCGGCGGCAGCGACATCCGGCGGCACGTCGTGCAGGAAATATGTCTCCAGGTCGAACTCCGCCGGGTAGCCGCCGTGCTCGGCCGCCGCTTGCCTGGCCGCTTCCCATCCAGTTGCGTCCCACCACGCGCCGGCCGTCTCGCCGGGCTTGGGAATCATGGCGTTGACGAACACCAGCCCGCTGACATCCAGCTTCAGGGCCGCCAGAGGCGCAGTGAACCCGCCCAGCGACTGAGCAACCAGCACGACATCGTGGTAGCCGTCCGCTGCGGCGGTAACGAGTCGCGTGTACTCGGCAAGGCCGACGTCGGGATCATCGCCGGGCAGGTCAACGGCGATGGCCCGGTGTCCCGCTTCCTCAAGGTGCGGCACAACTCGGTGCCAGTACCAGGCGGTGCCGCCCGCTCCAGGGATGAGAATGAAGGTCCGCTGGCTGCGATGAGCGTCTGTAGTCATGGTCCTAATTTAGGACTAGACGATCCTGAAACACAACCTGTTGAGGTAGACTCCCTGGCGTGAGTCAGTCCAGGCGGTACGACGACCCTTGCGGGATCGCGCGCGCACTTGACGTCATCGGCGACAGGTGGGCACTGCTTGTCGTGCGCGAGCTGATCTTCGGGCCGAAGCGGTTCGCCCAGCTCCGGGGAGGCCTGCACAGCGTCAGCCCGAATGTGCTGTCACAACGGCTGCGAGATCTGGAAGCAGCCGGCCTTGTCCGCCGCGACATGCTCGCTCCGCCGGCCAGCGTGGCCGTCTACGAGCTGACCGACCGCGGTCATGCGCTTGAACCCGTGCTGATCGAGCTTGGCCGATGGGGCAGCCGGGAGCCCATCACGACGTCGCGCGAACTGACCACTGATGCCTTCCTCGTCGCCCTCAAGACCGCATTCGATGCGTCCGAGGCGCCGGACGGAGACCTCAGCTGTGAACTGACAGTTAACGGTGAGACGGTCACGCTCACCATCGCGTGCGGATCGCTGGAAATCGGGCGAGGTCGACCCAGTGACCCAGCCTTCTCTCTGGGCGCAGATATTGCGACGATGCGCGCGGTCGCGTTCGGCCGCGAGCCGATCGCCGAGGCCGAACTGGCTGGCCGCCTGACGATCACCGGCGACCGCGGGCTGGCCGGCGCCTTCACGCGGATGTTCCCGGGCCGCCGCGCCGACCGGCGGGTTGATCAGAGGGCCCCGGAACCTGTCAAGCCCGTGCGATGACCAGGAATTCGCCGTCGCTCGCGCCGATCGGCTCGCGGTTCCAGCCTCCGTAAATCTGCTCGATCGCGAAGCCGGCCGCTGCCAGCGACGTGCGCAACTCGGACTCAGTGCGGAAGCGCAGGTCACCAGTGCTCGCCAGTGTCTGGCCGTCGGAGAACGAGTACCGGATGGTGAAGCTGACCACGTGGTCGGTGACGGCGTCGACGTCGATCGTGGCGGTCACGCAGCGGCCGTCGGGTAGCGACACCTGGCGCCGCGAGTCCGCCGGATTCCACTGCTTCCATCCGCGGGCCCTCGGGTCTCGGCTGTCGAAAGTCAGCCGGCCACCGGGGACCAGCGCGCGCTTGAGATCGGCAAGCGCGAGATCCCATTGCTCGTCAGTGACGAAGAACTGGGCAACATGGCTGGTCATGACCGCGACGTCGAATGCCGCATCCGGCAGCGCGTTCGATGAGCCTTCGATCCAGATGACGCACTCGGCGCCCGGCTTGGCCTTCGCGGCGTCCAGCGACGCTCTGGCCGGATCGACGCCCGTCACCTGGTGACCGGCCGCGCTCATCGCGAGCGCGAGCCGTCCTGTGCCGCAGCCGAGATCAAGGACGCGCGCGGCCTGGGTCGCATTGACGACGGACATGAAGAAGTCGTCGTCCCTGGACCAGCCGAACATCGCGTCGTAGACCTGAACCAGAGCAGGATGGTTGAACTCGGCGTGTCGCATGCGCGGACGTTAGCAACGGCCGATCACCCCGTCGACCGATTTCCTTCCGCGGCCTCGTCGCCCGTCGCGCTCGACATCTCCTCTAGCCGGCCGGCCAGGTAGCGCCGCTCGGCCTCGTTCACTGCCAGGTCGAGTGCGCGCCGGTAGCTCTCGGCCGCCTCATCGTTCCGGCCGATGCGCCTGAGCAGGTCGGCGCGGGTCGCCGGCAATAGGTAATAGCCGTCCAGCGCACCGGTGGCCGCTAGCGCGTCTACCCGTTCCAGCCCGGCGGCTGGGCCATGCGCCATGCCGACCGCGACGGCCCAGTTGAGCCGGACCACGTCGGACGGGATGAGCTCAGCCAGCAGGTCATAGAGGTCGGCGATGAGCCCCCAGTTGGTATCGGCGGCAGTCGCTGCGGTGGCGTGGCACTGCGCGATCGCCGCTTGGACCAGGTAAGGGCCGCGCCGCTCGCGCCTCGCCGCGGCCTCCAGGAGGCGCACGCCCTCGCTGATCTCGGCCTGATCCCAGAGCGAGCGATCCTGATCCTCCAGCGTGATGACGTCGCCGGACTCGTTGACCCGGCTGACTCGTCTGGAGTGGTGAAACAGCATGAGTGCAAGCAGGGCCTTGGCTTCTGGCTCGTCTGGCATCAGACCGGCGAGTGCGCGGGCCAGCCTGATCGCTTCGGCACACAGGTCGTGCCGTACCAGGTTGGAACCGGCCGTCGCGGTATAGCCCTCGTTGAAGAGCAGATACAACACGCCTAGCACGCCACTCGTACGCTCCGGCAGCAGGTGTGCCGGAGGTACCCGGTAGGGAATGCCAGCGTTGCGGATCTTCTGCTTGGCGCGGACCAGCCGCTTGGCCATGGTCGGCTCCGCGGTCAGGAACGCACGCGCGATCTCTGCGGTGGTCAACCCGGCCAGCGTCCGTAGCGTGAGCGCGACTCTTGCCTCAAGCGGCAGCGCGGGGTGGCAGCAAGTGAAAATGAGCCGTAGTCGTTCGTCTGGTATGTCTTCGGTGTCCATGTCGGCTCCCGCCGGGTCCTGCGGCGGCGTCAGCAACACTGCCTGCTGGAGCTTGGCGGACTCGGACGCGCTCCTCCGCAGCCGGTCTAGCGCGCGGTTACGCGCCACCGTCGTCAGCCAGGCGCCTGGCTTCTGCGGGACACCGTCCCGCGGCCAGGCCTTAAGCGCCTGGGCGAACGCGTCCTGTGCGCACTCCTCGGCCAGATCCCAGTCGCTGGTCATGCCGATCAGCGTGGCGACGACCTTGCCCCACTCGGCGGTGAACGCGTCAGCAACCGCCGCGCGTACGTCGTCGGTCACTGCCAGAACGGGCGAACCTCGATCAGCCCGAACTTGGCGACCGGGTGCTTGGCCGCCACGTCAAGGGCCTGATCCAGATCCTCGCACTCGATGATGTCGAAGCCTGCTATCTGCTCCTTCGTCTCAGCAAACGGGCCGTCGGCCAGCAGCACCTGCGCGTTGCGCACGCGCACGGTTGTCGCGTCGTTGGGCGGCCTGAGCTGATCGCCCAGGAGCCGGATGCCGCTGCTGTCCATCTCCTGGACCCATGCCTCCGTGGCGGCGGGTATCTCGGCCCGCTCCTTTGGGCTCAGGACGACTGAGTCGTCCGAGCAGATCAGCATCATGTACTTCATCCTCGCCTCCCATTGCTCATCAAGTAACACAGTGCGACTAACACAGTGCGACTAACACAGGCACGACGAACACGGCCGCGCACTATGGACACATGCGAGCCGGGTCAGCTTGCAGACGCAAGCTCGGCTGGCTCGCTCGCGGGGTCCTTGGCGTACGCCTCCGCGACGGCCGCCCTGCTGAATACCCGCCAGGTTGTCACCGAGACGATGACCGCGACCACGAAAGCCACCCAGTAGGGGGCCGTGATCCCGAACTTGGCGGCGAACCCGCCGGCAAGCAGGGCGCCTGCGCAGTTGCCTCCCGCGGCGATGAACAGGTTGGTGCTGCCGACCCTGCCGAGCATCTCCGGCGGCGTCAGCCGCTGTCGCAGCGAGCTGTTCACGATCATCCAGAGCGCGCCGTGGATGCCGAACGCGAATAGCACGACGCAGATGAGCGGGGTGTTCCGGGACGCGGCCAGGGTGAGGTGCAGGCCTGCCTCGATCATCAGGCCGACTCTGATCGTCCACGTCGCCGTGACCCAGGAGATCAGCCGGTCGCCTATCACCGAGCCGACAACGCCACCTACGGCGATGCAGGTGAAAAGCAGGCCGTAGCCCACCGAGCCCAGGTGCAAGCGGTCTTTGGCGAGCAATACGAGGACGGCAAGCGCCCCGGTGAGCGTCACGTTCAGCAATCCGATGAGCACGGCCATCGTCCTGAGCAGCCGCTGCCTGATCAGGAACCTGAAGCCCTCGGCGGCATCAGTCCAGACAGACCTGAGAACGCGGTTGCGTGAACCGGGATCGATGACGCGCTCCGGCCGGTACCTGCCTGCGATCAAGGCCATCAGCAGCGCGCTCGCGGCAAAGGTGCCAGCGTTTGCCAGGAATGGAAGGCCAGCAGCGATGAGGAACAAGAACCCGCCAAGCGGACCTGCCAGCATCTGCTGCGCGACGGTGTCGCCACCGACAAGCCACCCGTTGGCGCGTTCGAGCCTGGCAGTCGGCACCACCGACGGGATCATGGCCTGGCTCGCGGAGCGGAAGATGATCTCGCCGGTGTTCACGATGAACAACACGGTGTACAGCAGCGCGATGCTCGCCCAGCCGGTCAGGATCGCGGCTGCGAGCACACCCATCGCGACAACCCTGGCCAGGTCAACGACGATCAGAAGTTGCCGCCGGTCGACGCGGTCGACCAGCACTCCGCCCGGCAGGGCGAACAACAGCCAGGGCAGCCAGGCGACGCCGAATGCTGCGGAGATGATGAGCGGGCTGCTGGTTCGCGAGGCGACGAAAAGCGGCGTTGCGATCGTCGCCAGGCCGCTGCCGAGGGCGGAGATCGTGCTTGCGGCCCACAGCTTCGCGAATCGCGCGCCGAGCCCCGCGACCTCGTCCCTTCGTGACATCTCGTGCGAAGCTACCATAGCGCCCGCGCGTTGCCCGACCTGCGCGCTCTCGGCGAGCGGCGTTGAAAACGTACCTGTTCAGGGCACGTGACACTGTTACCGTCTTGTCGTGCATTCCTCACCTAGGTCGTCCCGGGAGCGGCTCAAGATGCAGTTCCAGGTCGCACTGGGCGCGCTGGCTGTCGCGCTGCTGGCCGGGGCCGTCCTCATCGTCAGGAACCTCGTGGGGCCGGACAGCGCAGCGACGTCTGGCGGCGCTGCCGGAGGACCGCACCCTTCGGTAGCCACTCATTCCAGCCCCGCCGGCGCGGGCACCAGCGGTTCGCCGCTTTCGCCGTCGTGGCGGGGCAACGGCAAGCCGGTCACGCTTGCGTTCGGCGGCGATGTGCATTTCGAGGGAATGCTCGCCGAGCGGCTGGCCAATGACCCGCAGACCGCTCTCGATGGCGACATCGCGACGCTCATGTCCGGCGCGGACATCTCGATGACGAACTTCGAGTCGGCGCTGATCTCGACCGCATGCACCGATCCGCAGCCGAAGCAATACGTCTTCCACGCCCCGCCGTCTGCGCTGACAGCGTTCAAAGCCGCGCACGTCACGCTGGTCACTGAGGCGAATAACCACGGCGAGGATTGCGGCCGGCCGGGGCTCGCGCAGTCCCTGGCGATAGCGAAGGCGGCGCATTACCCGATCGTTGGCATCGGGGCCAACGCGGCCCAGGCGTTCAAGCCGTACCGGTCCACCGTCCATGGTCAGCGGATCGCGATCTTCGGTGCTACCGAAGTGCTCGATTCGAATCTGATTACCTCGTGGACGGCGACCGCCACGCAAGCCGGTCTGGCCTCTGCCTATCAGGAAGGCGAGCTGGTCTCGGCAGTGCAGGCGGCACGGAAGGACGCCGACACGGTCGTCGTGTTCCTGCACTGGGGCACCGAGACGAAAGAGTGCCCGAACTCGGTCCAGGTGCCCCTGGCCAAGGAACTGGTGAAAGCGGGCGCGGACATCGTGGTGGGCAGCCATGCGCACGTGGAACTCGGGGCCGGATACCTCGGGTCGGCGCTGGTCGACTACGGGCTCGGGAACCTGGCGTTCTACGACACCTCACCGCCAGAGATCTACAGCGGTGCGTTGCATGTCACCGTCACCGGCCGGCACATCGACAAGTTCAGCTGGCGCCCGGCCCAGATCTCTGGTGGCCTGCCGGTCCCGCTATCTGGCTCTGCGGCTACAACTGCCCTGGAGCGCTGGGAAGGCCTGCGTCTCTGTACCGGGCTCAGCGCGACACCGGGCACCAGCCTCGCATCGACGCATAGCGAGACGCGGCCGTTCGCCGGCCCGTCAATCACGCCGCTGGCAGGTTGAAGCTCGGCCGGTTGGATCGGCGCGAGCGCGCCCGCGGTGCCGCACCATCTGCCCGGCGGGCGGCTCCATAGAATCGGCACCCATGAGCTCAGAAGCGCCCGCCACCAAGCGAATCCCCGTCGAGCGTACGTACCACGGCGACACGGTCGTCGACGACTATGCCTGGCTCGCTGAGAAGGACAATCCTGACACCATCGCGTACCTCGAAGCGCAGAACTCCTACACGGAGGCCCTGACCGCAGGTCAGGCCGGGTTGCGGGATGAGATCTTCGGCGAGATCAAGGGCAGGACCAAGGAAACCGACCTGTCCGTGCCCACCCGCAGGCGTGGCTGGTGGTACTACTCCAGGACCGTTGAGGGCCAGCAGTACGCCGTGCATTGCCGTCGGGCGGTCCGCGGTGATGATGAGCGGCCGCCGATGACCGAGGACGGCTCGCCGCTTGATGGCGAGGAGGTCCTGCTCGACGGCAACGAGCTTGCAGGGGACCAGGCGTATTTCGCGCTCGGAGCCTTCAGCGTGAGCCCGGACGGCACCAAGCTGGCCTATTCGACCGACTACGCGGGCGATGAGCGCTACACGATGCGCTTCAAGGACCTGGAGACCGGCGAGGTGGCGGCGGACGAGATCCCTGGCACCTTCTACGGTTCGGCGTGGTCGCGCGACGGCTCTGCGCTGTTCTACGTCACTGTCGACGACGCCTGGCGGCCTTACCGGATCTGGCGGCACATGCTAGGCACCCCGGTCGAGCAGGACGTGATCGTCTTCGAGGAGACCGACGAGCGGTTCTTTACTGGCGTCTGGCTAACCCGCAGCGAGCGTTTCGTCGTGATCTCCACCTCGTCAAAGCTGACCAGTGAGGAATGGCTGCTCGACGCCAGCGACCCGACCGGCGAGCCCAGGGTCGTGGCGCCCAGGCGCCAGGGCGTCGAGTACGGCATCGAGCACCAGGCGGGCGAGGGCGGCGCCGGCCGGCTGCTGATCTTGCACAACGACGGTGCGGAGAACTTTGAGATCGCTACCGCGACCCTCGAGGATCCTGGTACGTGGACGCCGCTTGTCCCGCACCAGGCGGACACTCGCCTGATGGACGTGAGCGCGTTCCGCGATCACGTGGTCGTCTACTACCGCAGGAACGGCCTGACCGGGCTGCGGGTGCTGCGAACGGACGGTTCGGAGTACGAGGTGGCGTTCGGCGAGCCTGTTTACTCGGTGGCGCCCGGCTCGAACCCGGAGTACGACTCGGGGCTGTTCCGGCTCGGATTCGTCTCGCTGGTCACGCCAGACTCCGTCTACGACCTTGACACGGTGACCGGGGATCTCAGCCTGCTGCGGCGACGTCCCGTGCTCGAGCTGCCCCGCCGCGGTGCATACCGGTCAGAGGATTACGAGCAGCACAGGGAGTGGGCCACAGCCGAGGACGGCACGCAGATCCCGATCTCGATTGTCCGCAGGAAAGACGCGCCGCGAGACGGGTCAGCTCCGTTCCTGCTCTACGGGTACGGCAGCTACGAGCACTCCATCGATCCCTCATTCTCGATCCCGAGGCTGTCGCTGCTCGATCGCGGGTTCGGATATGCCATCGCGCACATCCGCGGCGGCGGCGAGATGGGCAGGCACTGGTACGACAACGGCAAGCTCCTCAGCAAGAAGAACACCTTCACGGACTTCGTCGCCTGCGCCAGGCACCTCGCGGCTGGCGGCTGGACCAGCGCGGACACCTTGGTAGCACGGGGAGGCTCGGCTGGCGGACTGCTCGTCGGCGCGGCGGTCAACCTTGCCCCTGACGCGTTCGGTGCCGTGGCCGCCCAGGTCCCGTTCGTCGACGCGCTCACCTCGATCCTGGATCCGTCCCTCCCGCTCACGGTGACCGAGTGGGAAGAGTGGGGCGATCCGCTGCACGACCCCGCTGTCTACGCGTACATGAAGTCCTACACGCCATACGAGAACATCGCGCAGGACGCCGTTTACCCGCCGATCCTGGCGATCACGAGCCTGAACGACACCAGGGTGCTGTACACCGAGCCCGCGAAATGGATCGCGAAACTGCAGGCGACCGCCGAGGGCGGGCCGTTCCTGCTGAAGACCGAGATGATCGCCGGGCACGGCGGTCGCAGCGGCCGCTACGACGCGTGGCACGAGGAAGCCATGGTGCTCGCGTGGATCGTAACGACGGCGAGCAAAAACCGGGCCACCGACGGCTAATAACGCGATTTCGGCCCTCACCGCCACCCTGTCACACCAATAGTCACAGTCCGCGCGGACCGTTGACCGCGCGGTTCTCAAGGAATTTGGGCTCATCTGTGACTGTCAGGGAAAGGCGGGTGCCCATGTGCGAGCACAACGGGGACTGCCACCCGACCGGACCAATGAGGCCAAGCATGGGCTGGTCGGACAAATATCGTATTCCGGCGCATCTTTGCAGGTCAGGCACTCCATATCGGCAAGCCTTCGGCGCCGGATTAGGTCATAGCCGCCGAATTAATTCGCAGGTCATCGGCGCGTCGGACGCCGCAAAGCCCGCTGAGGCGGGGCGTATGTGCGCAGAATGGTGCCCGACACGAGCAATGGTGCGCCGCAGCTCTTGGCCGGGTAGGCGCAGAAGAGCGGGCGGAGGGGTGATGGCTACGGGCCACCAGGTGGTGCCCGGAGCTCCGGCGTCGGCCGACGACGCGGCAGCCGGGCCGCCGGTGACAGCCGAGAACGCGACACGGCCAGGCTGGCCTGACGCGGCTTGGCCGGTGTCTGGTGCCCAGGCTGGCCCAGCTGCCGGGCCGCTGGGCTACGAGGTTCCGCCAGACGAGCTTGTCGAGCGCGGGACCGCGACCAAGCCATCTGCGACATGGCGAGGATCCGGCGGGCGCTGGCTGGTCTGGGTGTTCAGGGTGGTCCTCTGGGCAGTCTTGCTTCTGATTGGTTACCGCGGCGTTGCGGCGATCGTGATGGGCTACCCGGGCCCTGGCAGCAACCCGACGGCGACGCCGCCGACCGTCAGCAACGGCCATGCTGACAAGTTTCCTGTCGCGCTAGCTCAGGCCTATGCGCTGCAGTTCGGCCAGGTCTACCTGAACTTCAACCAGGCCAGCGCAGCTCAGCGGTCTCGAGGACTCGCCTCATTCCTGCCGCCGGGTAGCGACCCGACGTTCGGCTGGAATGGCGCGGGCGCTGGAACGCTGCAGTCCGAACAGGTCGCCGGGATCAGAATCGTCAGCACCCACCGGGCCATCGTCACGCTGCTCGCCAGGGTGAACGGCGGCCTGATCGAGCTGGGCGTGCCGATCTATGTCAACGGCAACCGCATGGCGGTGTCCGGTTACCCGGCCCTCTTGCCCGCGCCAGCGGAAGCTTCCCCGCCGCGAGCGACCCAGGTGCACCTCGACCTCGCCGCCGGGCACACGCTCAGGTTGCTGCTCCCGACGTTCTTCCGTGCCTATGCCAGCAGCGACACGGTCCGGCGGGGTGTCTCGACCGTCGGCGGCACATCGTTCCCAGCACTGGGCGGGTCCGTCAGGTTCGCAGGTATCGGCCGGCTCCGCGTGGCAGCAGCCGCCGGGGATACCAGGCGCCTGACCGTGACGGTCATATGGAAGGTCGGCGCACCGCCCGCGCCGGGCGTGACCACTCCGGTCGCGCCACCTCCGGAACTCAGGATGACCTACGCGATGACAGTCGTCCGGCACAGCGCCAGCTGGCTGGTCCGGTCGATCAGCCCGTCGGCCATCCAGCCCTGGCCGGCGCCATGAGCCCGCGCGGCCCGGAGCACAACCCCCGATCCCCACATCCGGAGTGACGATGGCAATGCACCTACTCGCCGCGGCGCCGCCCGTGGCTCTCAGCAGTTCGGGGCTCGTGACGTACCTGCAGACCCTCTTCGGGCCGCTGTTCCTCGGGATCGTCGGGATCGTCGCGATCTTTTTCCTCTTCACCAGGGAGATCTTGCGCTTCGTGCAGTTCTTCGTCCTCGCGGTGGCGATCGCAGTGATCTTCTACGTTCCCGGCATCGTGCGCTCGCTCGCGATGGGCATCGCGCACGCACTGGGCGTCCACTAACCACCACTGAGAACAAGAGCACCACAGCGCTCGCCGCGGCAGGCGGAAGGAGACCAGCAGGTGGATTTGCCCACCTACACGAGCATCTGGCGAATCGAGAAGCGGCTCTACAAGCTGTACGACTTCAGGCTGCCGATGCCGTTGCCGATCGGCCAGGTCGCCGTGTTCGCTGGTGTCGCCGTGCCGTATGTGGTGCTCCTGACGGTGCTCGGTCTCCCGTTCAATCACACGCTGATCTGGCTCTACGTCCTTCCTCCCGGCCTCGCAACGTGGCTGGTCACCAGGCCAGTACTGGAAAGCAAGCGCCTCCCCGAGCTGATCAAATCCCAGGTGCGCTACCTTGCCGAGCCCCGGATCCTCTGCCGGATGGCTCCGCTATCCGAGCACGACATCGTGCTCGTGGTCGCGCGGGTGTGGCGTCCGCGAGCAGGCTCGCGCAGCGTCGCGGACTCCGGACAGACCCCGCAGATCGCCCCTTCTCGCCGGGCTGAGGTTGCCGCAGAGCCAGCCGCCACACGCGCCAGCCTGCGCAGGGAACCGCTGCCTCCGGGTCGCTCGCGCGATCGCGCCAGAGCCCCAGGAGGATCCCAGCCGACCGCGGTTGCGATGTCGGTTGCGGTGCCGCCTCGCGCGGAGCGCGCCGCGGCGATGCCAGCGGAGGTCGCGGCGCGCATGGCGCCGGCGAAGCC
>DATELR010000256.1:0-2435 GCA_035276345.1 Streptosporangiaceae bacterium | reverse complement strand
GCAGGAACGCGATTCCCGCCGCGCCGGTGAGCAGCCGCTGCATGCGGGCGCGGCGGACTGCGCGCCGGTGGGCCAGCAGATCCTCCCGCTCCGCGATATCGGCGGAACCGGGCATCGCCGGGTGATCAAGCACATCGACCGAGGCGCTTGCCTCCACCGAGGCGTACGGCCAGCCAGACATCAGTCACTCCCTCCAGAGTTCTCCGCTGCCAGGGATGCGCGGATCCGGCGTTTGACAGCCAGGAACTCCCCGGTGTCGACGTCGAGCGCGTGACGCGGCCGGCGCAGCGGAACATCGATCACGTCGCGGATGCCGGGCGGCCGCCCGCCCATGACAGCGACCCGGTCGCCGAGCAGGACGGCCTCCTCGATGTCATGGGTCACGAAGATGATGGTGATCAGGTAGCGCTCCCACATCTGCAGCAGGAACTCGTGCATCCGGATCCTGGTCAGCGCGTCGAGCGCCCCGAACGGCTCGTCCATGAGCAGCAGCGAGGGCCGTGTCACCATGGCGCGGGCAAACGCCGCCCGGTGCTTCATCCCGCCCGATAGCTCATGCGGGAAGGCGTCACTGAATTGGGCGAGGCCGACCGTCTTGAGAATGGCATCAGTCTGAGCGTCCAGTTCAGGATCATCCCTGACTTCAATTCCAGCGGCCCGTTGCGCCAGAGGGCCGAAGAGAACGTTCTTCCTGGTGGTGAGCCAGGGGAAGAGCATCGGGCTCTGGAACAGCATGCCGCGGTCAGGGGCCGGGCCAGATACCTTCTGTCCTCCCGCAATAACAGAGCCCGCGTCCGGCTCAAGTGCGCCGGCGATGATGCGCAGCAGGGTTGATTTCCCGCAGCCCGACGGCCCGATCAGGCAGACCAGTTCACCGGGTGCGACGTGCAGGCTGACGTCCGACAGGGCGACGGTGCGCCGTCCTGCGCGGCGGAATGTCTTGCTGACCGAGTCCACGAAGACGTGTGCCGGGCCGGCGGCAGGAGGCAGGCCCAGCCGCCCGCTTCCTGCCGCCGCCTGCGCGGCAGCCCTGTCCCCCGTACCCAGGGCTGCCGGGCCCGCGTCCCGCAGGTGGTTAGCACCCACCGGCGAGAGCCTTCTTGACGAAGGTCGGATCCACGTGCGCCGCGACCGTGGCCGCCGACGGCGCCGACTGCAGCCGGCCCTGCCCGACCAGGAACTGCCCGGTCTGGACGTACGCCTTGACGATCGGGCTCGTGGTGTCGCCGGGTGCCGAACCCAGCCAGTGCAGCTGATCGCTCAGCGGTATGAACGGGAAGTCCTTGGTCGCCGTGACGATCAGGTTGCCTGGCACGCCTTGGACTTTCGCGCTCTGCCGCAGGTACTTGTCCGCCTGCGGTCCGGTGAACAGCCTCGTGGCCTGGACTTCAGCGCAGACGTACTTCTGCACGAGGTCGGGATTGCTCTTGACGATGCTGTCCGCGACTGCGACCACGTTCAGGCCGGGGATGCCCAGCTTGGCGATCTGCTCGGCGTCGATGATCGGGTGACCGCCGGTCGAGATCAGTTTCGCCTCGGGCCCGGCTGTCACGTAGGCGGCCGCGACTGAGCCGCCCAGGTACGCCGCGGCTGCCGCCTGCTCGCTCGCGAACCCGACCACCTTGACCGAGGAGGCGAGGTGCTTGAGCGCCAGCCAGCCGCGCAGCTCGTAGTCCTCCGAGGAACCGACCAGCACCCCGACTGACTTGCCGGCGAGCTGGGCTGGCGTCGTGATCGACTTCGGGACGATCAGGGCGTCGGCGTCGAAGCTCTGCGCGAGCACCACGTCCACGCCGGAGTTCGTTCCGATGGCGCCCACGACCGGCGGATTACCGACGCCGCTGATGGCTTGCAGGCTGCCGCTGCGCATCTCGGCGATCGCGGTGACACCCGCGTCGAAGGGAACGAAATGCAGGTGGGCAGGGATGGTCTTCGCGAGCGCCGGGTCGCTCGCGATGATGCTGTCCGAGTTCGCGACGGTGCCTTCGCCGTGAGCGATCGTGAGGGTGGGGAGCGGCCCGCTTGACCCGCTGGTCGTCACGACGATGGCCACCACGGCGGCGACTATCACGATCACCGCGGCGGCTATACCGCCGTAGATCCGGCGCCGACGCCGGCGGAAGACGGGCGTGGAGGTCCTGGTGGACCTTCTGATGTCTGCTGAGGCGCTCATTACTGTGCCCCGCCCGCGTAGTAGGCGGCGGCGTCGCCCTTGAGCGCGTAGCTCGGGCGGCCGTCGACTCCGACCGGCACCGGCCCGGCGACCGTGACGCGCTCGCCGCGGCGGTGCTCGTTCCCGTAGTCGAAGATCGCGTAGTGCTGGGTCGACCGGTTATCCCAGATCGCCAGGTCGCCTTCGCGCCAGCTCCAGCGCACGGTCTGTTCAGGCCTGGTGACGTACTCCTGCAAGATCCTGATCAGGTCGCGCGAAGCCT
>DATELR010000255.1:0-3360 GCA_035276345.1 Streptosporangiaceae bacterium | reverse complement strand
CATGCAGGGCGCGAACGCGCTCCGGCCATTCGTCAAGGATCTAGCCAGCGACGGCCGCCGGGTCGCGCTGTTGTGTCACAGCTACGGAACCGTTGTCTGCGGCCTGGCTGCCCATCACTTGCCGGTCACCGACATCGCCGTTTTCGGCAGCCCGGGGATGGACGCGTCGTCAGTCAGCGCGCTGCACAGCCCGGCGCGCATGTGGGCGTGCCGGGGGACAGCCGACTGGATGAAGTACGTACCGCACGTTCACCTGTTCGGCCTGGGTTTTGGCCAGGACCCGACCGCTGCCGCCTTCGGCGCTCGCCGTGTTGACTGCGGCGCGGCAGGCCATAGCGGCTACTTCCGCCGGGACGGCATCGCGCTGCGCAACCTGGCTTACATCGCGCTCGGCGATCCTGGCTCGGTGACGCGATGAAGGTCATCGGTCGTTTCCGCCGACTGGCCGGGCAGATCGACGCCGCAACCCCGGCTAGCCGGGACCGCGCTGTCGATGCGCTCCGCGCGCTGGCCATTGCCGGGGTCATACTCGGCCACTGGATGGTCACCGCGCTGGTCGGGAGTCATGGCGGTCATGCCATCCGCGACGAGAGTCCGCTTGCGGCGCTGCCTGCCCTCACCCCCGTCTCGTGGATTTTCCAGACGCTAGCGATCTTCTTTCTCGTCGGCGGTTACGCCGCTGCGCGCAGCTACCGCGGCGGCTACCGGGCGTGGCTGTGCAAGCGCCTGGAACGGCTGTCGCGGCCGGTCGCCGCGCTGGCCGCGCTCTGGGCGATCGCCGGATCCGCGCTCTATGCCAGCGGCGTTTCCGGGCCCACCCTGCGGGTTCTGCTCACGTTGATCCTCGATCCGCTGTGGTTCCTCGGGGTATTCGCGGTTCTTACCGCCGCCACTCCGCTGGCAGCGGCCCTGGTACGCCGGTTCGGCGCCTGGGCGGCGCTGCTGCCGCTCGGTGTCGTAGCAGGCGTCGACCTGGTCCGCTTCGGCTTCGGAGCGATGGCATGGCTGGGCTGGATCAACGTCCTGGCGGGCTGGCTGGTCCCCTACGTCCTCGGCATCGCGTGGGCGAAAGGGGCTTTCCGTAACTGGAAGACGCCTGCCCTGATGCTGACCGGTGGCGTCGCAGCCACGGTCGCTCTTGTTCACTGGGCGGGTTATCCGGCCAGCATGGTCGGCGTGAACGGTGCCCCGATCTCGAATCTCAACCCGCCGACTCTGGCCGTGGTGGCGTTCGGCACCGCGCAGGTTGGCCTGGCATTGCTGCTGCGCCCGCTGCTGGCCAGGTGGATGCGCCATCCGGTCGCTTGGGCCATGGTGGCGACCGCCAACCTTTCCGCCATGACGCTGTTCCTCTGGCACCAGACCGCGTTCATCGCCGTCACGATGACCGGCTTGCTGATCGGCCGGCCGCCTGGCCTTCTGACAGCGCCGACGAACCTGTCCTGGGTGGTGGAACGGCTCGCATGGCTGCCGCTCTTCGCCATCGTCTTGGCCGTATTGTGGGCCGCCTTCAGGCGCACCGAGCGTCCGCTAGGTGCGATGCAGAACGCGGTCAAGCCGAATAGCGACGTACCCGAGCGTCGAGAACACCGCGACGATCAGCAGATCAGTGACGGTCAGTGGCCTGGTGTGGAGCAGGTCGCGCAGGAACGGCACGTACAGCGCCGCGAACTGAAGGCCGAGCGCGCCGGTCACGGCGATGATCAACGACGGGTTGGCGAGCGTGCCTGGCCGGGCCCTCGACCCGGCCGCCACCGCGAGCTGGGTCGCGCCGAGGGTGAAGAACGCCATGCTCTGCCAGGGCCGGCCGGTCGCGTTGGCCCATAGCGCAATGCCGAGCGTGACAGCCGCGATCACCACTCCTACGCGCAGGATGCGCTGCCAGAGCCCGGCGCCCAGCACGCTTTCGGCCGGCGGGCGAGGCGGCCGGCTCATAACGCCAGGGTTGGCTGGCTCGCTACCGAGGGCGACGCCCGGCAAGCCGTGGGTGAGCAGGTTGATCCACAGGATCTGGGCTGGCAGCAACGGGAGCGCGAAGCCCAGGAATGGTCCGATCAGCATCACGACGATCTCGGCCAGCCCGCCCGAGAGTCCGTAGAGCAGGAACCGCCGGATATTGCCGTAGACGCGACGGCCTTCCTCAGCTGCCTTCACGACCGTGCCGAGCTCATCATCGGCCAGGACGAGGTCGGCTGCCTGGCGGGCGACTTCGGTGCCACGCTTGCCCATCGCGACCCCGATATCGGCACGGCGCAGGGCGGGTCCGTCGTTCACGCCGTCGCCCGTCATGGCCACCACGTCACCGGCCGCCTGCCGTGCGCTGATGATGCTGAGCTTTTGCTCTGGCGTCGCCCGCGCGTACACGTGAGCCTGCGGGCGATTATCGGCAAGCGTCTCCGCGCGGCAGTCGACCACGTCATCCTCGGGCCCGATGATTCCGGCATCGGCGGCAACCGCCCTGGCCGTAGCGGGGTGATCGCCCGTGATCAGGACGGGGGTAATGCCCGCGGTGCGACAGGACGCGATTGTCGATGCCGCCGTGGGTCTCGGCGGGTCGAGGATGCCGACGAGGCCGAGAAGGCGAAGACCGGACTCAAGTTCGGGCTCGGGCGGCAGGTCAGGCCGGTCAGCTGCGGCGACTGCGAGGACGCGGAGCCCGTCAGCCGCCAGCTGGCCGGCCATCGCCTGGGCGCGGCGGATCAGGTCGTCATCGTCAGCGATCACCGGCTCAGCCAGCACGGCTTCTGGCGCGCCTTTGCAGACCAGCCGGAAGCCTCCGGCAGGCAGCCGGTGGACGGTCGTCATCCGCTTGCGCTCGCTGTCGAAGGGCAACTCGGCAACCCGCGGGAGTTCTCTGCCGAGCACGGCGGTGTCGATGCCGAGCTTGCCAGCCCCCGTCAGCAAGGCTGCCTCGGTTGGGTCGCCTACTGCCGTCCACTCGTCGTGCCCTTCTGCCGGGCGGCGCAGTGCGGCGTCGTTGCACAGCGCACCAGCGGTCAGCAGGCCAGCAAGGTCAGGTGCGTCGCCTGAGCGGACGTGCCTGCCGTCCCTGGTCACGGCTCCGTCCGGACCATAACCTGATCCGCTGATATCGGCGGTTCCCGCGCTGGTCCACAACCGCCTGGCGACCATTTTGCCTTCGGTCAGCGTGCCCGTCTTGTCCGTAGCCAGAACCGTCACCGAGCCCAGGGTCTCTACCGCCGGCAATCGCCTGACCAGCGCACATCTCGCCGACATCCGGCGCGCCCCGAGAGCCAGCGCGAGGGTGACCACGGCTGGCAAGGACTCGGGAACTGCGGCGACGACCAGGCTGATGGCGGTGATCACCATCAGCTCGATCGGCTCGCCTTTGACGAGCCC
>DATELR010000254.1:0-3822 GCA_035276345.1 Streptosporangiaceae bacterium | reverse complement strand
TAGCGGGCCGCCTGCTCGAGGTGGTAGCCGAGGATTTCATCGAGTTCGATCAGCTCCTGTGCATGCAGCTCCAGCCAGTCCGCGAAGCGCTCGTGCAACTCGGCCCGCGTCTCCTTGGGCAAGGCATCGTAGGCGGCGTCGCGAAAAAGCAGGTGGCGGAAGCGGAAGGCCTCATCCCCGGAGAGCGTCGATGCCGCTGGGTGGATCAGCTCCTTGCGCACCAGGGCCAGCAGCTGCGATTCGACGTCAGGCGAACGTGCCAGCTCGACGACAGCGCCGCGGTGGAAGATCTCTCCCTCGATCGCACCGTGCTCAATCACGGTCCGCTCGCCGCGGGCGAGTTGGTCGAGGCGCGCCTGCAGCAGCGCCCGCACCGTCGAGGGCGTACCGACGTCGCCGCCCTCGCGGACGAGCGCGAGCATCTCTTCCGCGAACAGTGGGTTGCCGTCGGCTGAGGCGACGATCCGCTCGCGCGTGCCGGGCTCGGTGCCGCCGTGTGCGTCGATCAACTCGGCGCACTCCTGCGCTGTCAACGGCTCGAGCAGGATCGTGGTCGCGTTCAGCTTCCCGCCGCCCCAGGTTGGCCGCTTGTCGAGCAGGTCTGGCCGCGCCAGGCACAACAGCAAGAGGGGCGCGCCGCGGGACAGGTCGGCGACGTGGTCGATCAGGTCGAGGAACGTCTCCTCTCCCCACTGGACGTCGTCGAAGACCACGACCAGCGGCCGTTCGCGCGCGACGTTCTCGAGCTGGCTACGGACGTCCCAGAAGAGCTCGCCCTTGCTGAAGGCGCCGTCGACCAGCCGCGTGAGGGTTTCCTCCGCCCGCTCGCCAAGCTGCTTGAGGACCGAGACGACCGGCCAGAACGTGATCCCCTCGCCGTACTCCAGGCACCGGCCGGTCAGCGCGGTGGCGTCGAGCCCGGAGAGGAACTCCGCTGTCAGCCGCGATTTGCCGACGCCGGCCGCGCCAAGCACGGTGAACAGGTGGCAGCGCCGCTCGCGGACCGAGCGCTCGAACGCCTGCCGGAGCTGCTGAAGCTCGGGGCGGCGGCCGATGAGCGGCGTGTCAAGGCGCCGGGCGACCGCGGCCGCGGCCGGGTCCACGTTCAGCAGCCGGTAGGCCGCCACCGGCTCCGCTTTCCCTTTCGCCGCTACCTGCACCGGCTCGACCTGCACGGCGTCGCGCACCAGCTGCCGCGTCTCGTTGCCGATCAGTACCTCGCCGGTCTCAGCGAGTTGCTCGAGCCGGGCGGCGACGTTGACGGCGTCTCCCGTTATGAGCGTGTCGCCTTCGCCCGCGACGACCTCACCGGTGTTGACGCCGATCCGTGCCTGCAACCCCAGCCTGGGCACGGCGGCGCGCATCTCCCAGGCGGCGCGGACCGCCCGCATGGCGTCGTCCTCGTGCGCGACCGGCACGCCGAAGACGGCCATCACCGCATCGCCGATGAACTTCTCCACCGTCCCGCCGTGCCGTTCGAGGATCTGCCGCATCCGCTCGTAGTAGCCGCGCATACGGGTCCGCAGCGCCTCGGGATCGGTCCGCTCGCCGAGGGCGGTAGAGCCGCTCAGGTCACAAAAAACGACCGAGACGACCTTCCGCGTCTCGCGCACCGGGGCCGCCTCGGTGAGTGGCACGCCACAGCTACCGCAGAACCGGAACCCGGCTGGGTTCTCCTGGCCGCACGAAACGCACCGCACGGATCGAATGTAACCAGGTCAGTGCCGAACAGGACGTTCTGAGACGGATTTTTGATCAGGAGCCAAGTTCGGGCTTGCGCGCCGAGCCATGCGCTCGGCATGGCATTGCCCCGCTATTCCCACTCACGGTACGTGATCGGTCCTGGACTCGGGGTGGGGCCGGCCTGTGGGCCCGTTTAGCGGATGGTGGTTGCACAGGCGGGGTGGCCATGCTTTTCGAGGTAACGCTGGTGGTACTCCTCGGCCCGGTAGAACGCAGACGCGGGGGTGATCTGCGTGACGATCTGCCGCTTGCGCGATTGCTGCTCGGCATCGCGCGATGCGATCGCTGCTTCCTGCTGGCCAGCGTCATGGTAGAAGATCGCCGAGCGGTACTGACTGCCGATATCGAGGCCCTGGCGGTTGCGCGTGGTCGGATTGTGGATCCGCCAGAACACCTCAAGCAACTCCGCGTAGCTGACCTGGGCCGGGTCGAACCACACCTCGACCGCCTCGGCGTGGCCGGTGCGGTGCCTGCAGACCCGCCCGTAAGTGGGGTTCGGGACGTGGCCGCCGGTGTAGCCGACAGCGGTCTGCAGCACCCCGTGGACCTGGCGGAAGGCCGCCTCGACACCCCAGAAGCATCCCGCGGCGAATGTCGCGCGCTCGGCTCCGTCCGGTCCGTGTCCCTCGAATGGCGGCGCCGGTGCCGGAGCGGCGTTGCGGTTCCTGAGCTTAATCACTTCATGACCTCCTCGAACGTTTGTGCTAACAAGAAGCCAACGCCAGGGATTCCTGCACGCACCGGCCGATGCCGCCGCTGTGGGCCCCAAGTTGCGGCAGCACGTGTGACCGCCGTCATGCGCGCTGTATCCGCCCGCGGCGCCGTGCAGGGGTGCCGACTTGAACTAGATACGGCATCTGCTTGGCCGGTGGCGCGCCGGCGGGGTCACTCTTCGCCTCTACGGGCGGTAGACCTGGGGTGGCTGGCTCCATCCGGCGTACTCGGGTGGGCAGGCCGAGCGTGTTTGCGTTTCTGCCCGATCTCTAGGAACGGGTGGGGAGAATTCCATATAATACTGATATGAAAACTAGACATAGCCTCCGGGCCCAGACGGGACAACGTCTGGGTGGCCTGATCAGCGCCGTCCGGGTCGCGACGCGTACAGGGGCCAGCTGGGCAGAGACGGCCGACCTGGTCGCCGATTTGCTATGGCTGCACATGCCTGGCCCGGAGATCCTGACCGCAGAGCAACGGTACGGAGATCCGACCGGGTACCGCTGCCACCTGCTGCATGCCGAGCCGGACGGCGCCTTCTCTGTCGTGACCATGGTCTGGCGGCCTGGCCAGGCCACGCCGATCCATGACCACGTCACCTGGTGCGTCTTCGGGGTCATCCAGGGCACCGAGAACGAAGAGCGGTACACCCTGCGCGACGATGGCTGGCTCGAGCAGGCCGGGACGGCGGTGAGTGCCACCGGAGACGTGACTGGCCTGGCGCCCCCCGGCGACATCCACCGCGTGCGCAACGCCGGCCCCCAGACCGCCATCTCGCTGCACATCTACGGCACCGACATCAGCCGGATGGGCAGCAGCGTCCGCCGGATCTACGACCTGCCTGTCCTCGCCGGGTTACCGGCTGATAGCAAGCGACGAAACATGTCTCGGGATTGCGTGGAAGCAGCTGACGTCAGCAGGTGTGAGGAGCAATGCCAGTATGACCGGCCCGTGCGGGCCGTCGAAGACGCAGTCCTTGTCTGCCGTGACCATGGGCGGCCGCCGCCGCTCAGTGTTGGGCGTATCCCGCTGCCAGGCCGGTCCAGCGCCAGCCACGGCGTGGTCCCCTAGGGGATTTTGGGAAACCCGCGCGCTATGTCGTGTGGCGACGCAAACTAAGAGAGGCCCGGGGCTGGGCAGTGGGGGACCGGCCCGGCCCCTGCTCGGAGGGGATGATCAGACGCTACTCGCGTCTGCTTTGATGCCGCAGGCCTTAACGGCTAGTCAACCGCGTCCTGCGGATCCTTAGTGAGTGTCTGATTAATTGGTCGGCTGGGCCAGGCGGCGGGTCATGAGGGCGATCATGGCCCACAAGATCATGGCTTCGTGGCTGGCGGGCAGGTGCTCGTAGTCGCGGACGGTGCG
>DATELR010000253.1:0-3487 GCA_035276345.1 Streptosporangiaceae bacterium | reverse complement strand
ACGGCGATGTCGGTGACCGGCAAGTGATGGGCAGCCAGGCCGCAGACAACGGTTCCGTAGCTGTGACACAACAGCGCGACCCGGCGGCCGTCGCTGGCTAGATCCTTGACGAATGGCCGGAGCGCGTTCGCGCCCTGCATGGCGTCGCCAGAGGTCAGCACGCCGGGACTGAATGTGCTCGGAGCGGCATAGCCGAGCCAGGCGATGACCGCGAGATGAGAACCAGGATCCAGCCGGTGCGCCTCGGCAGCGAGTGCGACCGCCGCACCAGCGGGGGAGGCAGAACCGCGCGACCCGAAGGTCGTCAGCGACGTGTCGGAACCGGGCACCAAGATGGCGACCCGCTTCGCGCGGGCGAGATTGCCGACGATCTCGACGGCAAGGCCGTTCCCGCGGGGGTTGAAGTCGAGAAAGTGATGGCCGCGCATCTTCGTTAGCGCGGTGGCGAGTTCGGCGTTGCCGGCTTGCCTCGCCGTGCTCGCTGCTCGCGCGATGGCAGCCGAGTCGGCCGCATAGCGTGCCGCCAGCGCTCGGGTCGAGAGCGCGGGCATTGGCTGCAGCCGATCGGGCGGATCTGGTGGAACCAGTGCTGCCGATGTGGCGCCCACGACGGCGACGATGGCCGCGATCGCGGCCATCCGGCGGAATCTCATGGCAGTCCTTCCTGTCCAGCGATGCTGCTGGCCAGGACGTTATGGATGCCAAGGGCTAGTCGGCGTCACGCTGCGGAGCCCAATGAACGCCTGATCCTGAGGTAGCCGGAGGGTGGCTCGCTAGCAGCGCGGACTGGATTTCGCGCGACCCGATTCCCACCCACCCCTTACTCAGGTAGCACCGGCAAGATCCATCTTCAGCGGCATGAATCGGTGAGGACGCCGACCTACGCTGGGATCATGGCCTCCGCCCTGAGGAGCCAGATCGCATCGACGGTTGCGACTGGCGTTACCGCGCCCGCGGCCCCGCGGCCGCAATGGCTCCGGCGCGGGCGGATCGACCTGGTCTTCGTCGCCGACATCGTCACCGCTTTGATCCTCTTCGCGATCACCAACAATGTGATCGCGAACCAGAACGCTGCGCAGGGCCACCGGTACGGACCTGGCGTGTTGCTGCTTATCGCGCTCGTGTTGTGTGCCCCGCTTGTGCTCAGGACCCGGCTGCCGCTCACGGCCTTGACCGCTTCCGCAGCCACCATTTTGTGGACGAGCGCGGCGCTGCCGCCGCACAGTCTCACGACCGCCCCCTACGTCCCCACCACAGTGATCATTTACGGCCTATGCATGTATTCGGTCGCAGTCCGCTGCAAGGCGTGGGTCGTGAGCACCGCGGTGGTTGTCACGGTGCTCGCCGCCGCGGTCATGGACGTCCACACGGCACTAGCGGCCGCGTTGCTGACGGCGATTCCGGTATTCGCCGCGGTCATCGTCCGTTCACGGCACAGCAACCGCGAGCAGCTCGAGGTCGCGGAGCGGCGTCACGAAGGCGAACGCGCGCTGCTTGAGGAGCGCCAGCGAATCGCGCGGGAATTGCATGACGTCGTCGCGCACCACATGTCGGTCATCGCGATCCAGGCAGAGGCAGCTCCATACAAGACTGCGGATCCGCCAGCGGAACTAGTCGAAAGCTTCGCCGACATCCGCACAAGCGCCCTGAGCGGCCTCGGTGAACTGCGCCGCGTTCTTGGCGTGCTGCGCAGCGAAACGGCCATCACGACCCCCACACCCGGCCTTGATGATCTTGATGGCCTGCTCGAATCAGCCCGCAACGGCGGCGTCACGGTCACCGGTGAGATAACCGGCACGCCGCGGCCGCTTCCCGAAGGCGTTGATCTGTCGGCGTACCGGATCGTGCAGGAAGCGCTGAGCAACGCGATCCGCCACGCCCCGGGATCTGCCGTCCACGTCGGGCTGTACTACGGCGAGTCCGCACTGATCATCGAGGTCCGCAATACCGACGCACCGACGGCGAGGAGCCGGAATGGCGATGAGCTTGCCCGCGGCAGCGGGCACGGCATCATCGGCATGCGTGAGCGTGCCACGATGCTGGGCGGGCACCTTTCCGCAGGACCTACGATCCAGGGCGACTGGCTAGTGACCGCTGCACTCCCGCTGGACAACCCCGTCAAGGAGCCGCTGTGACCATCCGCGTGGTGGTCGCGGACGACCAGGGCATGGTGAGGTCCGGCTTCTCCGTTCTCCTGAACGCTCAGCCTGATAACGAGGTAATCGGCGAGGCCGTCAACGGCCGTGAGGCGGTCACGCTTGCCGCGGAGTCGCGTCCTGACGTCATCCTCATGGACGTCAGGATGCCGGTGCTCGACGGGCTCCAGGCGACCAGGCAGATCACCGGTATGCCCGATCCGCCAAAGGTCCTGGTGCTGACGACATTTGACCTCGACGACTACGTCTACGAAGCCCTGCGCTCTGGCGCCAGCGGCTTCCTGCTCAAGGACGCTTCGGCGCGAGAGCTCGCTGATGCGGTACGGCTGGTTGCCGCGGGCGACGCATTGCTCGCTCCCGGCGTGACCAGGCGGCTGATCGCGGAGTTCGCCAGAATGGGCGCGCCGCGTACTCCTGGCCGCGCCCAGCTTGACGGCCTCACCGAGCGGGAATCAGAGGTCCTGGCGCTCGTCGCGCGCGGGCTGTCGAATGCCGAGATCGCGCACCGCCTCGTGGTCGCCGAGCAGACCATCAAGACCCACGTCAGCCGGATCCTGATGAAGCTCGGGTTGCGTGATCGCACCCAGGCCGTCGTGCTCGCCTACGAGACCGGCCTCGTACATCCCGGCGGCTGACCGATGGCCAGGACCGCCCGTAACGCGGGCTTCGCCATCACGACCTCGGCCGTCCTCGCCGCCTATAACAACGTGCTCGGCAGGCACGGGTGGCACGACCGCTGGTACGTGCCGCTCAACGCCTGCGCCACCGGCGCGGCGCTGACCGCTGCAGCGGCGAGCGGCCTGACTGCCGACGATCTCGGCCTCGGGCGCGGAGCATGGCGGCTTGGCGACGCAGGGTCACGGTGGGCCGGAGCCGCTGCGGCGGGCTGGCTGTTGATCGCGGCGCTGCCGGCGACCCGGCCCGTTCTCGGCGACAAGCGAGTAGCCGGTCTTGACGGCCGTGCGGTCGCTCACCAGGCCCTGGTGCGCATTCCGGTCGGCACGGTGCTCTGGGAGGAAATAGCGTTCCGCGGTGTGCTCCAGGCCGCGCTGCGGCGGGTCATCCACAAGAATGCCGCCATCGTCGCGACGAGCGCGGTGTTCGGTATCTGGCACATCCGCCCCACCGTGCAGGCCCTCCGCGCCAACGGGTTCAGCGACGAGCAGGCCATCGCTGGCGTCAGCGCGGGCGTCGCGGCGACGGCAGCGGCCGGTGGGCTCCTGTGCTGGCTGCGGGAACGCTCGGGTGGCCTGGTCGCGCCCATCGCGCTGCACCTCGTGACGAACAGCGGCGGCGCCGTTGCCGCGTGGGCGGCTAGGCGGCGGGCGTGC
>DATELR010000252.1:0-4732 GCA_035276345.1 Streptosporangiaceae bacterium | reverse complement strand
GACCGGATCGGGCGGCCGGCTGGATGCGACCGGCTGCTACGTCTTGCCGGGCGGGGTGGATCCGCACACCCACCTGATGGCGGCACCGGGACCCGCCACCGCGGCGGCCGCGCGAGGCGGCACCACCACGGCGCTGTCCTTCACCAGCCCGCGTGCAGGTGAACGCGACCTGGATGGGCTGCTGCGCGGCCGGGAAGAGCTCAGCGACGGCGGCATCACGATCGACGTTGGCCTGCACGCGGCGATCTACGATCCGGCCCACGTGACTGCAGAGGATCTCGCGGCGGCCAGGCGCGCGGGCGCGGCCGCGATCAAGGTTTTCCTCGCCTATCCCGAGCTCGGGATCATGTGCTCTGACCAGCGACTGCGCGAGCTGATGGCGATGGCGGGCCCGGCTGGCATCGTCGTCTCGGTGCACTGCGAGAACGCCTCGCTGATCGAGGCACTCGAGGAACAGGCCGGTTCCGGCGCCGGAGCAGATTCCGGGCCGCGGATCTTCGCGCGCACCAGGCCCGCGGAAGCCGAGGACGACTCGGTCGGGCGAGTGCTTGAAGCCGCGGCGGCGACCAAGGCGACGTGCTACCTGGTCCACCTGTCGACGGCTGGCGCCGTGCGCCAGGTCCGCGACGCACGCGCGAGCAGCCTGGCGGACATACGCGGCGAGGTCTGCATGCACCACCTCCTGCTCGACGACGCCTGGTACGACGAGCCGGATGGCGGCCGGTACCTGGTCTGCCCGCCGCTGCGCACCCCCGGCGATGCCGAGGCGCTGTGGGCTGGCCTCGCCGACGAAACGATCAGCACGATCGGATCCGACCACTGCCAGGCGCAGACGCCGACCGGTGAATGGCTCGCGTCGGCTGGTCACCACTACGCCTACGGCCTCGCGGGGATCGGGCCGAGGCTGCCGCTGCTGCTATCAGCCGCGGCGGCGCGCGGCCTGTCCCTGCAGCAGGTTGCGAGGCTCGCTGCCGAGAACCCGGCCCGCGCGTTCGGCCATTACCCGCGCAAGGGCGCACTGCTGCCTGGGTCGGACGCCGACGCCGTGATCTTCGATCCGGCAGGTGAAACCGTCCTGCCAGCCGATGGCTTCGGCGACGGGACCGGCGACAGCGTCTACGCGGGAATGGTCCTGCGCGGCCGGATCCGAGCCGTGCTGCTGCGCGGCAGCCTGATCGTGGCCGACGACGAGTTCGTTGGCGGCCAGCCAGCGGGGACGTTCCTGGCCGCGGGTCAGCGATAATCGCGGTCAGCGGTGGCCGGGCCAGGAGTCTGGAACTGGCCGAAAATGCGCGCTAATCTCACCGGAAGCGCGGCTGGCCATTCGGCGAGCTCCGTTACCCCTGCGCCGTCGAAGGGATCACCGACATGATGGCCCGTCACCGCGCGAGCCGGCCGTGGCGGTAGCGGCGGCCGCTGCCAAGCCGCGGATCTCACGCGCAGAGGCACATCCGATCGCCCATCTCGTCGTGCGGCGGGTGGTGGCGGGCATCATCACGTTGCTGGTGGTCTCCGTCGTCGTGTTCCTGGCGACACAGGTCCTGCCGGGAAACGCCGCCTTCGCGGTGCTCGGCAGGTCGGCTAACCCAGTCCGGCTGCACGCGCTCGAACATCAGCTGCACCTCGACAAGAGCATCGCTGAGCAGTACTGGATCTGGTTCTCCGGCCTGTTCACCGGCAAGCTGGGCACCTCGCTGGCGAACGGGCAGCCGCTATGGGCGCTGGTCTCACCGCGCCTGATCAACTCGGCCGTCCTGGTCTTCGTGACGGGAGCGATCGGGTCGATCATCGGCGTCGCGCTCGGCGCGCTGGCGGCCCTGCGCAAGGACTCCTGGTTCGACCACGTCACCTCGGTGACCGCGCTCGCGGTGACCTCGCTGCCCGAGTTCGTCGTCGCGATCGCGCTGATCATCTTGCTGGCCACGGTGGTCTCGCACTTGCTGCCCGCGGTATCGCTGCTGCCGCCAGGCACGTACGCGTGGAGCCAGCCGAAGCTGCTCATCCTGCCGGTCGCGACGCTCGTGATCGTGATCGTGCCGTACATCTTCCGCATGATGCGGGCCGCGATGATCGAGGCGCTTGAATCTGACTACGTAGAGATGGCCAGGCTCAAGGGCGTGCCGGAATGGCAGATAGTCCTCGCGCACGCGCTTCCCAACTCCATCGCCCCGACCATCCAGGTGATCGGCCTGAACTTCCTGTACCTGGCGGGCGGCGTCGTCGTGGTCGAGTTCGTCTTCAACTTCCCTGGCATCGGCCAGGGGCTCGTCTTCGCTGTCCAGAACCGCGACATTCCGGTGATCCAGTTCATCGTCCTGGTGCTCGCCGCGTTCTACGTCGTCATGAACATCGTGACCGACGTGATCGCGCTGCTGGCCACGCCGCGGCGCAGGATCGCGAGGTAACCATGGCCGTAGCCGCCTCCCGGGTCCCGCCCGCTGACACCAGGAGCTCCCGTACCGCCAGGCACCCCTTGCTGGCTGTCCTGCTGGCAGCCACCAAGACCCCCCGCGGCGCGGTCGGGCTGGGCCTGGCCGCGATCGTGGTGCTGATCGCGGTGATCGGCCCGTTCGTGGCCGCGCATGCACCAGACGCATTGCTGACGGTCACCTTCGCCAAGCCATCCGGCCACTACCTCCTCGGCAGCGACGTCCTCGGCAGGGACGTGCTGTCCCGGGTACTGAACGGCGGCTGGACGTTGCTGCTCATGGCCGCCGCGGCGACCGCATTCGGCATCGTCGTCGGCACAGCCGCCGGCGTGTCGGCGGCCTACCGGCGTGGCCGCACCGACGGGTTCATCATGCGCACGGTCGACGTGATCCTGGCGTTCCCCCAGCTTGTCTTCGCGCTGTTGCTGGTCAGCCTGATCGGCCCGAAGCTGTGGCTGATCGTGATCGCGGTCGGGCTCTCGCACGCTCCGGCCGTCGCCAGGGTGATGCGGTCGGCGACGCTGGACATCACCGAGCGCGACTTCGTCAAGGTTGTCGAGCTCCAGGGGATGCGGTCGGCCAAGGTCATGGGCAAGGAGATCCTGCCGAACCTGATCAGCCCGCTGATGGTCGAAGCTGGCCTGCGGCTCACCTACTCGATCGTCATCATGGCGGGCCTGTCGTTCCTGGGGTTCGGCCAGCAGCCGCCAGCCGCCAACTGGGGCCTCATGATCAACGAGAACCGGATAGGCATGCAGCTCAATCCGTGGTCGGTGATCGTGCCTGCCGCGCTGATCGCGCTGCTGACCATCGGCACCAACACGTTCACCGACGCGGTCGCCAGGGTCACGCTGGGCGTCGAGCGCAAGCCGGAAGAGGCGGTCCTTACCGACGACCTCGGGCTAGGGCGGACCACGTGACCGCCGACACGCCTGAGGTCGGCGCAAGTTCCGTAGCCGAGCAGCAGGTGGCCAGGCTCGAGGTCGCCGACCTGGAGATCAAGATCGGGCGGTCGGGTCCCGACGTAGTCAGCGACATCGGCTTCGCCGTACCGGCCGGTCAGGTGCTCGGCCTGGTCGGCGAGTCAGGGTCCGGCAAGACAACCGTCGCGCTCGCGCTGCTCGGGCACACCCGCCGCGGCCTGCACATCAGCCAGGGCGAGGTCAGGCTCGACGGCATGGACCTGCTCAGGCTGGACCGAGCTGAACTGCGCGCCGCCCGGGGCGCACGGGTGGCGTACGTACCGCAGGATCCCGCGGCCGCGCTCAACCCGACGCTGCGGGTGGGAACCCAGCTCAAAGAGGCGCTTCGAGTACACCCAGGAGCCGTCGAGGACCCCGAGCAAAGGGTCATCGAGGTGCTGCGCGAGGCCCGGCTGGACGCCGCGCCTGAGCTAGTCCGCCGCTATCCGCACCAGCTATCTGGTGGGCAGCAACAGCGAGTCGGGCTGGCGATGGCATTCTGCTGCCGGCCATCGCTGATCGTGCTCGACGAGCCGACCACAGGGCTCGACGTCACGACGCAACGGCACGTGCTCGACACCGTGCGCAGCCTGTGCGATTCCTACGGCGTCGCCGCCGTCTACGTAAGCCACGATCTCGCGGTGGTCGGCGGCCTGGTCGCCGAGGTCGCGGTGATGTACGCGGGACGCATCGTCGAGATCGGCCCGACCGCCAAGGTGTTCGGCGACCCCGTCCATCCGTACACGAAGGGCCTGCTTGCCGCGGTGCCGTCGCCAGGCCGCGCTGAGATCCTGGCCGGGATCGAGGGGCAGCCGCCGAGGCCAGGCCGGCGCGGCCGCGGCTGCTCGTTCGCGTCGCGGTGCACATTCGTGATCAGCGACTGCCACAGTGAGCCGCCTCCGCCCGTGCCCATTGACGACCGCCAGGTGCGGTGCATCCGCGCCGCGGAGGTCAGGTCGGCGGCGGCGACCGCGCGAACCGCCGTGAGCGCGCTGACCCACACGGGCAGCGCTCCTGCCCTGTCGCTGCGGTCGGTCAGCGCCGACTACGGCAGCGCCCGCGTCCTCTCCGACGTCAGCCTTGACGTGCCGCCAGACTGGTGCGTGGCGCTGGTCGGCGAATCAGGATCGGGGAAAACTACCCTCGCCAGGTGCATCGTCGGGCTGCATGGCAACTGGACCGGCGAGATCAGCTTCGAGGGGACGCCGCTGCCCTCGAAGCTGCGGGACAGGACGAAGCAATCGCTGCGGCGGATCCAGTACGTCTTCCAGAACCCCTACACCTCGCTCAACCCGAGAAAGACCGTCGGCCAGATCGTCGAGCAGCCGCTGGAGCAGATGC
>DATELR010000251.1:0-10515 GCA_035276345.1 Streptosporangiaceae bacterium | reverse complement strand
AGGTCTAGCCTGACAATGGCGTCAGGAAAGCCTGACAGGCGCCCTGAGGAGCTCTGGATGACCGATACCGAGCCAGCGCAGGCCGAGAAGGCGCCGAACCCGGCAGCATGCTCGTTCTGCCTGAAGTCCCCCGCCGCCGTGGAGCAGATGGTCGCCGGGCCAGGCGTGTTCATCTGCAACGAGTGCGTGGCGCTATGTGTCGAGCTGATCGAGACCAAGCCGACATTGCCACCGAAGGTCCGTTCCTGGAATGAACTCCTCTCGGATGAGGATCTGCTCGCAACGCTGCCCAGGGTCGCCTCAGTGAGCCACCAGGTTGAGGTCCAGCTGGCAGAGGGGGTTACCGCGGCGCGGGCTCGCGGCATCACCTGGACCCGGATCGGCGGAGCGCTCGGAATGACGCGCCAGTCCGCCTGGGAGCGGTTCTCTGGCGAGGAATAGCCCCAGCTCAGCTAGCCGGCTCTTGGGTGAAGCGCCACAAAACGGGTGGACACGGACGCACCTGCTCAGCAGAGTCGGCTGCATGAACATTCGCATTCAGTGCCTGTGCATAGACACGGCCGACCCTGCCGGGCTGGCATCTTTCTGGGAATCCGCGCTCGGCTGGCGCCGCACTTTCGAGCAGGACGACGAGGTCGCGCTCGAGCCGCCGGCCGGCAGCCCGGAGGATGGCATCGTCCCCGATCTGCTGTTTTTGCGCGTCCCTGATGAAAAGCCAGGCAAGAACCGGCTGCACCTCGACCTTCGCCCCCAGGATCAGGCTGCCGAAGTCGCCAGGCTTGAAGGCCTTGGCGCCCGCCGAATCGAGGTCGGACAGAAGGCCGACGTCAGCTGGGTCGTCATGGCCGATCCGGATGGGAACGAGTTCTGCGTCCTTCGTCCGCTGACGCCGGAAGAACTCGCGAGCTCCTGACTTCGGGGCACGCCCTCGTCTCGACCGAGGCGTGGTGCGGCAATCCAGAATCAGTGAGGATCCGGAGAACCGTGTCCTGCAATGAACTGCACCCCGAAATGACCTGTTCTTGTATCCCCGTGAGCAGATCCAGCGGGCGGAACCAGGTCTGCATTTCCGCTCGGCCGAACTCCGCGGCCTGCGGGCGGTTTGAATGCCTGCGCAGCGTCTCGGCGAATGACACGTCGAAGTAATAGAAGAAGGACGGTCCCGCGTGCCCGCGCCGCAGGCAGGCAAGCATCTGCTCGTATCGGTCCGCGCGCAAAATGCCGTCGAGGACAACGTGGTAGCCACGGTCCAGCGAATAGCGGGCCACCTGATCAATCAGGCCGATGTTCGCACCACCCGGACGGTCCTTCTCCTGCAGAATCGTCCGCCGGATGAGATCTTGCGACACCCACGCAATGGGGCAGTTGCACGAGGATCGCAACGCGGTAGCGACGGCGCTCTTCCCGGAACCTGAGTTGCCGCGCAGGACGATGAGTCGCGTCTGATCGGTGCCGACCGTCATGCGCGGGATCGTACGTGCCAGCCAGCAGGTTGCCCGTTTAGCACGGCCGTCTCAGGGAATTCGCCTGGTCCGTCAAGTAACGCGGGCCATAGTCAGGAGGCGTACGGGTGGCAATCCGGCTGGGCAGCACGGTGATCAACTGTGCGGACATCGAGCTGATGACTACGTTCTGGTCGCAGGCGCTGCACCTCGCGCCATCGTCCACCGCGGCGGGTGACGACTTCCGTGTACTCAGCGGCCAGCACTCCAATGTCTCGCTGCAGCTAGCCAGTACGCCGGTCAGCTGCCGCGATCAGATGCACCTCGACCTGTACAGCACCGATCAGGCCGGGGAGGTGAGGCGGCTCGCCGAACTCGGTGCGAGGGTCGTCCGTGAGCATCACGATCCAGACGATGACTTCGTCGTGATGACTGACCCAGAAGGAAACGAGTTCTGCGTGGCCGCCAAGCCGGCCATCTGATCGCGGCCGGCCTGGCGAGCTCTACACGCCGAGCTAACCGAGCGGGAAGGCGATGTCGCAGATCAGATCGTCGTGACCAACGTCCGATGGTTCGGCGACATAGACCTCGCGACACGACAAGCTGCTCCGCGGCCGGCGGGTCACCTCGGGCGAGCAGGCGACCGCGTCGTACGCGGCAAGGATCGCCGGGAAGTCCCACTGCGCCTTGGTGATCGTGGTGTACGCCTCATCGTGCGCTGGCTCGGTGCGCACGCCAATCAGGTCGGTGACGCCGACCGTGTCGGGGCATCCGAGCACCGCCTCGAGCGGACCGTCGCTCTCCTGGTCGACGATCCCGTGGAAGATGAGGGTGAACGGCCCGGTCGCCTTAGTGCCGCCGAGATGCGCGGCGAACGCTGACTTGGCTTCTGAGACGAACGATTCGGTCTCATGCGCGCGCAGCCGGCGCTGGATGGACATCACCCGCTGGGCAGGAACATGCCGGGTCTGGATGGGAAACATGGGCGGATCGTCCTCTCGCAAGATCGCGTGAATGTGCCTGATCAGGAACCGGCGGCTGGAGTGCCGACCTTCGAGAGCGTCCAGGTGCTGATCTAGCCGTTCCGCCGCCCGCTTGCGATCCTTATCCAGGTCCGCGAGTAGGAGCCCGATCTCTGCCAGAGGCATGTCCGCGGCTCGCAGCATCCGGATGAGCTGGCCCACCCGGACCTGACCTTGTCCGTAGAAACGACGGCCGTTAAACGGATCAACATGCTCGGGCCGGAGCAGTCCGGTCTCGTCGTAGATCCTCAGCGCCTTCGTCGTCAGCATCGTTTGACGCGAGAATTCGCCCGTCGTGAGGGATGAGCGTGCTAGGTCCGGTTCCACGTCGTCGATACTTCCGCCTGCCCCAGGGGCGCGGTCAAGCCAGGCATTCCAACGATGTGCGCGGTGCCTGTCCTGGCCTCAGGTCCGTACGACCCGGTACAGGCTCGCGTGCGGCCGATAGGCGACCAGGCCGGCCGCTGATTCGAGGAAACCAGGGCTCCGAATGGCTGCCGAGAAGTCTTCGGCTGTCTGCCAGTGCGCGGCCTTGTCGCCAGAGACCTCGAAGGAGTTGATCAGCGTCACAGGTTCAGCCATGGTTCCCTCCGCCTTGGTCCTGCCGCAGTAGCCGTCTGATGCCGAACTCATCGAAGGGTTACCCGGTTGCCGGCCAGGAAACCGCTTTGACGGACCGGTGACGGCCTGTTGGGATCGTTGCCGTGGCGTCTGCGACTAAGCCAATTGGTCAGGTCCCATTGCTGTGGATCACCGGGCCTGCTGGCGTCGGCAAGTCGAGGGTCTCGTGGCGAATCTTCACCGAACTGGCCGAAGCCGGGGCGCACGTTGCTTTCGCGGACGCTGATCAGTTCTGCATGTGCTATCCGGCACCGGACGGAGACCCAGGGCGCGAGCACATCAAAGCCAAGAACATTGGCTCTCTCGTTCCGCGGTACCGTGCCGTGGGAACCCACTGCATGATTGTCAACGGCGTCACTGACCCGCTGCGCAACACCTACACAGAGCTCATGCCGCAAGCTGACGTTACGTTTTGCCGGTTGCGCGCTGATCGGGAAGAACTCGCGCTGCGGCTCATGGGCCGCGATGGCAGCGGCGATGACCTAGACGAACTGGTCGCGCAGACACTAGATGAGGCTGACGCGATGGACGCCAGCGGCTTCGCCGATGTGCGTATCGACACAACTGGCGTGCCGGAAGATGAGGTTGCCGCGCTCGTGCGAGACGGCTGCCGTGATTGGCCCGGATTTCGCGCGGCGGGGGTACCTGGCGAGTCCCGTAATGCCCCAATCGAGAGCGCCGCAGCTAAGGCCGCTGGAACGGTGCTGCTGATTTGCGGAGCCACCGGCGTCGGCAAGTCCACGGTTGGCTTTCAGCTTTATCTGCGATGGTTGCGCGCTGGCCTCACGGCCGGCTACGTCGATCTCGAGCAGATCGGGCTCGTCCGGCCCGATCCAGCCAATGATCCCGGACGGCACCAGCTCAAGGCTGGCAACCTTGCCGCCATCTGGTCCACGTATCACGACGGCGGAGCCACGCACCTCATCGCGACCGGTCCGGTCGATAGCGACGCAGCGCTCCAGACCTACGTCCGTGCGCTGCCGGCCGCGAACGTGACCGTCTGCCGGCTGCACGCCGGGCCTGACGATCTGGCCCGGCGCATCATGTCACGCGGAGAAGGCGGCAGCTGGCCGCAGCCTGGCGACCCGCTGCGCGGGCAATCCGCTGAGTACCTGCGCCGGGTAGCTCATCAGGCAGCTGCTGATGCCAGTGCCCTGGATCGCGCCGCTGTCGGAACCCTCCGAATAGACACCTCTGGGCGGACCGTCGACGAGATTGCTGACATGCTTGAGCGGCGTTCGACCAGGACCGAGTGAGCGTCAGAGCAGCAAGCCCATCTCAATGAGATCCCAGAGCTGACCGTCGGCTCGACGGACGTGGCGCACCAGCCGACCCTCTTCAACGAAGCCGAACTTGCGATAGAGAGCGAGAGCAGCTTGGTTGTGAGGAAAGACGCTCAGCGCGAGTTTGTGCAGGCCACGCGCCCGCGCCCAGTCGATGGCCGCAGTGAGAAGAGCTGCCCCCACGCCGCGACCGCGCGATTCCGCCGCGACCATCATCCCGACTTCGCCGAAGCCCATCCACGACGGGTCGATCCGGATCTCGCCGACAATGGCGCCCTGAGACAGGGCGATCAGCGTCCCGTCGATCCTCCAGCCAGCGGCCAGCGCATCGACGTCGATGGGCGGTTCTCTTGCGATGCCGTCGCGCTCCTCGGCGACTGCCGCCAGCAGCAGTGCGATCGATCGGCGGTCATCGTCGACCGCGGCTCGGACCGCGATCTCGTCGGCTGCCATTTCTGGATGCTCGCACAGAATTCAACGGTCCAGCACCTGGCTTAGGGCCCGGGCGAGGGCGGCGAGCGCGGCGTTCGGGTGGCAGCAGCTGCCTGGTCATGCGGAGCATGAACGACCTCCGAGGCTGCCAGACGCCCCGGTCGTCATATGACCAGGCGTAAGTGAGAGCGCCGTCCCGCACGCAATCGAGAAGGCCCGGCTGCCCGAGCTCGTGTGCGGACCACTCGTAGAGCTGCTGCAGCCTCGGCACGATCACGCCGTAATCGAGGAGGCGCCCGAAGCCCTGCTCGGCTTTGAGGTAGTACTGCACGCGGCCGCTCAGCGGGTACTCGTGCGGGAGCACCCGAGACAGCTGCAAGAAGATCCCGGTCATCCCTAGCCGCGGATCGCCCAGGATCGGCGCGAGCATGCGAAGCCATCCCAGAGACATCCTCGGAGCAGCGACGAGAGCGTGCGTGTAAAGCACGCGGCACAGGACCACGTTCATGAAGAAGCGCTCGGCCTCGTTCTCGGCCTCGGCCAGGTCACGGTGTTCGAGGTAGGCAGCCACGACGCTGCCGTTGTGCGCCCGGTACCACGCACGGGCGACCGGGTAGTCGGCAAACGACATCCAGTTGTCCACAGTCCGCGACGAGGCCGGACCGGACAGCTCGCCGCTCAGGCCAACGGCCTCGCAGCCGTCACGAAGGATGCGCTCGTTGACCGCACGCCACCAGGGACTGCCGGGTCGCTCGCTGAACGCTGGCTGCAACACACCTCTGCCGAGCTGCCAGTGCATGAACGACATCGCCGCTCTGCGATACGGCAGGTGCCTGGGCGCGTGACCGAATGGGCCGTAGTAGCAGCGCTCCATCAGAGCGATCCGCCCAGCCGGATCGTCGCGAACAGCGGCTACCTGCTGATCAGCCCATGCCGCGGCCGCGACCCCAGAATTCACAGCAACATGATCGCAGGCGCAACAGATCAGCGGCCGGTCGTGCCGTCGAGCTGCTCACGGAGGATGTCCGCATGTCCGGCGTGCCGGGCTGTCTCGCTCGTCATATGGGCCATGACCCACCGGAGCGTATGGCGGTTGCCTTGGACCGGAATGGCAACGCGCGCTTCTGGGTCGCCGGCCGCTCGGATGGCGCGGTCACTCTCGTCCGCAGCCGCCTGGTAGTCCCGCAGCACATCGGATACGGCGCGATCAGCCGGGACAGCCATGCCATCTTCTCCGTCATCGTCCGTGCCGGCGCCGGCCAGGTGGTAGCCGAACCAATACCGCTCCGCCTCAGCCAGGTGCTGGACGAGACCGATGATCGACGTGCCGCTGTCGACCAGGACCCGGCGCAGCTGCTCGTCGGACAACCCGTCCGCCTTCTTCAGCACGCAGTGCCGGGAGAAGGACAGGAAAGCCAGGGCGGTATCGAGCTCACCTGAGTCAACGCGAGGCACGGGCTCCCGCTGGGTCTCGGCCATGCCGCCTAAGGTAACGCGAGCTGAAGACGACGCTTCTCCGCGGCCGGCAGATCATTCCACGAATTGGCGCACAAGCTCCTGGGCGCGGGCAGCCGCTGCACGCGCTTGACTGGCGGCGTGAAGAAGTTCCTCCCGGCGCTCGGCGCTGCTCTCCGCTAGTTGCTCAAGGAGGCAAGCAGCCTCTTCCTCGCTGGCCGCGAACAGCTCAATCGCACTGACCGCCTGCTTGCGCAGAACTTTGGCCCGCTCCATCGCCCCTCGCGGGTCGGGAACGTACCTGCGCGCGGCTTCGGTCAACGCCCGGTCAATCTCTGCCTGCTGGCGCGATTGGCTTGCCTTCTCCCGTCGCACGCGATCTTCCTGACGATCAAGCCTCTTCCTGCTGAGGTCGAGCAAGTCCCTCGCCCGCTCGATCGTCTCCAGCATGCGTTGCTCAGGAGATTCTCCGGACAGTCCCAGCATCCGTCCGCGCTCGTCAAGTCCGTGCTCGCGCTCGTCGGCATCGCGCTCACGCTTGTCCTGCGCCGCTTCGCGGCGGTCCGCCGCCCGCTCCCGCTCGTCAGCGTGCATGTCGCGCTCGTCCGCCGCGCGCTCACGCTCATCGGCCACGCGCTCCCGCTGATCCGCCACTTCATCGCGCTGATCGGCTCGGGTTTCGCGTTTGTCTGGCTTCAGATCCCCCAGGCCAGCAGTCCTGTCGCCGTCACCAGAGGACGGCGTGCGGAGACTCGGAGCCGACTCTGGCACTGGCTGACTGACAGTCAGCTCTGCGGCCGCCTTGTTCCCTGCCATACTCCCAGCATGCACCAGTTTCCCCTCAGCTTCCCACTGGCATGCGACTAGTTATTTCTCGCGGTGAGTAACGCTCCGAAGGCGTGCCAGCCGAGGTGTGGCCATACGCTCGGAGCATGACGATTGAGCCGGTAGCGGAGGCACCTCCCATCTTCGGCGGAATCGAGCGCGCCGAGTACGACCGGCTGACCCGTGAGCTAACTGGGTACTGCTACCGGATGCTCGGCTCGCCGTTCGACGCCGAAGACGCGGTGCAAGACACGATGGTCCGTGCCTGGCGGGAGTTCGGCAGGTTTGAAGGCCGGTCGTCCCTGCGCACCTGGTTGCACCGGATTGCCACGAACGTGTGCATCGACATGCTGCGCAAGCGGAGCCGCCGCACCGTGCCGATGGATCTCCAGCCGCCCACGCGGGCGCAGGGCGCCCAGATCCCAGCGCCGCTGCACGAGCGCACGTGGGTGCTGCCTATCCCGGACGCCAAGCTCGCGGACGGCAACGCCGATCCGGCCGAGCAGGTGGTGTCCAAGGAGACGGTCAGGCTCGCGTTCGTGGCCGCCCTGCAGCGGCTGACCCCGCGCCAGCGCGCCGCGCTTATCCTCCGCGATGTGCTGCAGCACTCAGCCGCCGAGACGGCCGACCTGCTAGGTACCACGGTGGCCTCGGCGAACAGCGCCCTGCAACGTGCCCGCGCCGCGGTGCCCTCCATCAGCGAGGCGAGCTCGGGGCAGGCCGACCACGCCGATCCCGCCATGCTGGATGAGTACGTCGCGGCCTTCGAGTCTTACGACGTGCCGCGGCTGACCGCGCTGCTGCGCGCCGACGCGGTGAACTCGATGCCGCCGCTGCCCCTGTGGCTGAGCGGCCAGGACGAGATCCGGGTGTGGATGCAAGGACCGGGCTCGGAATGCCGCGGCTCCAGGGTGCTGCGCACCGCGGCGAACGGTTGCGCCGCCTTGGCGCAGTACCGGCCGGACGGCCGCGGCGGCTATCGCACCTGGGCGCTTCAGGTGCTGGAGACCGACGGCAGCCTCGTCACCGGCCTGCACTGCTACGTGTTTCCCGAGCTATTTACGTACTTCGGCTTTCCGTCGGTCTTGTAAAGGTACTGGCGTGAATCGATGAGTTCCGCAGAGGCCATCCGTCCAACCTGCTAGTGGTGGCAGCTGGAGCCACCCGGATCCGGAGGTTGCCATGAGTCCTCAAGTCGTCTCCGCCGCCGAATGGCTGACCGCGCGCAAGGAATTGCAGGCAGCGGAGGAGGAAGCCGTCCGCACCCTGCAGGAGATCGCCGGCCGGCGTCGCGAGATGCCGGCCGTAAGAATCGAGAAGGACTACATCTTCGAGGGCCCAGCGGGCAAAGCCAGCCTGCTGGATCTCTTCGATGGCCGGACGCAGCTGATCGTGCAGCACTTCATGTTCGACCCTGACTGGGACGAGGGCTGTCCAGTGTGTTCGCTAATCGCAGACAGCATCGGCACGCTTGCTCACCTGCACGCCCGCAATACCTCGTTCGCGGCGGTCTCCCGGGCGCCGATCAGCAAGATCGAGCCGTTCCGGCAGCGGATGGGGTGGACCTTTCCGTGGTACTCGTCGTATGGCAGCGACTTCAACTACGACTTCCACGTGACGCACGATGAGAACGTGGCGCCGGTCGAATACAACTTCAGGACCGCGCAGGAGCTGATCGACATGGGCGAACCGTTCTTCGCCAGGCCCGGAGAGCAGGGCGGGGTCAGTGTCTTCTTCCGTGACGGCGACACCGTCCTGCATACGTGGTCGGGCTATGGGCCGGTCACTGATTTGCTGTCAGGAAACGACGTCCGGCTCGACCTGACGCCGCTGGGCCGCCAGGACGAATCCGTCGAACTGCACCATCACGACAGGTACACGGAGGATGCACGATGACCACGCATCAGCTTGACGACAACGAAGATCAGGCTCTGGTGGCCTTTCTTCACGCGCAACGCGACGTGGTGCTGTCGATCGTGGCGGGGCTGGACGAGGATGCCTGGCACCGGTCGGTCGTGCCGTCGGGCTGGACGCCAGCCGGACTAGTCGAGCACCTCGGCGGTGCTGAATGGCACTGGTTCCAAGGCGTTGTCGCTGGCAAGGTCCCCGAGCCCGCGCCTGGCGACGATGACACTCCTTATGATCCGACGGCGGCATTTGTCAGTGACGAGCCGTCCGCGGAGATCATCGGCTTCTACCGGGAACAGTGCGCGCGCTCTGATGCGGTACTGGCGGTGACCCCGCTGTCAGCGGCGCCACGCGGCAAGCACGGCGATCCGGAGATGGAACCGGAAAACGTCCGCTGGGTTGTGCTGCACATGATCGAGGAGACCGCGCGGCATGCCGGTCACCTCGATATCGCCAGGGAGTTGCTCGACGGCCAGACACGGCTCGGGCCGCGCTGACCCCGCGAGCTGCTTCATTTTCTGGCACCAGCTTCGGTCATTTGGCGCGCCGGGGAGACCGGGAACTGCAGGCGCCGCAGGCCCTGGAACCCGATAATCCCGCCGACAGCGACGATCGCACCCCCCAGAAGCAGGGCGAGTTCGAAGCCGCGCAGAAATGAGTCCACCGCCGGGCCGAGGGCGAACCGGCTTACGTGTGCGGCAGCCGCGTGGACCTGCCCGCCGGCCACCTGGGACCCGACCTGTGCTGCCCGCCGCTGCGCGGCAGGCGCGAAGGAAGCGGCCTTATGGTGCCACAGAGCCAGGGTCACGCTGGCGCCGATAGATCCCAGGATGGCCAGTCCGGTCGCCGTGCCGACCTGCCGGCAGGCATTGAACAGGCCTGACCCGATCCCGGATGATCCCTGCGGGACCTCCGCCATCGCCGCAGTCGAAGCTGCCGGGACCATCAGGGCGAAGCCCACTCCGACGAAGACGTAGCAGGCCGCTGGCAAGGCAAAAGGCGTCGATGTAGTCAGCTGGCTCATGGCCAGCACGCCCACCGCAGCAATGAGGCATCCCAGCGCAACGGCCGAGGCAACGGACAGCCACCGCTGGACCCGCCTCGCGAGCTGGGCGACGGCAAAGTACGGGATGCAGAACAACAGCCAGGACAGCCCGGTCCGCAACGCTGACCATCCGTCAACATTCTGGAAGAAGAGCGTGACGTAGTAGATGAATCCCGAGAAGCCCAGGTAAGCCAGAAGGTACACGGCAGAGGCCCGGGCGAAGCTCCTGGTACGCAACAAGGACGCGGGGATCATGGGGAACGCAGTTCTGCGCTCCCAGACGAAGAAAATCGTCAGGATCGCGGCCCCCGCGACGACACAGGTCGCCACCACCGGCGAATGCCAGCTCGCGTCGGCAGAGTAAACGAGCCCGAAAGTCAGCAGCAGGAGACCACAGGCGCTCAGCGCGACGCCGCCAGTGTCGAAGGGCCGGGGTACGGGCTCCCGGGACTCCGCAACTGCGAGCCGCGAGATAACGAGGG
>DATELR010000250.1:0-13268 GCA_035276345.1 Streptosporangiaceae bacterium | reverse complement strand
CAGATCCCGCAGCCCTTGGTTCAGACGGTGACGACGAACGTGCCGGGCCCTCCTTTCCCGCTCTATGTGCTCGGGCGCAAGATGCTGCAGGCCCATCCGTACGTTCCGATCGGGGACAATGTCCAGATCGCGATCGCGATCTTCTCGTATCTCGAGGAGCTCTCCTTCGGAGTTACGGCCGATTCCAACGCCGCGGCGGACGTCGACATCCTCGAGCCTGGTATCCATCGGGGGCTGGCCGAGCTGCGACGCAAGGCCTCCCGCGCAGCCGCCTGAGCTGGGCCAGGTCAGGCGATCTCGCGCTGGCGCGGATCATGGAGTGCCGGGGTGCGCTCAAGGGCCAATCGGCGTATTCGACACATGCAAAGCCCCGGATTGGTCAATGAGGGGAATCTCACATTCCCCCATCCATCCGTGTGGTGGGACCGAAGAGAGGCGAGCACAGTCCCACCCACGGAGGAGCAATGCGCACAACGAGAACACGCCGCCCTGGTGCGGCACTCGCGGCGCTCGGGCTCGCCTTGGCCGCGGGGGTCGCAATTCTGGGCCCTGCCGGCGCACGCGCGTCCAGCCATCGCGAGGCCCCGCTAATCGCGGCCGATCCTGCGGTTGACAACACCGACGTATACGCGTTCGTCAGCCCGGACCGCCCTGGCTACGTCACATTCGTGGCGAACTTCATTCCGTTTGAGGAGCCGAACGGCGGACCGAACTTCTATCCATTCGCAAAGGACGCGATATACAACATCAACATCGACAACAACGGCGACGCAAAGCCGGACGCCGTGTTCCGCTGGAAGTTCCACGACGTCGACAAGCGCGGCGGCAGCACCTTCCTGTACAACAACGGCCCGGTCACCTCGATCACCGACCCGAACCTGCTGTTCCGTCAGACGTACACGCTGCAGTCGTCCTTCCACGGCGAACCGTTCCAGACCCGGGTGGCCAACGCGCCAGTTGCACCCTCACGTGTCGGGCCTGCATCGATGCCGAACTACGCGAAGCTGCGTAACCAGGCGGTGACGAAGCTGGCGGGTGGCTGGAAGATCTTCGCGGGCCAGGCCGACGATCCGTTCTTCCTGGATCTGCGCGTCTTCGACCTGCTCTACGGCGGCAACCTGAAGGAGACCGGGCAGGACACGCTGGCGGGCTACAACGTGAACACGCTCGCGATCCAGGTGCCGTTCAAGGACGTGGCGCTGGGCGGCGACCCCGCGCGCAATCCGAATATCGGCATCTGGTCCACCGCCGAGCGGCCGCGAGTTCGCATTACCGGCAAGACAGGGACATCCACGCGAGGATGGGTCCAGGTCTCCCGCCTCGGCAACCCGCTGGTGAACGAGGTTGTCGTCCCGGCCAATCTCAAGGACGCCTTTAACGCTCTGCCACCGGTGAAGGACGCCTCTATTGCTCCGGTGGTCGCGAGGGTCAAAGACCCCGAGGTGCCGAAGCTGATCCAGGGCATTTACGGCATCAAGGCGCCGGCGATTCCGCGTAACGACCTAGTCGAGATCTTCCTGACCGGTATCACCAAGAAGGCCGGCGGGCCGATCAAGGCTGATCTCAACTCCCAGCTCAACAACGCCGACGTTAGCCCTGCTGCCTTCCGCCCGTCGGAGATGCTGCGGCTCAACTTGTCGATCAAGCCGACCGCGAACCCGAACCGGCTCGGCGTGCTCGGCGGTGACCTGCAGGGCTTCCCGAACGGACGCCGGCTAACCGACGATGTCGTCGACATCGAGCTGCAGGCGCTGGAGGGCGCGGCGCAGACCGGCAAGCTGGTTCCCGCGCTCGCGGCCGGCGATGGCGTCAACGCGAACGACCGCGCATTTGCCAAGTCGTTCCCGTACGTCGCCCTGCCCAACGTGGGTGCGGTGAACAAGGGCGGCGGAACTGCCAGCAGTGCTTCACCAGCCGCCGCGGCGCCTGCGCGGCACGGTTCAACTCCCCCTGCTGAGCAGAGCATCAGCACGGAGCAGACCGCGTACTCGCCGGGCGTCACCGCAGACACGGTGATCATCGCAACCATCGGAGCGGTCGCGGTCGCCCTTGCGGCCGTGCTAATCGTCGGCTGGGTCATGCGCCGGCGCCCGCCCGCCATCGTCGCGGCGGCGGGGCAATGCCCACCACCGCCGTCGCCAGCAATCGGCTCAGGCGAGCCGACGGTCGAGCTCTAATTCCGCACGGTGCCGGGAGCACGCGGGCTGCGGCCCCGTGCTCCCGGCCGGCTACCAAAGGAGCTACCGCAATGCGACTGCGGATCCTGATCGTTGTACTGGCAGCGACGCTGCTCACGGGCGCGGGCACGGTGTTCGGTCTGCGCCACGGCCCATCACCGGCGGCCGCCCAGGCGCATCGCGCTGCTGTGCCGGCGACGGCAACCAGGGCTGACCAGCTCGCGGCTGGTATCGCCCGCGCGCAGGATCACCTGCGCGAGCTCCCTGGCGATTACGTGACGTGGGCCGCACTCGGTTCCGCATATATCGAGCAGGCCAGGGTCACCGCTGATCCCACCTACTACCCCAAGGCGGAGGGCGCGTTGCACCGCTCCCTCAGACTGCGCCCCGCCGGAAATCCCGCGGCCTTGGTCGGGCTCGGAGCGCTCGCCAACTCCCGCCACGAGTTCGCCACCGCCCGGGATCTCGCCCGCCGTGCCCTTCGCGCAGATCCCTACTCGGCCGATGCCTACGGCGTCCTCGCCGACGCGCAGACCCAGCTCGGCAACGCCAGCGCTGCGACCGATGCCATCCAGCACATGCTCGACCTGAGACCTGGCCTCGCGGCCTACGCCCGCGCCTCCTATGACCTCGAGCAGCAGGGCAGGTTGCGCGGCGCCGTGACGCTGATGCGCCGTGCGCTTGGCGACGCGGTGGACCCGGCGGATGTCGCCTTCTGTCGCTACCAGCTTGGCGAACTCGCCTGGCGTACCGGACGGCTCAACGACGCGGAGACTGAGTATGCCGCTGGCCGAATCGCCGATCCCGCTTACCTTCCCCTGCTCGGCGGCGAAGCCAGGGTTGCAGCAGCACGAGGGCAGACCGACGTGGCACTCGCTGATTACGCGCAGCTCACGGCGCGGTATCCCTCGCCTGGCTACCTCATGGAGTACGCCAATCTGCTCCGCGCCGCTGGCCGGCCAGGCCGCGCTGACCAGCAACTGGCTCTAGCCGCCGCTGCGCTGCGCCTGTTCAGGACCAACGGCGGTACGGATGACCTGGGCGCCGCGCAGCTCGCGCTGGCCCAGGGATATCCGAAACGTGCGGTGCTCGCCGCCTGGCGAGAATGGTCTCGTCGGCACTTCGCGGACGTAGCCGACACGCTCAGCTGGGCGCTGCATAGCAGTGGCGCGGACGCGAAGGCGATCTATTTCGCGCGCAAGGCCGACAGGCTCGGTTCGCGCAACCCCGGGTACCTGTTCCACCTGGGAATGATCGAGCTCTCGCTCGGCGATAGCGCCAGTGCACGTCGTGATCTGAGCGCGGCTCTTGCCCTGAACCCGCAGTTCTCGCCGCTGGACGCTCCGGCAGCCGCGGCGGCTCTGAAGCGGCTCGCCGCGCGATGAGGAGACTCGCCAGCATCGGGCTGGTCACCATGGGCGCGATCGCCGCCATCATTGCGCTGCCGGTCAGCGCCGCCTGGGCGCAGCCTGCGCACCCCGGGCGCCCGGCGCATCCCCTCGGCAATTTCTCGGTGAACCAGGCGCTCGCGGTCAATCTGTATCCAGACCGGATCGCCGTGAAGGCAATCGTTGACCTTGCCGAGCTGCCGACGTTGCAGGACCGTTCGGCGGTGGACGCCAACGGCGACGGCGCCGTCAGCACTGCAGAAGCTGCGGCTTACAACAGCCGGGTCTGCGACGCGCTGGAGGGGCAGGTTGCGGTGCGGGTGGCCGGCGATCGTGTCCGGTGGACGGTGCGGCCTGATGGCTTCCGCTACCGCCCCGGCAGCGCCGGCCTGCACACCAGCCGGATCTCGTGCGACCTGGTTGCACCGGCGCGCCTGACGCAACCAGCGGTCGTGGATGTGGTCAACACGTACGAGGCCGACCGGGTGGGCTGGCGGGAGATCACTGCTGCCGGGCATGACGTCCGGATCCTGCATTCGCCGGTCCCGGTTCGGTCGGTCAGCCACTCGCTGTTGTCGTATCCCACCGATTTGCTCGGCTCGCCGCTGAATCAGCTCTCCGCGCTCTTGCACGTCAAGCCAGGAAACGCGGCTGGCGCCGGCGCGAGCGTTCACGTCAGCGGAGGCGACCCGGTGAGCCGGTGGGTCGCGCAGGCAGACCGCAAGCTGGAAGCACTGGTGGGCGGGCACCTCACGCCGCTGGTCGGCGCGCTCGCCATCCTGCTCGCGCTTGTGCTCGGAGCGGCGCACGCCGCGCTGCCCGGGCATGGAAAGACGGTGATGGCGGCGTATATCGCGGGCCGGCGCGGCCGTCCGCGCGACGCAGTGACCGTCGGTGCGATCGTGACGCTCACTCACACCGGCGGCGTGCTCGTACTTGGCTTGCTGCTGACCGCTACCGCCAGCGTGGCCGGCGACGTTGTGCTCTCGTGGCTGGGGATCGCGAGCGGAGTCCTTGTTGCCGCTGTGGGTGTCGCCATGCTTATCAGCGTCCTCCGAAGGCGCGGTCCAGAGCATGACCATTACCACGAGCACCAGCCCGGCCACACACATGGGCACGGGCACGACAACGACCACGTGCACGGACGGCGATCTCCTGCGCGGCGCCTGAGCCTTGTCGGGATGGGGGTCGCCGGCGGGCTGGTCCCGAGCCCGTCTGCCCTGATCGTGCTGCTCGGCGCGGTTGGTCTCGGGCGTACCGCCTTCGGCGTACTGCTCGTGGTCGCATACGGAGTCGGGATGGCCGCCACGCTCACCGCAGCCGGGCTGGTGCTGGTAAGGGTTCGCGATCGCTGGATGTCGCGTCCGCGCCGGACGCTCGCCAGGGTCGCGGCGCTGGCGCCGGCCGGCACGGCCGTTTTGGTGCTCTGTGTCGGCGTCGGCCTGGCCGGCCGGGCCTCGCTCGCAATGATTCACTGAGCGCGCCCAGACAGGCGATCCGATCCCATTACCGTCCGTTCGGCTTACTTTCAGGTTACGGTTTCCTCGCCGTTACTTGACCTTCTGTGCCCAATCAGCTACAGAGAGAAGATTCGGCACGAGCAACCGTTCCGTGTTCGTCTGCGTGCGTTGACCACGCTGGAGCGTATGGGGGGACCTGAGACGATGACAGCGCTGAGATCTGACGAGCACAAGCTGATCCAGATGGTCAAGGACGAGGGCTTCTCGTTCGGCCCCGCGATTGTGTCCGAGGCACGACGTGCCGGAGTCCAGCTCGCACTGGCGCTTGCGCTGGTTGAGCAGGAGTCGGGGTTCAGGAACATCTTCGGCTGCGACAGCGGTCACCGCAGGAACTCGGCGCCCTGGTGCCATCAGGACGTCACCCACGAGCGTGTACAGGAACTGATCAGTCTCGTCGACAGCGGCGGCGTGTCGAATGGCGTCGGGCTGACCCAGCTCACGTCGATCGGCCTCATCAAGCAGGCCGAATCCGAGGGCGGCGCGCACACTGTTGACGCGCAGTGCCGGGTCGGATTCAGGTTCCTGCACGACCTGATCGAGCGGCATCACGAGCGCGAAGGCATCGGGGCCTACAACGGCGGCGAAGCAAACCCGAACATGCGTTACGCAGATTCGGTGCTTGCCCTGCGCGCTGCCTGGCAATCCAGGATCAACAGAGCGCTCGGCGGCAACGGCGCCGCGCCGCCCGGCGATGCCGAGGTTCACCGCGACCTGATTCTGACCTCCCCTTACACGGAGGGACCAGACATCTTCGCGTTGCAGCGGGCGATCAACAACCGAGCACGTGAGCTCCCGTTCACCGAGGCTGACCTGACCAAGGACCGCCAGCTCGGCCCGCACACCATCAGCGCCTGCGGACGCGTCGCTTTCGCGCTCGGACTGTCCGAAGCGGACTGCTCTGTCATCAAGGCGGGGAGCATCGTCCAGCTAACCCAGGAGCTGATCAGGGATCCGTCGAAACTCAACGCGGCGCAGCGCGAGCGTGCGGCGGCCAGGGCGCCGGAACTGAAACGCCGCTTCGAGGCCCGCAAGTCGGGGGCCAGGGTCGCGGTCAGGTGGGCCCGCTCGAAGATCGGCGTACACGAGAACCCCCCAGACTCGAACTGGGGGCACCCGGTCCAGGACTGGATCACGTTCACCGGCTATGGCGGCCCGGTGTTCTGGTGCGGCTGTTTCGTCGCCTTCGCCGTCGTCAAGAAGGGCGGCGCCAAGGTTCCCGACCCGATCAGACTCGGCTATCACGAGTACATCAACGAGGACGCCACGGCAGGGCGGAACGGATTCGAGCGCGCTGTCAGCGTGAACGACGCCAGGCCGGGCGACGTCGCGACCTTTAGCTTCAAGCACATCGGTCTCGTCGTGGGCAGGACCAAAGGCGGCCTGATCCACACCATCGACGGCAACACCTCGGCCAGCGACGGCAGCAATCCCAACGGCGGCGAGGTTGCCGAGCATCGCCGCCCCGTCAGCGAGGTGATGTGCGTCGGGCGCCTGCGCTACTGACGCCCCGCCTTCGACGTAACCCGAGCAGCCTCTTGGCGCAAAATGCACAATAATGACATTGAGCGCGCAGCATGTGCAGCCTGAACAAACCTCACAGGCATGGAGGCGGCCAATGGCGAGGACGGTCCTGAGCGGCGGGCGTGTCTTTGACGGTACGGGCAGCGCGATCGCCGACGCGGACGTCGTGATCTCGGACGGAAAGATCGTCGACGTCGGGACCGGACTGGACGCAGACGAGCAGGTCGATGTCAGCGGCATGACCGTGCTGCCCGGCTTCTTCGACTGCCACGTGCACGTGATGGTGTCGGGGATCGACCTGGTACGACGGCTGCAACGGCCGTTCTCCTACCAGTTCTACCAGGCAGCACAGAACCTCGCGGCGACGCTGGATTGCGGCATCACGACGGTGCGCGATGCGGGCGGAGCGGATCTTGGCGTGCAGCGCGCCGTCGAAGACGGCCTGATCGACGGGCCCCGGATGCAGATCGCGATCAGCGCGCTAAGCCAGACCGGAGGCCACGGCGACGGCTGGCTGCCGTCTGGCATGAGGACGTTCCTCATGTTGCCGCATCCTGGACGGCCCCCCGGTCTGGTCGACGGACCCGAGGAGGTACGCAAACGGGTGCGCGAGATCATCCGCTCGGGCGCCAACGTGATCAAGGTGCACACCTCGGGCGGCGTGCTGTCGCCACGCGACAGCCCGAAGCATGCCCAGTTCAGGCCCGACGAACTCGACGCGCTGGTCGCCGAGGCTACGGCGGCCGGCCTGCCGGTGATGGCACACGCCCAGGCGACCGACGGGATCAAGAACGCCCTCCGAGCGGGGGTCAGATCGATCGAGCATGGGATCTATCTCGATGACGAGGCGATCGACCTGATGCTCAGCAGCGGGGCCTGGCTTGTCCCGACCCTCGTGGCGCCGCATGCCGTAGTGAACGCGGCGAGCGAGGGCAGCCAGCTGCCGGATGGAGTGCTGGCGAAAGCCCGGGCTGTGATCGCCGCGCACGCCAGTTCGTTCGCGCGCGCCGTAGCCGCCGGAGTCAAGATCGCCATGGGAACCGACTGCGGCGTGGGGCCGCACGGAAGCAACCTCGATGAGCTACCGCTGATGGCCGCGGGCGGGATGACGCCGGCACAGGTGCTGACGGCGACCACGCAATCGGCCGCCGCGCTCATGGGGATCGGTGAGGAAACCGGCACGATCATGCCAGGCAAGCGTGCGGACCTCATCGTGCTGGCGGGTGACCCGTACGAGCTCGGGTGCCTGAAGGCCAATATCCGCGCGGTCTATGCGGGCGGACGGAAGGTCCGCTGACGGGAGCTCGCACGGTGCGCGACCAAGACATTGCCCGGTGGCGATTGCGAAATCAGCGGCTGGTGCCGCCGCATGCCGCGTCCGCAGGCGAAGTGGTCGGGACGCTGCTGGCCGTGCAGGCAGAGAACCCCGGCCAGGCGGCCTGGGCAGTGGCCTCGCGCACGCAGAATCCCGATCGCTTCGATCTGGCCAGGCTCCTTGACGACGGCACCGTTGTGCGCACGCACGTGCTGCGGCCCACCTGGCACTTCGCGCGGGCCGAGGACATCGGATGGCTGCTCGAGCTGACCGCGCCGCGGGTGCGGCGGCTCACCAGCCAGCAGCTCCGCATTGCTCACGGCCTCGACGAGCGTTCCATCGCTCAGTCGGTCGGTGCGGTCATGGCAGCGCTGGAGGCTCGGCGGCAGCTAACCCGCTCGCAACTGGCGGACGAACTGCTCCAGCGCGGCGTCGGCGGCAGCGGGCAGCTTCTGATGATCTTGCTGGCCCATGCCGAGCTGGACGGCCTGATCTGCAGCGGACAGGTCGTAAACGGCGAGCACACCTACGCGATCATGAGCGAGCGCGTGCCAACGGCGCGCCGGCTGGGCCGCGACGAGGCCCTCGCCGAACTCGCGTTGCGCTACTTCACCGGGCACGGGCCCGCGACCGAGCGCGACCTGGCCTACTGGGCCAGTCTCACCCTCACCGATGTGCGGAGCGGCCTGCGGCAGGTTCGTGACCGGCTCGACTTCTTCGAGCATGACGGGCGCACCTTCTGGCATGCTCCGGGCGAAGCCCCCGCAGGACCGCAGCAGCCCGCTGGCCACCTGCTGCAGATCCTCGACGAGACGTACCGCGGCTACCAGGACTCGCGCTGGGTACTCGACGCCGCCGGCGATGTGCCGCGCGTACGGGAGTCCGCTACCGGAATGGCCCTGTTCGACGCGCAGCTCATCGCGTCCATGAGACGCACAGTCGGCACTGACCAGGTGCGGTTTGACCTGCAGCCCTACCAGGCTCTGACCGCCGGGCAGATCGATGCCCTCCACGAGGCCGCCAGGCGGTACGGCGAATATCTGCGGCTGGACGCGCAGCTCAGCCTGCCCTGACGCGGCTCGCGCCGGATCTGGCAGCATGCGGGACGTCCGGCGGATCCGGGGCATGGTCTCCTTGGGCGGGAATTTACCTCGATGAGCCAGCACGGGACGGGCAGGCATGAGCGGCATCAATCCGGACGCGGCAACAGGGCTCTCGCACGAGTCCGGCAACGGCTCGCCGGTGTTGCTGTCGGTTAACGTCGGGATGCCGAAGGACGTGGCCTGGCAGGGCAAGACCGTTCACACTGGCATCTGGAAATCCCCTGTGGACGGGCCGCAGATGGTGCGGCGGCTCAACATCGACGGCGACGGTCAGGGCGATCTGAAAGGGCATGGCGGTGAGCAGCGAGCCGTGCTGGTTTACCAGATCGCATCGTATCGGCACTGGCAGCGTCATTTCGGCAGAGACGACTTCAGCTACGGCCAGTTCGGGGAGAACCTGACCGTCGACGGCCTGCCCGACGATCACGTGTGCATCGGTGACCGGTACCGGATTGGCGAGGCCGAGTTCGAAGTTACTCAACCGCGGGTCACCTGCTACCGCGTCGGGCTGCGGCTTGGCGAACCTCAGATGGCCGCGCTGCTGGTCAGCCATCACCGGCCCGGCTTTTACATGCGGGTTATCCGGGAGGGGCTGATTGAAGCCGGCGATCAGATCGTCAAAACCCGGAGCGGCCCGCATGCGCTTGCGGTCGCCGAGGCGGACGCGCTGCTGTATCTGCCCGGTCGCGACCTCGCGAGGCTGCGTGACGCCACCGACATCCCGGCGCTGAGCCCCGGCTGGCAGGACTCGTTTCGCGACTTGCTGGCTGCACCGGACGGCCCGGACGCGGCCGCCGCCAGTACCGGGTCGGCTCCGCCCGCCGAACCAGCCTGGGCAGGTTTCCGGCAGCTTCGCGTGACGAAGGTGGTGCACGAGACCGCCGACGTAGCGTCCATCTACCTGGCCGCGGCGGACAAGCGCCCGCTGCCCGCCGCACAGGCTGGCCAGTACCTGACTTTCCGGATCCCGGGCGCTGCCAGGCCCGCGCCCGTGCGCAGCTACTCGCTTTCTTCCGCACCAGGCGCAAGCGCCTACCGGATCAGCGTCAAGCATGAACCGCATGGTGCCGCCAGCGGCTACCTCACCGGCGGGCTGCGCGCGGGTGTTGTGCTCGACGTCGCCGCGCCCCGTGGCGAATTCGTCCTGAGCCAGGACACCAGGCCCGTCCTGCTCATCTCGGCCGGGATCGGCGTGACACCTGTGCTGTCAATGCTGCACGAACTCGCGGCGCGCCGCAGCGACCGTGAGATCTGGTGGCTTCATGGTGCGCACGGACCTCGCGAGCACGCACTCGCCGCCGAGGCGCACGGCCTGCTCTCGTCGCTGCCGCACGCCAGCGAACACATCTTCTACAGCGCCGCTACGCCAGCCGAGCTACGCCGAGCGCACGCTGAGGCGGGTCATCTCACTGCTGACAAGCTCAGCGCCCTGGCCGTCCCGGCTGAGGCGAGCGCCTACATCTGCGGGCCGTCCTCGTTCATGGCCGAGATGCAGGCAGCCCTCAACACCGTCGGAATCAGCCCGGCTCGCATCCACACCGAGCTATTCGGCGCTTTGCCGTCGGAGAATCCAGGGCTCACCGCGCATGCCATCCGACCGCCCCACCAGCCGGACGGACCTGCCGGAACCGGACCTCTCGTGACCTTCGCCCGCAGCGGCATCTCGGTGCCGTTCGATCCCGAGCGCGGCAATGTTCTCAATCTCGCCGACGCTTGCGATGTGCCTACCCGCTGGAGCTGCCGCACCGGGGTATGCCACACCTGTGTCACGACCTTGCTCTCCGGCGACATCACGTACTCGCCAGACCCGCTGGAACCACCGCCCGACGGTCAGGTGCTCATCTGCTGCACCCGCCCGCGCACCGACATCGTCCTGGACATGTAGGCAGGGAAACGATCATGGGAGGGAACAATGACAGTGACGTGGGACCGCGTGAGCAGTTCTGACGTACGGCGTGCGATAAAGGAGTACGACAAGCTGGGGCCGGACAAGTTCTTCTCGGTGCATGGATTCGCACCTACTACGACCTATGACTTGGTCTGGGAGGAACGCCGCTACCCACCCAAGGCGATCCTCGGAACGGCATATGAGTTCGCCACCGGCAAGCGCCTTGCCTCCGGTGACTTCGAAGGCGGCAAGAGCGGCGCCGTCCGGGTGCTCGGCAGCCTGGGGTTCAACGTCCAGGCGCGATAACGAGTCAGGCTGCGCTACCGCCGGCCGGCGCGGCGTCCGCGGTCACGCCCGACCACAATGGCCGGTCGTCGCTCGTCTCTGACCACGCGATCCGCAACGCACGGTGATACGTCGCCGCCTGGATGCTCCCCGTAAACAGATCGCGGCCCTGGACGTCGGTTACCTTCACGATGAAGGTCTCCCGGTCGGTCATGATCCTCCCCCTTTGTGAGCGTTCGGTAGTCACGCTACTACAGTTCGTGGTTGTCGGGAGCTGAATCGGCCCTTCTGCCGGCAGATTACAACAGCACTGTTATATTTACCTCGTGACCTCCGCGCAGCCAGGTGCCTTCACCGGGCTCGGTACCCAGCTGCGGCACGTGCTCGATCTGATGGAGAACGACATCTCCGGCGTCCTTGCCGACCTCGGCTTGCCGGACTATCGCCCCAGGTTCAGCCCGATCGTGCGCGCCCTGGTGGCGCTCGGGCCGCTGCCGATCCGCGAACTCGCCCGCGCCGTGTCCGTGACTCACTCGGCCGCCAGCCAGACGGTGGCAGAAATGAACAGGCGCGGATTCGTCACACTGGTCCCCGGCAGCGACGCCCGCCAGCGGGTGGTGCACCTGGCCGACCGGACCAGGCAGGCGCTCCCGGCCATCCAGGCCGAGTGGGACGCCACTGAAGCGGCGGCCGGGCAACTCGATGCGGAACTGCCATTTCCGCTGAGCGAACTTGTTCCCGCTATCGCCGCAGCGCTACAGCGGAAACCCTTCAGGGAGCGAATGACGGGGACGGCATGGGCAGCCGACCATCCGGAGTTCAGCACAGCACTCAACGCCCGGTCCTAACGCGTTCCCGCCGATCCGATTGCGCCTCGCGTTGCCCGCTGGAAAGGAGTCCCTTTTGGCGAGGAAGAAACGCCTGCTGATCGATCTCACCCCGCTGCGCGAGTCGCCGCGATTCCGGCGGCTGCTCGGCGGTTCGACGCTATCGGCAGTCGGCAGCTCGATGACCATGTTCGCCGTGACGCTGCAGGTCTACGAGATCACACGGTCACCGTTCGCGGTCGGCGCGCTCGGCATCGCGCGCGTCGTGCCGACGCTGACGGTCGGACTGCTAGGCGGCTCGCTCGCGGACGCGGTGGACCGGCGCAAGCTCGTCCTGACCACGACGAGCTGCCTGGCCGTCGTGTCTGCCGCGCTGACCGTGCAAGCATTCGCCGGGCTGAGTCATCTCTGGCTGATCTACGGCCTCGTCGCGCTCCAGGCGAGCCTGGGCGCCGTCAACATGCCTGCGAGGCAGACGTTCCTGCCGCAGCTGCTGCCGCCCGGCTTGCTGCCTGCAGGAATCGCGCTGAACCGGCTCACCTTTCAGGTCATGCTCATCGCAGGCCCGGCGCTGGCCGGCGTGGTCACCGCCGCTGCAGGCGGCCTTCGCACGTGCTACCTGATCGACACGGTGAGTTTTGCGGGCTCGCTGTACGGGCTGGCAGGCCTGCCGTCAGCAACGCGGCCGGCGGATCAGGCATCAAGGCCCGGGCCGCGAGCAGTTGCCGAGGGCGTCGGCTTCATCGGTCGCAGCCGGATCCTCGCGGGAGCGTTTCTGACCGACTTGAACGCGACCGTGTTCGGGCTGCCGCTGGCGCTCTTCCCGGCGATCAATGCCGAGCGGTTCGGCGGACGGCCGTCGACGCTCGGGCTCTTTACCGCGGCAATCGGGCTCGGCGGCCTGGTCAGCGCGGTGTTCTCCGGTCCCGTCGGCCATGTCCGCAGGCAAGGGCTCGCGATGCTCGTCTCCGCTGCTATCTGGGGAGGCGCGTTCGCGGGATTCGCGGTCGCGCAGAGCCTCTGGCTGACGCTGAGCCTGCTCGCGATCGCCGGAGCCGCGGACACGTTTACCGTGGTGTTCAGGTCAGCCATCGTCCAGTCGGTGACGCCTGACGCCTTCCGCGGCCGGGTGCTAGCAGCGGACTATGTGGTCGGAGCTGGAGGCGGCGAGCTCGGCAACCTCGAGTCCGGCGCCGTGGGGTCGCTTACTACTCCGACTATTAGCGCCCTCAGCGGGGGTATCG
>DATELR010000249.1:0-6061 GCA_035276345.1 Streptosporangiaceae bacterium | reverse complement strand
GTCGCGGATGCCGCCGTCATCGGGATTCCCGATGCCACCTGGGGCGAGAGCGTGCACGCCGTGGTGATCGCGGTGCCCGGCGCGCAGCCGCAGGCTGCCGAGCTCATCGGGTGGTGCCGGGAGCGGCTCGCGCGAGCCGTTCTGGGCTGGTCAGGACCGGCGGGTTTCGTGACCCGGGCTGCGGGGCGCCCGTGAGGCGGCACACCATCGCGCGACCTCGGGTGACTGCCCGGGAGGAGCGCCAGGACCGCGGAGAGCGAGCGACTCGCAAGGGGCGCGAGACCGACGAGGCCTTCCGCGACGCGGCCCGGACGGTGTTCGCGCGCGATGGGTACCTGAACGCGAAGATCAGTGACATCGCGGCCGAGGCAGGCAAGTCCGTGGCGTCGTTCTACAACTACTACGACACCAAGGCAGACCTGCTGATCGCGCTGGCCGAGGAGTTTCACGCCGAGGCGACGCAAATGGCGGTGCTGCCTTATCGCAGCGGCCTGACCAGGCAGGAGGCGCTCCGCGAGGCCGTCGCCGGCTTCTGGCGTACCTATGCCAAGCGCCGCGGCGAGCTGATCGGCGTGTTCCAGGCGGCGATGCTGGACTCCGAGTTCCTCGATCGCTGGCTCGACATCAGGGCCGAAGCAGTGGCAAGGATCGCCCGGCAGATCAGGCAGGCGCAGTCCGAGGGGTTCTGCCCGGGCGTCGACCCGGTCCTAACGGCATCGGCGCTATCGGCGATGCTCGAGCACTTCAGCTACATCTGGCTCGGCCAGGGCGGCGAGCGGGTCGCGGTCCAGTTCGACGACGAACGGGCCATCGACACCCTGGCGAGCATCTGGGTCAACTCCGTCTACTGGCGGCCCGAGCCGGAGAACGCACCGTGACGCCGAGCCGTCACGCCCAGCGGGCCAGGACTTCATCGGCGGCGCGGACGCCGGAGCGGAGCGCGCCCTCCATCAGCCCAGCCCATGAGCCTGCGGTGTGCTCGCCAGCGAAGTGCACCCGGCCGACCGGTGCGGCGATGAGGTGGTCATCGCCGGCTGCCCGGTCGACGGTCAATGCCGTGTAGGACTCGCCTGCCCATGGGTCGTCGTTCCAGGTGGTGAGCAGTGCCCGGCCGGAGTCGACCGACAGCTCGGGCCGAAGCGCTCTTGCGTCCCGCGTCCAGGCGTCCGGGCCGTCGGTGACCTTGAGCGCCGCGAGGCCCTCCTCGGTTCCGGCGAAAGCATGCAATACGGGCTGAACCTGGCCTGAGCCGTCTGTCGCCGTCCAGGTCCAGTACCGTCCTGGCACGCTCTGGACCGCGGACGCCGCCGCGGGAGCGGTGAGCGGAAGATGCAGTTTGGCGTTGTGGGCGAGGCCTGCTCGCTGCCACGCGGAGCGCAGGTAGCCGGGCAGCTCAGGTGAGAACAGCAGCTGCCGGAGCACCGCCATCGGCACGGCGGCGATGACCGCGTCGGCCGCAACCTCCCCGCTGTCGGTGCGGACCAGAACGGTGTCCTCATCATGCTCGATCGACCTGGCCGGAGTGCTGCGGTGAACGGCCGAACCGAGGCGCGCGGCGAGGCCTGCCGCGAGCTGCTGTGCGCCGCCTGCGACCCGCCATGTTGGGCGCCATGCCAAGTCAGAGGCGATTCCCACGACCGAAGCGGCGGACATATGGTCCTCGCTGATGCCGTTGGTGACCGTGACCCTGGACAGGAAGGCGGCCAGTGCGACCGGAGACCCGTGCCAGGATGCCGCCGCCTCGGCGAGCGACATCTCAGGCGGCGCGTCGGCGGCGACGGCGGCGATGACCTGCGCGCACTCGGCAACTTCGCGATGAGTGACCGATGCCTTGCCGCCCCGAGGTTCACGTTCGTAGTAGGACATGCTCGTGTCAGCGAGATCCAGGCCCAGATCGGACAGCAGCATCCGCATAACGTCGTAGCCGTCCAGGACGAACTCAGCGCCGCGTTCGATCACGGTGCGCGGGTCGCCGGGAACCAGCTCAGCGGACCAGACGCGGCCACCAACCCGGTCGCGCGCCTCAAGGATGATCACCTCGTGGCCGGATCGCGAGATCCGGTCGGCGGCCATCAGCCCCGCGAACCCAGCGCCAGCGATCACCACCCGCATGCGGCCACACTCTAAGCCAGACCGGGGACTCCACCCCATCGCTGAACCCTTGCTGGCCCTATCAGGCGAGGGGGGACACCACCGGTGGGCACCTGGTGGTGCTATTGGCCCGCCAGGGGTTCAGCGGCGGGCCTGAACTTGGCGTGCAGCGCCACCGGGGGTTCATCGGTGGGTGGCAGAGCGCGCATAGCAGTGCGGCCGCCCGGGAGCGCTCGCTCCGGACGGCCGCATCGGCCCTTTCATGGCTATGTGTTGTTTTGGTTGTGGTTGTGCTGGTGCCGCCTGGGGTTATAGCGCATCCACAGGAACACCGCCACGGCTAGCAGCAGCCACGGGAAGAACGAGTGCATCAGTGCGTGGCCGAGGATGGCCGCAGCCACGATGATGAGGATGAGCATCAAGATCCGGGACATTAGACTCCTACAATTCGATCGCTTTGCTGGTACTGGTTGGCTGTGTGCGTTTTGCACGTTCTGGCCTGGTTCGGTTAGCTCGGGCAGATCGGAGAACAACCCGGCGAAGTCGCCAACGGTCTTGGCGCTCATCGCCCTCTCCATCCGCTCGTTGAACTCGGCCTGGTCGAGCCGGCCTTCGCCGTAATGCTTGGAGAGGCGGTCGGCCACGTCTGCCCGCTCGGCGTCCGAGACCCGCAGGTCGGGGTTCGTCCCGCGACGGCGGGACTGGTACACGTTCGACCACGGCGGGTTGCTCATCCACGGTGGGCTCGATTGCGGTGACATGTTGGTGTCCTCCTGGGACTTTCCTGACACTTAACGCGACCGGTTCTCGACCGAGCTGAAGACGTCGCCAGCAATGGAGCGCGCGGCGCCTTCCTCTGGGATCAGCAGCCAGCCCGCTATGTAGAGCGGCAGCGCCGCGCCGCCGACGAAGGCGAGAACGACGAACGCGATCCTGACCAGGTTGACGTCGACGTCGAGGTAGCGCGCGATGCCAGAGGCGACCCCAGCGAGCATCCGGTCGTTGACCGGCCGGCGAAGCTCGCGCAGGTCAGGCAGGCTTTGCCCGCCCTGGTGCGTGCTCCACGGCGATCCGGCGCTGCCGGTGCTGCCGCTGCTCGTGGTCTGGTCGCCGTGGCCGCTGTCGCCAACGGTCTCGGCCTCGAGGTGGGACTCTGAGTGAGCATCTGTGGTGTTCATGGCTCAAGCCTGCGTCTCGCGATATGAAGAGGCCATCGGGAAGAACCCTGATTAGACCCCGATCGCCTGCGACCCGGATCCGGGGCTTCCCTGATAGCAGCACGGCCGATCAGGCGCGATGATGGAAGGGTGAACGAGCAGCCGCACAGTTCTGCCCCGCCTACTAACCCGCTGCCGACCATGCCGCTGACTAAGGCAGGGTCGGCGAGCGCAGGGTCGCCTAACGGCGCATCCCCTAACGGCGGGGCTCCGAACGCGGGAACCACACCGACCTTGGGGACGCCGAAACCGGGCCAGCAGGACACGCCGCCCGCCGTTGATCATGGCTGCTCAGGTTGGCAGTCGCATCTGCGCGGAGGCTGGGCGATGAGGAAGCCTGGCCGTGCGCTCCGGCGGCCGCAGCAGGGACGGATGGTCGGCGGCGTCGCAGGTGCGCTCAGCGCGCGAACCGGACTCGGCCCCAACATCTTCCGTACCGCCTTCGTGTGCAGCTCGCTGGCCGGCGGCTTCGGCGCGGCGGTGTACGTCCTCGCGTGGCTTTTCATTCCCGCGGCCGGCGAAGACACCAACATCGCGAGCCGGGCGCTCGCCGACCGGCGGGGTATCGCGCTGGCCGCTGGCGCTGCTTCACTGCTCACCCTGATCCTGATGATCGCCTCGCTGCTGCACGTCGGCTGGCTCGGGTCACTATCCTGGCCGCCCGTCGTGGCCCTCGCCGGCCTGGTGCTGATCTGGCGGAACGCCACCCGCGACGAGCAAAGGTTGCTCCGTCAGGTGGCCGAGCCGGTCCTGGGTCTGTCCCCAGGCGGGCGGCGATCGGCGTTCTGGCTCCGCGTCATCCTCGCTGGGGTGCTGCTGATCAGCGGTGCGGTTGTCCTGTTCCACGAGCGCATCACCGCGAAGGTCGCGTGGCCGCTCACCGGCGTTGCGCTGCTGCTCGTCGCGATCGTGCTACTGCTGGGACCGTGGTGGATGCGAATCGTCCGAGACCAGTTCGCCGAGCGGCAAGCAAGGATCCGCGCCGAGGAGCGTGCCGAGATGGCGTCACGGTTGCACGACTCGGTACTGCAGACGCTCGCGCTCATCCAGCGCCGCGCCGACGACCCGCATCAGGTCGTCAGTCTCGCCAGGGCGCAGGAACGCGAGCTGCGTTCTTGGCTGTTTGACGGCAAGGCACCAGGCTCCCTGGACGGCCGGGCGATCACTGTCGCCGACGGGATCAGGCTCATCCAGCAGGAGATCGAGGCGCAGCACGGCATCGTCGTCGAGGCCATCAGCGTTGGCGAGTGCCAGCTCGACGACGACCTCGGCGCGCTGCTCGCGGCCGCCCGCGAGGCGACGGTCAACGCCGCCAAGTGGTCAGGGGCCAGCGGCGTGTCGCTGTTCGCCGAGGTCGAGCCGACCGCCGTCTCCGTCTATGTGAGGGACCGCGGCCGAGGATTCGACCCAGCCGCGGTACCAGCCGACCGCAAGGGCCTGGCCGAGTCGATCAAGGCCAGGATGGAACGCCGCGGTGGCTCTGCCACAATCCGCAGCACGCTCGGCGAGGGCACCGAGGTGGTGCTGACCATGCCGCGGACGGCGGGTCAGCGCGAGCCAAGCCCGGCAACATGAGCGGCGCGGCTGCCAGCAGCGACGCCGGCGGCAAGCCGACGGTCTTCATCGTGGACGACCACGGGCTCTTCCGTTCCGGCGTGCGCTCCGAGCTAGGCGACCAGGTCGACGTCATCGGCGAGGCGGAGGACGTCCAGCCGGCGATCGCGGCCATCGCGGCGAAGGAGCCTGACGTCGTGCTGCTGGATGTCCACTTGCCGGGCGGCGGCGGGCAAGATGTCGTTTTGGCGATAACAAGCACACACCCTGCGGTCCGGTTTCTAGCGCTGAGCGCTTCGGACGCGCCTGAGGACGTCATCGCGGTGATCAGGTCAGGTGCGCGAGGGTACGTGACCAAGACGATTTCGGGCGCCGAGCTTGTCGACGCGATCTTCAGGGTGGCGGCCGGCGACGCGGTCTTCTCGCCGCGCCTCGCCGGGTTCGTCCTCGACGCATTCGCATCCCAGCCAGAACAGCAGGTGCGTCCTGCGTTCGACAGCGAACTTGACCAGCTCACGCCGCGCGAGCGCGACGTGTTGCGGTTGATCGCCCGGGGTTACACGTACAAGGAGATCGGGCGAGAGCTGTACATCTCGGCAAAGACGGTTGAGAGCCACGTATCGTCAGTGCTGCGCAAGCTGCAGCTCTCAACCAGGCACCAGCTGACCCGCTGGGCCGCCGAGCGCCGCCTGAACTAGGAGGTCCTTGATGCCGTCGTCCGACCTCTGCGACGGCGACGCCGTCGATGTGGCCGACCTGCTGCGGGCCAGGCAGGTCTCGGCGCGCGAGGTCGTGGCCGCGCACATCAAGCGGATCGAAGAAGTCAACCCCGCGGTCAACGCCATCGTCACCAGGACCTTCGATCAGGCGCTGCAGAAGGCCGCAGCGGCAGACGACGCCGTCGCGCGGGGGGAGGACCTCGGGCTGCTGCACGGCCTGCCGGTAGCGCATAAGGACCTTGTTCAGACCGCCGGCGTGCGCACCACCTTCGGGTCGCCCGCCTTCGCGGACAACGTTCCTGACCAAGATGACCTGATCGTTGCACGAATGGCCGGAGCAGGCGCTATCTGCCTCGGCAAGACCAACACGCCTGAATTCGGCGCCGGGTCGCACACGGTGAACCGGGTGTTCGGGGCGACCAGGAACCCCTATGACCTGAGCCGCAGCGCGGGCGGCAGCAGTGGGGGCGCCGCGGCGGC
>DATELR010000248.1:0-43827 GCA_035276345.1 Streptosporangiaceae bacterium | reverse complement strand
TGCGAGCGATCGTACCCATCTCGCGCCGCCGTCGGTGGTGTGGTACAGCCCGCGCTGGCTTGAGGTCACGGCGAGCCAGCCGGAAGCAGCGGCCCACACGTTGTTCGGGTTGTCAGGGTTGACGGCGATCCGGCCGAACGCCCCGCTGTTCGGCAGCCCCGACAACTGCCAGCTCTGGCCGCCGTCAGTGGATTTGTAGATGCCGTTACCCATCGGCGCCGCGTCCGTTAGGAACTGGTCGCCGCCGCCGGACGGGTTCGCCTCGCCGGTGCCAGCCCACAGCGTGCCGTTCGAGCCGCGCGCCAGCGCCCCCATCACCTGCACATTCGAAGCCGGCCACGCCGGCGTCCAGGTCATTCCGCCGTCGGTGCTTTTCATGACCCCGCCGCTGGCGACCGCGGCGTAAATCGTGCTCGGCGTTGTCGTCGGGTCCACCGCAAGATCGACCACGCGGCCACCGACGTTGGTCGGACCGACGAACTTCCAGGCCGCGGCGTCGCCGACCGGGACGTTCGCGGCCTGCTGGCGGGCCTGTGCCACCTGCGCCGGGGTCACTGGCGGCCCGTTCAGCAGGCGAACATTATTCGCCGTTATCTCGGCACCAGCGGGGTTGCCAGCCCGCGCGGCACCGCCATGGCCTGCGGCCGCCGCAGACCCCGCCGCCAGGGCAGTTCCAGCGGTCGTCCCGGCCGCCACCAGAAGGACTACCAGCCGCCTGACCCGACTCCGGCCCATTCGCCTTCGACCTCCCAGTTACTACCGACGCCCCCCGACCGCGCGAATCGTGCCATTACGGCGGCAATGCTAACGCTCGCCTGTCGTCATCATTGGTCAGATGAGAAAATCTAGCTAGATTTGCTTAATATCCGATTTGCTGTCATCAGATGCCATATGGAACGGCAGGCGAAAGTGGCTCGGTCTCAGATCGCGGGCAAGGTACGCCAGAGGCTAAGCAGGTCCGCGGCGTGTTCCACGGTGGGATGGACGGCTTGCAGGTATGCGCGGACAGCGCGGTTAGCAACCTGCTCGCTGCTGCGCATCCCCGAGACCAGGTCCTGAGGGACCACGTAGGCGTAGCCATTTTCCTCGGCGCCTAGTACTGCGTAGAGCACGCAGCAGATCAGTTCTACTCCGCCGATGATCAGGCCGTTGATGTCCCAGTCGGACAGGGCCTGCCTAAATTCCGGGCTATGCCAGACATCGAACCGGTACTTGCGGACTGTTCGCGACCCACCTACAGGTTCGACGAACAGTTCCGCTCCGGCCGATCCAGCCAGGCAGAGTTTCGAGTTTTGCTCCCAGCGCCGCTGGCGCGGAGTGAGGCGGGCAGGATCAAGGACCTGCTGCGAGTAAATGACTCGCATGCCGAGGCTGGCCGCCTTGGCCGCGAAGTCGTTAGCCCGCCAGGCCGTCTCGGCGTTGGCCTGCGTTTGCAGCTGCCCTTCCTCGGTTGGTGCCGGGCGGCAGAAGTCGTTCTGGAAGTCGACCAGAACCACGGCGACCCGATGCGGTTCGAGCTTGCCGAGTTCGTCTAGCTGATCGGGCTGGCCCACCTTGCTTTCGACTCCCTTCGGCGAGTTAGACGGTCCTATGACGAGCGTGCCAGTATCGCGTCCACCACTTGGTCGAGGGGCTGTGTGGCATCGATGGGAATCGCCCCGAACACGCGCAGGCGAAGCGATCGGCCAGCTCCAGTTGATTGTCCGCGCCGCCGCAGAGATGCAGCGCCGCCGGCTCTTCCACCACGTTGCCGGCATCGTCAACGAACCGCGCAAGAAACGGGTCATCGTCGTCATCAATACATGCGAGGCCCCGCCCGATAAGTGCGGTGGCGATCGTCGACATGGCAGCCCGGGGAGGAGCTAAGGCGTGCCGATCGACGTGTGGCGGCGGACGCCGCGTAGGTCGCGCCGGGCCAGGGCGGCTACGGCGACGGTGGCGACGGCAAATGCGACGACGATCCACCATTCGATCGTGCCGTTCCCGCCATCGGGGTCGAACCCGAACAACTCCTCGATCCAGTCCGGCCAGACGGCCGTCAGGATCGTTGCGATACCGAGAACGGCAGCGAGAACGACTTCGATCCGCGCCCTTAGCACCACAGACACCTCTTTCTAATTGTCAGTTGTCGCACTCGCGTTTGCCCGGTCCGGCCCGAGCAGGTCCGACAGCCGGGCCAGAGCCTGCTTGATCTGGACCTGGATCTGGTCCGCCAGCTCCACCGTTGGTCCGTTGGGCGGCGCCACATCAACCAGATAGCGCAAGCTCACCAGGCGCGTGTCCAGGGCCGCCTGGTGCAGGTGAATAGAGCGCTTGCCGCCGCCGTCCGCGACCAGGTCCGACTCGAGTGCCTGCAGGTCCTGTCGCAGCTGGCTATCAGACTCGCTATCGCTCAGCTCCGAGCGTGCACGCCGCGACCGGTTCACGCCGTCGTACAGGTCAGACAGCAGACCCCAGAGCCGCCGGGCAAGCTCATACTGGCTGGCGAGTTGCTCCGGCGTATGCCAGCTGCGCGGGTCGGCGGCGATCTCGAACCCGACCTCGGCCGCTTGGTCGCCCAGCTCCACCCGCACCGTGTAGCGGCCTGGCGGTACTGCCGGACCCAGGTTGGCAGCGGCTTCTTCGTCTTTCGGCGGATCGACTTCGATCTGGGTGCCCCGCCCGTGCTGGCCGTCCCAGACGAAGCGGTTCAGGCCTTCACGCCGGGGCGGAACCGGGTCTTTGGGCTTACCCTTCTCCGGCTTGCGGTCCTCATCGCCTGGCCGTGCCCTCAGCGTCCGGATCTCCTGGCCTGCGGAGTCCCGGAATGTGAGCCTCAGTTCGGCGTCGCCGGGGTCCTGCAGCCGGTACAGCACCACCACGCCCTCGGTGGGGTTCCGGCCAGCGCCCACCGGAACCTCGATGGTCTCGGTCCGACCCGGAAGCTGCCGCTTGTCATAGGCAACGACCACTGGCCCCAGCAGTGAGTAGGACCGGCGCGCCTCGCTCTTCTCGGGGAACCCGTGGTCGGTGATCCAGCGGACTTGCCGCCGGGGCTGGTACACGTGGAACGGCGCGGCGTCCAGCTCGGGCCGGTGCTCGCGCAGCGCGGGCAAGTCCTCCAGGACCCAGATCGAGCGGCCATGGGTGGCCACCACCAGGTCATCGCCGGCGAAGACAAAGTCGTGCACCGGGACCCGCGGCAGCTCGCCCTGGCAGCGCTGCCAGCTTCCGCCGTCGTCAAAGGAGACCAGCAGGCCCAGCTCGGTGCCGCACAGAAGCAGGCCGCGACGCTCAGGGTCCTCGCGCAGCACGTGACAGTACTCGTCCTCGTCAAGGCCTCCGTCCAGCCGCTCCCAGCTGGCGCCGAAGTCCCGCGTCCGCCACAAGTAGGGGTGGAAGTCATCCAGCTTGTGGGCCTCGGCGGCCACGTAGGCGGTGCCGGCGTCGTGGGGCGAGGCGTCGATGATGCTCACCGTGGCCCAGCGGGGCAGATCGGGTGGGGTGATCTCGGTCCAGGACTGACCGCCGTCGCGGGTGAGGTGGATCCGGCCGTCGTCGGTCCCGGCCCAGAGCTGGCCGGCCGCAAGCGGTGATTCGGCCAGGGCGAAGACTGTGCAGTAGTACTCGGCGCCACTGTTGTCGGGAGTCAGCCCGCCCGAGGAGCGAAGTTTTTCTGCGTCGGCGTAGCTAAGGTCAGGACTGATGGGCTGCCAGGTCTGGCCTTCGTCCGCAGACCGGAAGACGTGGTTCCCGCCCTGGTAAAGGACGTCGGGATCGTGTGGCGAGAGCAGGATCGGCGAGGTCCAGTTGAATCGATAACGGCCCTCGCCCGCCGATGCCGTTTCTTCCGGCCAAACCATGATCGGCTGGTTCTCGCCGGTGCTCTGATCGTGGCGCGTGATCTCGCCTTTGTAATTGCCGGCATAGACGATGTCAGGGTTATCCGGCCGGACGGCGATGTAGCCGCTTTCGCCGCCGCCCACATGGGTGGTATCCAGCTGGGTGATGGCGCCCCAGCGGGACTGGCTGGGCAGGGCGATGGTTGTGTTGTCCTGCTGCGCCGCGTAGATGCGGTACGGCTGGCGGGTGTCGGTGGTCACGTGGTAGAGCTCGGCGGTGGGCTGGTTGTAGAGCGAGGACCAGCTCTCGCCGCCGTCCAGGGTCACGCTCGCGCCGCCGTCGTCACCGAGGATCATGCGCTTGGTGTCAGCGGGGTCGATCCACAGGTCATGGCAGTCGCCGTGCGGGACAGGGAAACTGGAGAACACCTTGCCCGCGTCTGGTGAGCGCCAGCACTGCACGTTGAGCGCCCATACTGTTTCCGCGTCGACGGGATCGGCGATGACGCGGCTGTAATACCAGGCCCGGTTACGCAGGTCCTCCTGCTCGGAGAGGCGCTCCCAGTGCTCGCCATAGTCGTCGGAGCGGAAGACGGCTCCGTCCTCAGCCTCGACGATGCACCAGACCCGTCCCGGCTGGGCCCCGGAAGCGCTCACCCCTGAACGGCCGATGACCCCCTTGGGCATGCCGGGCCGCCGGCTCAGGTCTTCCCAGGTGTCGCCGCCGTCGGCGGACCGCCACAACCCGCTTCCCGGCCCGCCGCTGTCCAGTCGCCAGGGCAGTCGGCGCCCCTGCCACAACGTCGCATAGATGATCCGCGGGTTACGAGGGTCGATGGAGAGGTCGGCTGCTCCTGCGTCCTCGCCGCGGTGCAAGACCAGGTCCCAGCTGGCGCCGCCGTCGCGGGTGCGGTAGACACCACGCTCAGGATTCGGACCGTGCGCGTGGCCTAGTGCGGCGACATAGGCGATGTCGGAGTCGGTCGGATCGACGCGCACGCTGGCGATGTGGCGGGTCGCTGCCAGGCCCAGATGACTCCAGGTCAGCCCTCCGTTCACTGACCGGTAGACCCCGTCGCCGGAGGACGCGTTATTGCGGATCGTGCTTTCCCCCATGCCGACGTAGATGACGCTCGGCTCGGAGGGCGCCAGGGCGATCGCGCCCACCGCGGACCGGTGGAAGAACCCATCGGACAGGTTGCGCCAGGTGATGCCGGCATCGGTCGTGCGCCAGACACCACCGCCAGAAGAGCCGACGTAGAAAGTGTTGCGCTCGCGGGGATGACCCGCAACCGCGACCACCCGTCCGCCACGGTGCGGACCGACCAGACGCCACGACAGTTCATCCAGAAATCCACCCATCGGTACACCTTAACCGGATGGTGGCCGGTTCGGACTTCGGGAGGTGATGTGCGGCACCATGTCGGCCTCGATGCATCGGGATTGACGATGGTTTGGCTGCCAGGAAGGCTGTTGCCGTGACCGCGGAACAAGCGCGGACGGAACGGTTCGCCGACCTCTTCCACGCCGTCTACCTGACATTTCATCGTCGTGACCGGCCGCGGAGCGAGCTGCCTGGCGCTTCGAGAGCGGTTCTGGAACACCTGGCACTGGCTGGCCCGCTGACAGTCGGCGAGGCCGCTGGGCACATGCACAGGGCGCAGTCGGTGATCAGCGAGATCGTGACGCATCTGGAGCGCGACGGATTCCTGGAACGCGAGCACGATCCGTCAGACCGGAGGCGGACATTGATCTGGCTGACACCGAGCGGTCACGAGGCATTGCGCCGGGATCGCCAGGTGTTCGATATCGACCTGCTCGCAGCTGCCATGAGCCGGCTGCCACCCGGTCAGGCCGACGCGCTGAACGCGGCGATGCGCGACTTGATCGAGTGTGCCCAGTCAGACGCCGCACGGACTAATGGAGGGGACAGTCAATGACCACGAATTCGAGTTGTGAGAGTTGCGGCATGCCCATCGAGAGCGGCCGGTACTGCGAGTACTGCACCGACGAAAGCGGCGCGCTCCAGTCTTTTGAGCAGCGATTCGCGCGGATGGCCGCGTGGCAGACGCGCCGCGATCCGGCAGCGTCCAAGCACGACATCGAGCAGCAGGTGCTCGACTACATGGCCACCATGCCAGCCTGGCGCGATCATCCCAGGGTTCAGGCGCGCTGACTTTCGGCCTGCGCCGGGGCGTAGCGCCGCGGCGGGATGGGCGGTGGCTCGGCTCCCGGCCCGAGATCTGCCGTCAGCCATCGCTCCGGCCGCAAGTAGATCGCTAGCTGCTCGCCCAGCTCCGCCTCGGCAAACTCGACGTAGGCATGGGCTTTATCTGGAGGCAGGTATCGCGCAGCGATCTCCCGCAGTTGTTCGTCGGTCCCCGGAACTATTCGGCTGACCGGTCCCTCCACAGATACGTACCGGTTAGTCGGCATCACCCTGGCAACCATGAGGCTGAAGCGCCCGGCTGATTCGATGAGCGCGACCTTCCGGGACTTGGCCTCTGTCAGCACCCATGGCTCTCCGCCGGGTGCGTACTGGTACCAGATCGGCAGGGTAAGCGGCCCGCGGTTCTGACCGGCTGACACCGACAAGGCCGCGACGTGCGGCTCAGCGAGGAAGAGTTCGCGATCGCTTACAGACAAGCTGCTGTCTGGCACGCAAACGATGCTAGGCAGGGGTACTGACAATCCGGATGTGACGCAGCCGTTGCGGCTGCCTGTTAGCCGGGGCGGTGCTCGACGGGCAGGCCGAGTGCCCGCATTAGTTCACCAAAGTTGGCAAACGTGACATCGTCCGGGACCGGCGACACCAGATCAACAAGCCGCTGTTCGGCCTGGTGCGCCGCCAGCGTATCGACCAGCTTCTGCCTGGTGGCAGGGAATGCGGCCCGTTCCAGGTGAGCGGCCAGGTCGCTGCGCAGCTCGATGGTGTCCCAATCTTCGCCCGGCGGGGTCCCGCCCGGCCTGCCTGTCAGCGGCCACGTCGCCTCGGGCTCGTCCTCATCGGGCGGTTCTGGTTCCAACCACTCCTCGGCTCGCGTGGCGCGGTTGGCTTGCAGCTCACTGTGCACTTCTCGCTTGAGTGCGTCATCCTGACGGGCCCCGTGCGTCCCGCTTTCCTGTTCAGTCATCGCTGCCTCACTAAGCGGCTGGGTCCACGTTCAACTCCACGCTATAGGCGGGCGATGGCGCCGCCGTCGCTGGCCTACCGCTGCCCGGGGCGCATTGGCGGAAACCAGCTAGCCAGGATTGGGCGTCGCCCACCGCCTGCGCCTAAGTCATGAAATCACCTAAATACGGTGGTTTGCGGAGCCGACTCATGTGCAGCGAGCCGTACCTGGGTCGCGAGTGCATGGCCGGCTGAAATCGGGAAGTAAATGGAGTCGCTATTGGATGCGGGAGGTGCTGTGACCGAGCCACGGACGTTCGCAAACGGATCCCGGGCGGTCATCGGGCAAGTAGGACGCGCCGCGGAGATCGCCACAATCCTGTCCGCCAGCGGTCTGGGATGGCTGGTTCATGTCCGGAGTCCTCGAGGGAAGCAACGAAGGACAAGAGACTGTCCGCACCATCTGGGCGGGGATCTCCCGCCGCCCGAACGGCTGCGGCTGACGCTCGAGAGGCTGGGCCCGGCCTTCGTTAAGGCCGGGCAAATGCTGGCGCTCCGGCCGGACTACGTCCCCATGGACTACGCGGAGGCCTTGCGGGGCTTGCACACCGACGCTGAACCCTTTGGCGCTGATGAAGCAGCGGAAATTGTCCAGGCTGACCTTGGTGCGTCGCTGCCAGCGCTGTTTGCCGAGTTTGACCGGGAGCCTTTTGCCGCAGCTTCACTTTCGCAGGTGCACAGAGCGCGGTTGCATGATGGCCGCTCGGTCGCAGTCAAAGTGCGCCGCCCTGGGGTTGACGTGCAAGTTGAGCGTGACCTTGGTCTCCTGGCTGCCCTGGCGCGGCGTCTGGAGCGCCGCCAGCGAGGTTTGGCTGGTTTCCGGCCGTCTGAGGCTGTCGCAGAACTTACTGAATACACCATGCGTGAGCTGGATTTCCGGCGTGAGGCGCGTACCGCTGTCAGGCTGCGGCAGTTGTTCGCTGGCGATGATCAGGTTGTGATTCCGGCCGTCATCCGCGACCGTAGCTCGGCCCGTGTGCTCACGACCGAATATCTAGATGGGCAGGCGCCGGCGCCAGCAGCTGACCTGCGGCGATCTGGGATCGACCCGGAAGCAGGGCTTAGCGCTTGCGCCGCAGCGATGCTGCGGCAGGTCTTCCTGTTCGGACTGTTCCACGGTGACCCGCACCCTGGCAACGTGCTGTTCCTGCCTGGCGGCCGGATCGGCTTCGTCGATTTCGGCCTGTTCGGACGGCTTGACCTTGCAGATCGGCGACGGATAGCCGTGATGTGCTTGGCCCTTCTTGAAGGCGACCACGAGGCAGTCGGGGAGCAGCTTCTGCGCTTGTCAGAGTTTCTCCCGGGCGCCGACCCTGGCGGCTTCCGTTCGGCGTTCGCGGATGCGATTGACGAGTGGTTCGGCCAGCAAGCAACCGAATTCTCAATCCCTCGTTTGCTCCTGCATGGACTCGCGCTGGGGGCACGGCACGGCATTGCCTTTCCGCGTGAACTGATGCTGCTCGGACGCGCCCTGGTCACTATGGAAGCGACCGCTATGATCGTCGATCCGCAGGTGAATCTGTCCGAACTCGCCCGTCCGCTCCTTCCGGAGCTGAGGCACATTCTCATGCCCAGCCCGCGCGCGCTGGAAGAACAATGGGAACAGCACCGCTTCGAATACCTCAGCCTTGCAATCGAGCTGCCGGCCCTCGTGCCCGACCTGATCGGCCGGTTGCGCAGGGGACCAGTGACGCCAGCCCCGGTAGTCGCACGGCCTGCAGGTCGGCGGTGGCTGCCGCTGAGTGCCGCGTTCGCTGCCGGAGCTGGTTTGGCCGTGTTCGCCCGGAAGCGCCGGGCGGATTTGTAAGCCGCGAAGTCAGATGCTCGCAGCGACCCGCTTAGGTTCTTCCACGTCGGCTGGCACCGCGTGATGCCGGGACGAGATCCACCGCTCAGTGCACGTCCGCAAATCCAGGCAGTACCACCTCACGTCGGCGCATGCGGGACCGCCATCAGGCATCAGTTGCTGTCTGTGCAACCAGGCGCCGCACAACCAGCAGGCCTCCGTTGCGGATCGCCGCGCGGCGATGCCTTGTTCGGCAGGAACTGAGAAACCGTCGGCCATGACCTGAATCACCTGTGCCTCTGTAGGTGGAATCCGGCCGCTCGACGCGAAAATGCCTGGAGCCAACCGGAATTGACGGCTGGCTCGACAACCGCTGACTCGATGCTAACTCCGGGCTATCGAGTTATCAGGCGCTTCGGCACCTGGCACCAACGCGGCAGCTGGGTAGAGTTCGATGATGCCCGAGCTGCAGCGGCTGGACGCACGACATGCCGACGCGGTGCTGGCCTTCGAGCTGGCCAATCGCGCGTACTTCACTAGGTTTATCTCCGATCGCGGCGAAGAGTTCTTTGACCAGTTCGCCGAGCGGTACAGTGCGTTGCTCGACGAACAGGACGCCGGCATCGGCGCCTACTACGTGCTCGTTGACGAGGACGGGTCCGTCCTTGGCCGGTTCAATTTGTTCAGGACCCAGCAGGGAACCGCGGAGCTTGGCTACCGGGTGGCCCAGCACGCCGCTGGCCGCGGCGTGGCGACCGCCACCGTGCGGGAGTTGTGCAGGCTGGCGGCGTCGCGGCACGGACTGCGGCAGCTAAGGGCTGCCACATCCCACCAGAACGCCGCATCACAAAAGGTTTTGAGCAAAGCCGGATTCGTCCCGGTCGGGCCTGCTGGCCCGGCTGATCTGGGCGGGAAGACGGGTACCTGGTACCAGCGTGACCTAGCTGCCGACGGTGAGTGGCCCACGGATCAGTGATCCGGCTCGCCGCCGGGGAACATCAGACGCGTATCCGGTAGCGGAGGTGCACGACGCCGTTCTGGAATCGCCGCTCCGCCATGAGTTCGAGCTCGGTGCGTACATCGTCCGGGAGTGCGCGCTTGCCGCCGCCGACGATGATCGGGCAGAGGAACAGGTGGCACTCATCGACCAGGCCCGCTGCGATCGCCTCGCCGGCGAGCTCGGCACCGCCGATCGAGATGTCCCGGTTCGACGATTCCTTGAGCCGTTTGATCGCTGCAGGCTCAAAAGTGCGCTCGATTCGCGTCCGGCTACTCGATGGCGCTTGCAGCGTCCGCGAGTAGACGATCTTTTCGGCGGCTCGCCAGATCTCCGTGAAATCGCGGCTGCCCGCCGACTGATCATCGCCGATGGGCGCGGTCTCCCAGAACACCATCGTCTCGTACATCCGGCGCCCGTACAGATACGTGCCGATCGGCCTCTCCAGCTCATTGATAGATGCGAGCAACTCGTCATCAGGTGCCGCCCACTCGAAGCTGCCGTCCTTATCCTCGACGTATTCGTCGAGCGATGCGATCGCTGAGTAGATCAGCTTGGCCATGTCAACCTCCGCTGTCTATCGGGTGGTTCAAATGGTCTGGCCGCTATTGCTGACCTGATGCCAGGTAAGCCGACTTGCTGAGCCATGCTGGCTCGATCTCGACTCCCCAGCCTGGCTGATCAGGTACCCGGACCTGACCGTCGCTGACGGCAAAAGGGTCGCCGCGGAACAGGCCGACCTGCCAGGGGTAATAGTCCGCTCCCTCGATCGAGAATTCGAGATACCGTCCCGCGTTGGGTATCGCGGCAAGCATGTGCATGGTGGCGACCGTGACCAGCGACAGGTTGGCGCAGTGCGGCGTGCACGCCAACCCGGCACGCGCGGCTGCACCGACTACCTGCAGCGTGCGCCACAGCCCTCCCATGTACATGATGTCCGGCTGCACGACGTCGACGACGCGCTCGCCGATGATGCGCAGCCACGTGGCCATATCCCAGTCCTGCTCGCCTCCAGTGACATCGATGGCGAGTGCGTCGGTGACGCGTTTGGTCTCCCCGAGCTGCCAGTACGGACAGGGTTCCTCGAAATGAATGATGCCCTCGGCTTCAAGGAGCCGGCCGACCTCGATGGCCCGTTCCGCAGAGAAACCGCTGTTCGCGTCAACCAGCTTGGCTGTCCCGTCACCGAGACGTCGGGCCACGCCTGGCACCACTTCCTCCGTCCTCCCCGGCCACTGGTCACCGTCGTGCCCGCATTCGGTACCGACCCGCCATTTGAAGGCGGTGAATCCAAGATCATCGCGGAGCTGGCACAGGCGGTCTGCCTCATCGCGCGCGCTGATGTCGCGTCGCATTGAAGACGCGTAGGCACGCAGGCGAGTGCGCCGCCCGCCGAGCAGCTCGGCCACCGGCTGGCCGGCAGCCTTGCCATGCAGGTCCCACAAGGCAGTGTCGAGACCAGCGAGCGCCCGGCAGCGATAGCTTCCCGGGTACTTGTACTCCTGCTCCTCGATCCTGGTGACTAGCGCGCCGATGTCTGCCGCGTCGGCTCCGACGGCCCACGGCGCGACCTGGCGGTGGAAGATCTGGGCTGTGATGTCGGCGTTGTAGGTCGACGTCTGGCCCCAGCCGATCTGGCCCGTCGTGGTGGTCAGCCGGACGAAGCAGACATACTCATCATGGAAGGTTTCCAGCGACCGGACCTGGCCGAGCGAACCAGGCTCGATCGCACCGCGACCCGCTCCTTCGCGCCCGCTCACTGGTCGAAGACCAGGACGCTGCGAACGCCCCGGCCCGCGCGCAAGTCGGCGACCGCATCATCGAGTTGGCCGAGTGTGATCCGGCGCGAGATGAGCTCGTCGAGCACAAGCTCGCCGCGCAGATAGTGCTCGATAAGGACCGGAACGTCACGGGCAATATCCGCCGATCCGAAGTAACAGCCTCGGACCGACTGCTCATTAAGAAATGGCCCGGTGTCGAGAGTAAGCCGCGCCCCGCCTGGCAGCAGCCCGACCAGCACCAGCTGACCCCTGATGTCGAGACTGGCCCAGGCCTGCTGGATCGTCTCGTCACGGCCCAGGGCCTCGAAGGCGTAGTCCGCGCCACCGACAAGATCGCGTACGGCCGCGACCGGATCAGTCGCAGACGCGTCGACGGTGTCGGTCGCGCCCAGCTTGCGCGCGAGCGCCAGCTTGTCGGCCATGATGTCGACCGCGATGATCCGCGCCGCGCCAGCCAGCCGGGCGCCTTGCACGATGTTCAGCCCCACGCCACCGCATCCGAAGACGGCGACTCGCGAGCCGGCGCTGACCCCGGCGGTATTGTGCACCGCGCCGAAGCCGGTCAGGACGCCGCAGCCCAGCAGGGCTGCCTGATCCAGCGGCATGCCCTCAGGAATCATCACGGCCCCCGACTCTGGCACTACCGCGAATTCCGCGAACGACGAGACCGTCAGGAAGTGGTGCAGCTCCCGGCCGTCGGCGCTGAGCCGGCGGGTGCCGTCGAGAAGCGCTCCAGCGGCCATCGCCGTACCCGCGACCTTGCAGTAGTTCCGCAGACTCAGCGCGCACGGGCGGCACGTTCCGCATGACGGGACGATCGACAGGACGACCGGGTCACCAGGTCGCATCCGCTCCACGTCAGGTCCGCATTCCACGACGACGCCCGATGCCTCATGCCCGAGGACGGCAGGGAAGGGCACCAGCGTTCGCTTCCCTGAAATGACGTTGAGGTCGCTGCCGCACAGACCGCTGGCGGCGATCTTGACTAGCAACTCGCGGCTTCGCGGTGGCGCCAGCTCCACCTCGGTGATCTGAAACGGCGCGTCTACCCCGGTCAGCACGGCAGCCTGCACGCGCATGAAGCCTCCTAGCACCGGCAACCACCAGCGTCAGGTTAAAGCCCCGATGCCTGTTTACGGCTTCCTATTTTCCGCTCCATCGTTTATCGTCGATGAACGATGAATACTGCACGACCCGTCGAGCGAGCTGTGGCTACCGAGTACGCCAGCTGGTTCCGGGCGCTCGCTGACGCGACCCGCGTGCAGATCGTGTCATTGCTGGCGCGGCATGGCCGGCCCATGAACGTCGGCGAGATCGTGGAACGCGTAGACGTGGGGCAATCGACCGTATCGGCTCACCTGAAGGTGCTGGCTGAGGTTGGATTCGTGCTCGCCGAGCAACACGGCACCGCTTGTTATTACCGGGTCAACCAGGCGTGCGTGGAGTGCTTTCCTACAGCGGCCGACATCGTGATGGGCCGCCCGGTGCCACCTCACCCTGGCTGATGACACCCGAGGAGAACGGGGCGTTCACATGACCACTGACAGCGCTAGCCGGCGCGATCAGACGATTGCCCGCTATTCCGCCCTCGCGCGAGACGCGCTGGGAGGTGCGACGATCACCGACTGCGAGCCCGGGGAGTTTACCGCCGGCCAGTTCGGTGCAGTCGCGTACTCGGGATCCGGCTTGCCGGAATCGGCGCTCCGGGCAAGCCTGGGCTGCGGTAATCCGGTGGCCGTAGCCGACCTCAAGCCGGGCGAGGCCGTTCTGGATCTCGGTTCGGGCGGCGGACTTGACGTGCTCCTGTCAGCCAGGCGAGTCGGGCAGTCCGGTACCGCCTACGGACTGGACGGAAGCGCCGAAATGATCGCGCTGGCCCGCGCGAACGCAGCAACCGCAGGAGTATCAAATGCCACGTTCTTGCACGGGCATATTGAGCAGATCCCGTTGCCTGCCGCCCATGTCGACGTCGTGATCTCGAACTGCGTGATCAACCTCTCCGGCGACAAGCCGCGGGTACTGGCAGAGGCGTTCCGGGTGCTCCGGCCCGGTGGCCGGCTGGGCATCGCCGATGTCATCGCCGACCCAGGCCTCCCCGCCCTGGCGCAGGAAGTCGCTGAGAGCCGGATCGGCTGCACGAGCGGCACGCTGACTCAGGCCGAGTATGAGGAGCTGCTGACTGCGGCGGGATTCACTTCCGTCAGCATCAGGATCACCGCAGATACCTGCGGCGGGCTGCACTCAGCGATCGTGCGGGCCGTCAGGCCAGCGACGGCGTAACGCCGTCAGTAGCGGCCGCTGCTCCGATCAGCGCGGCCAGGCTGGCGAGCGCGGTGATGCGGGCACGGTAATAGACCCACACACCCCGCTTCTCGCGGTCCAGCAGCCCGGTTTCGTGCAGCACTTTGAGGTGGTGGCTGATCGTCGGCTGCGACAAGTCGAATGCTCCGGTGAGGTCGCAAACGCACGCCTCGCCACCTGGATGGCTGGCGACCAGGGACATGAGCCGCAGCCGGACCGGGTCGGCGAGGGCCTTCAGCAGCGGTGCCACCTGCAGGGCCTGCTCGGCGGTCATTGGCTCCTGCGACAGGGGCGGGCAGCAAGCCGCCGCATCATCGAGGGCCAGCACAGGCAGAGACTTAGACACCCGTCTATATTGACAGACGTCTATGTCGATGGCAAGCTGGTCGGCACAGACATAGACAGTTATCAATGTGTGGAGGTTCTCGTGTCCCGCATTCAACTGGCGCTTAACGTCGATGACATTGACGAGTCGGTCGCGTTCTACAGCAAGCTCTTCGGCGCTGAGCCTGCTAAGCGCCGTCCCGGCTACGCCAACTTCGCGATAGCCGAGCCGCCGCTGAAGCTTGTGCTCCTGGAAAACCGCGGCGAAGGCGGAAGCCTGAACCACCTCGGCGTCGAAGTTGCTGACACCGATGTGGTCGACGCCGAGCAGACCAGGCTCGCCGCGGCGGGCCTGGCATCGGTGCAGGAGCGGGACACCACGTGCTGCTACGCCAAGCAGGACAAGTTCTGGGTCCAGGGCACCCCGCACGGTGAGCGCTGGGAGATCTACACCGTGAAGGAAGACAGCGAGACTTTCTGGGGCGAAGGCGGCGAGGAGCGCTGGGAGGCTGTTGAGGCGGCCCTCGACGCCGGGGATGCGCCGAGGTGCTGCGGGACAGCGCCGACGACTGCCAGCCAGTGCTGCTAGATCGGCGTTCTAGCTCCCCGGAACGGACAGCAGTGCGCTCATGCGCTCAAGGGCGGCCGGCACCAGGCGGTAGTACACCCAGGTGCCGCGCCGCTCGCTGTCGATAATCCCGGCTTCGCGGAGCACCTTCAGGTGGTGGCTGATGGTTGGCTGACTCAGGCTGAACGCCGATGTCAGGTCGCATACGCAAACTTCGCCGCCCTGATGCGCGCCGATCAGTGACACCAGCCGAAGCCGGACCGGATCGCCGAGCGCCCGGAAGAACTGCGCGAGACTCGAGGCCGCGGATTCACCGAGCGGCTGACCGGTCAGCGGGGGGCTGCACGCCTCCGCTCCAGGGTCAGGTGGGCCGACAATCGTCAGCTCTTGACGTTCGGCTTGGATCGACATCCTTCTATCTTGACGAGTTCCGATGCAGACTGACAAGCTGGGCTGGATCGACATCTATCTATTCAAGCTGGCGGAGTGAGTGACCGAGATTCTGCTGTGGCGTCGGCTGACCGCGGAATTCGCGGGCTCGGCATTCCTGGCGGCGACCGTCATCGGATCCGGAATTGCTGCTGCCGCGCTCTCGCCCGGTAACACCGGACTGGAACTGCTGGAGAACGCCGCGGCGACCGCGGCCGGGCTGTTCGCCATCATCTTGATGTTCGGACCGATATCAGGCGGGCATTTCAACCCGGTCGTGTCCTTCGTTGATGCGTTCTTCGGCGGCCTGCGCTGGCGTGACGCAGCCGCCTATCTGCCGGTCCAGGTGGCCGGCTGCATCGTCGGGGCAGTGCTGGCGAACCTGATGTTCGGCCAGGCTGCGGTCACCATCTCAGTAAAGGACAGAGCAAGCGGGCCGCATTTCCTGTCCGAGATCGTCGCGACGCTGGGCCTGATGCTGGTGATCTTCGCGCTTGCCCGGTCTGGCCGGGCCATGTCGGCGCCTGCCGCTGTCGGCGCCTATATCGGCGCCGCGTACTTCTTCACCTCGTCTACGAGCTTCGCGAACCCCGCCATCACTGTCGGCCGCATGTTCTCCGATACCTTCGCCGGCATTGCTCCCGCATCCGCGCCAGAATTCATCAGCGCTCAGGTAATCGGCGGGGCGCTTGCCATCGTGCTGATCAAGGTGCTCTATCCGGGTGTCACGCCAGCGGTAGCCGAGCGGATCGTGGTTCCGCATGCGACTGTCGCTGGCGCAGGCGCGGCGTCAGATATGGCAATGTCCGACGGCAGTCGCAAGATCCCCACGTAAGCCGCGCGAGGGAACGGAGCTAGCGATGCACCTAGTCATGATCGGCGGGAGCGACGCGGGCATCAGCGCTGCCCTGCGGGCTGCAGAGATCGATTCCGCCGTAGACGTGACCGTGATCCTGGCTGACGCGTTTCCGAATTTCTCGATCTGCGGGATCCCGTACTACGTATCGGGAGAGGTGACCCACTGGCGTAACCTCGCCCATCGCACCCTCGCGGATCTCGAAGCTGCCGGCATGACCATCCGGCCCGACACGACTGCCCGCCGGATCGACGTTTCTGGCCGCACGCTGCTGGTGAGCGGCGACAGCGGAACAGAAGACCAGATCAGATATGACAAGCTCGTAATCGGCACCGGAGCGGTCCCGGTCCGCCCGCCGATAACCGGCCTGGAAGGCCTGGGCCCGGCTGACGGTGTGCATCAGCTGCACACGATGGGCGACACGTTTGCTGTCATGCGGACCCTCGAGGAACGCAGCCCGGCCAGCGCGGTGATCGTCGGCGCCGGATATATCGGACTGGAGATGGCCGAGGCGCTTGCCTCCCGGGGCCTAGCGGTGACCCAGATCGAACAGCTGCCGGAGGTCTTGCCCACCGTCGACCAGGAACTGGGCGCGCTCGTGCACGCCGAGCTCGCAGCCAACGGCGTCAAGGTGATGCCGGGAACAACTGTCCAGAAAATAAGTCATGTTGCACATCAGGCTGGGCGTTTGCGAGTGGACGCGACCGCGGCGGGCGGGGCTGTCGGCGAGATCACCGATATGGTCCTGGTCGTCACCGGCGTACGGCCTGACGCCGACCTGGCTGCCTCCGCAGGAGCTGGGCTGAGCGTGAAGGGTTCGATCGCCGTCGACCGGGGCATGCGCACGAATTTGCCGGATGTCTTCGCCGCGGGGGATTGCGTCGTCACGCACCACCGCCTGCTCGGCGAGACATACCTTCCGCTCGGCACCACCGCGCACAAGCAAGGCCGGATAGCGGGCGAGAACGCTCTCGGCGGCAGCCGTCAGTTCGCTGGCAGCCTTGGCACGCAGGTGGTGAAGGTCTTTGATCAGGTCGCCGCCCGCACCGGGCTTCGAGATCGTGAGGCAGCCGCGGCAGGATTCGACCCCGTGACTGTCCAGACCGAGGCCGACGACCACAAGGCCTACTATCCCGGCAGCAACCGCATCACGATGCGCGTCACCGGGGACCGGGCGACCGGCAGGCTGCTTGGAATGCAGCTGTTCGGCCACCGAAGCGCCGAGGTTGCCAAACGGATCGATATCGCCGCAACCGCGATCTTCCACGGCATGGCCGTCGATGACGTCGGCGAGCTTGACCTGTCCTACACGCCACCACTCGGCAGCCCTTGGGAGGCCGTCCAGATGGGCACCCAGGCCTGGGCGAAGCAGGTCGTCTCAGCCAGGTCATCCTGACGCGCGCAGGCTTGCATTTGGTCTGGGCCCCCCGGCCGGAGTACGGCCAGAGTCTGCAGCCGAGCCGACCGGGTGAACCCAGCACCTCAATGGTCCCCTTGTTTAGCTGCCGGTAACCGCGAACCAAACTCCCGTTCCGGTCGGACCCGTAACAAACACGATGGGAGCAACACAAGGACTGGGAAGGCTCACACTCGCATCGATCTTCGTGTTCCCGGCAGAATCAGCCGGAAAGTCTCCGGTGCTCACGTTGGTGACCGCGGCCGTGTTCCCGGCGCCGATACTCTGGCACGAGACCAGGGCCCGGAAGCTGGCGAAGGGGTTGGTCCCTTGCAACGCAGGCGGTACCGGAGCTTGCCTGGCGAGGACGAGACCGCGCACCTGCACCAGCAGGTGACCGTCGCTCTTGAGTGATCCGCTCGCGGATGTCAGCTGCCAGGGCAGCCCACCGCCGGCTACGCCGCGGATCGGGTTGGCCGCGCCGACATAGGGACCGGTGACTGGCGCCATGGCAGAAAATTTCAGCACTGTCGCGGGGCCCGGCCCGTCGGAGGCTGCTGCCCCTTGGATGGCCGCTGCACTCACGAGCCCCGCTGCTCCAACAGCGGCCAGTAGCCAGCTGAGCTTGCGCATTCTCACGCCCTTTCGCTGGGCACGCGGCCAATGGACCGCGCGCCGTTGCCGGATATGGGTCTCCCGCTTCACACGTGCTACCGGCGCGTAGGGTTCATCGGCATAGGACGCAGCTAATTCATGGAGGCCTGGATGACCGAGCCACCGAGGCTGGACGTCACGTCGGTAACGATCGGTGCGCCCAATCCCCGTGAACTCGCGGCCTTCTATGCCCGCTTGCTGGGCTGGCCGATTGCGGTCGAGGAACCGGCACAGCCTGGATTCCCGCCTGAAGACGGCTGGGCGCAGCTGCGCCCGCCGGAAGGCAAGGTCGGGCCGCGGCTGAACATCGAGTATGAGGCCCGGTACACGCGGCCGGTCTGGCCGAGTGAGCCGGGCAAGCAGCACATCACGGTCCATCTCGATATCGCGGTCAGCGATCTCGCCGCTGCCGTCGCCTGGGCGATCGAGGCCGGCGCCGTGCTGGCGGACTTCCAGCCGCAAGAAGATGTCCGTGTGCTGCTCGACCCGGCCGGCCATCCCTTCTGCCTCTTCACGGGCTGAGGTGGGGTCTCAGGCTGGAATTGGCTCCCAGATCAGCTCGGCGACATCCATGACCAGGTCCGGCTCGGCCTGACCTGGTCCTGGCGCCCGGACCTCACCGATGCACACGCAGACGGCGTCATTCAGCCTGCGGTAGGGCTCGCGTTCAGCCTGGTGAAACACGGCGCCGACGATCTGGCGGCGCCCTGGCGGATAGGCGCGGCCGTACCCGTGCATCTCCACCATGATCACCGCGCCGTCGGTCGCCTCGATGACCGCGCGGAAGTCGGGTCGGAACGGCCCGTCCGCACCTTGCTTGAGCGGGAAGTTCGCGCCACGGAACCGCCCGGCGATAGTGCCCTCGCAATGTCCGTCGGCGATGAATAGCATCTGCTGCCAGCCGCCGTCCAGGCCAACCGCCCAGCTCTCCGGGTAGGTGAAGCGGACACGGTAGAGCGGCTCAAGCCTCACCTCACGCTCCCCGATGTGCGCCGGTAAATGCCGGCGCCGCGGGCGAATGTCTGCACGACGTGAGCTCCCAGCAATGCCTCGGGCCCGTCAGCAAACGGATCGGCATCCAGGACCACGAAGTCCGCTGCCAGCCCTGGACGAAGGCTGCCGAACACGCCTTCGCCCCGGCATGCCCAGGCCGAATCGGCCGTTCCGTGGCTGATGGCGTCGGCCAGCGGCAGCGCGAAATGCGGGAGATAAGGATCAAGGGGCGGATTGAGCGCGGACCTGCGGGTGGCAGCGATGAACATGTTGTGCAGGGGTGACAACGGCGCGGTAGGCGTGTCAGTCCCGAAGGCCAGCAGCGCCCCTGCCGACCTCATCTCGGGCCAGGCGAAACCTCGCTCGCCGCGACTGTCACCCAGCATGGCGAGCCAGTTGCTGATGATTGCCGGGTCGCAGTGCACGGGTTGCATGGACGCCGTCACGCCGAGATCGGCCAGGCGCTGTACGTCGGCACGGTCCACGTATTCGAGGTGCTCGATCCGGTGCCGGCGCTCGCGCGGCCCGTTGCGTTCGATTGCCCGCTCGATGGCCGTCAGAGCTGTCCGCACGGCGCGGTCGCCGATAGCGTGCATCGCGATCTGCAGACCAGCGGCGTCTGCTGCCGCCACGACGGGAACGAGGGCGTCAAGGTCCCAGATGGGTTCGGCGTTGCTGCCGTCCGCGTACGGTTCGAGCATGGCGGCGGTGCAGCCGTCGATGACCCCGTCCACGACGATCTTGATCCCGGCGATCCGCAGCCGGTCCGAACGCCGGCTGGCGGCGAGTTCTGCTGCCCGGTCGACCTCCGCTAGGTGATCGGCGGGCGAGCCGCCGCGGGGAATCCGCCAGTGCCCGATCACCCGCAGGTCGAGCGTGCCCGCCTGGTCGGCCCGCTCCAGAGCCGCGAGCGCGACCTCGTCGAGTGCCATGTCGACGACCGTGGTGACGCCGCTGGAGGTGTAGGCCGAGGTGATGGCCGCCAGCGCGCGGTCACGGTCACGGTCGGTCGCGACCGAATCAAGGAACGGCCACACGATGGATGAAGCGGCCGTTTCCTCGAGAAATCCCGTGGCGTTGCCGTCGTCGTCGCGCGCGATCCGGCCGCCGATCGGATCAGGGGTGCTCGCGGTGACCCCGAGCTCGGCGAGTGCAGCGCTGTTGACCCAGCAGGAGTGATAGTCGTTCGCGTCGAGGTAGACCGGCCGGTCGGGAACGACTTCGTCCAGCATCTCTTTCGTCGGGAGCCCGCCGGGTACTGCCGAGAAGAGCCAGCCGCGGCCCATCACCCGCGGCGCGTCAGGCTGCTCTTTGGCCCGGATCGCCAGCCGCTGCTGGATTTCGGGGAGATCGGCGGCGTCGGTGAGCGGGACACCCAGCTGCGCCTCGCCGGCCATCAGCAGGTGCGTGTGGCCGTCGACGAAGCCGGGAACCGTCAGCGGGCCGCCGAGGTCAGCTTCCTGCCGCGCCGGCCCGGCTGCGTCCCGTGCGGCGCTGAGGTCGCCCGCGAACGCGATCAGCCCGCCGTCGACGGTAAGGGCTTCGACCCAGGGCGCTGCTGGGTCGGCGGTAAAGACCCGCCCGCCGTGATAGACGACCGGCCGTGAACGATTAGCTTCCACCGTTGCTCCTTCACTTATCACTTCGGCGTCCTCGGGCCGCCGCGTCATTCGTCTCCTGGTACTCCGTAGCTTGGCGCGACCGCAGGGGCGGTGGCGCGAAGGACATAATCGCTCTCCAGCGGATGCCACAGCTCCCACAACCGCCCCAGCTCGCTGATCGGGTCGTCATGCCAGTCCACCCGCAGATCCGTGACGGGCCACGCCACCTCGTCGACCACCAGGAGCCCGCATGAACGCACCGGACCTTGCTCGCCCCCGGCCGCCTCGCCGGCTCTGACGGCGTCAAGCAGCCGGTCAGCCAGGTGGTCCTCGCCATGCCGTTCAAAGGCTCGGACCATCGCCTCTGGCACGCCATCGCCCGCGAGCAGGTTCCCGGCAGCGATGCAGTCAGTTCCGGCCCGGCTGCCATGCCGGCCGAGGGTCCGCGTCCCCGAGTAAGCAGCCGTCCTTCCCTGCGAGTCGATCACGACCAGCTGGCGGAACGCGGCATGGGGCGTGCTCGTCATGACTTCGTCGAGTGCGCCGGCGGCGGGGGAGCCGGATGCGATCCGCTCGAGGACCAGCTGCCCGAGCGAAGGGTCGGTGACGTTCTGCGTGGCGACGGCGCCGACCCGGGCGCGCGCCCACGCACACCGCGCGGCGACGGCCGGGCTCGACGACGTCACCACCACGCCGAGCATCCCGGTCCGGACGCACCTGCCCACCAGCGAGAACGTCATTGCTTCACCGCGATCGCCGTGACTTCCACCAGCCATTCTGGCCGGGCGAGCGCCTGGACGACCAGGCCGGTGAAGCATGGATAGACGCCTCTCATCCGCTCCCCGAGAACGCGGTAGACCGGCTCGCGGTGCCGGATGTCAGTCAGGTAGACATCGCAGGTGACGATGTGCTCCAGCCGCGCGCCTGCTTCGCCAAGGAGCAGCTCGATATTGTCCATGACCTGGCCGGCCTGGCCCGCCGCGTCGCCGATCGCGACGGACTCCCGCGTGTCGAGATCCTGCGCCACCTGGCCGCGGAGATAGATCGTGTTGCCCGCCACGACCGCCTGGCACAAGTCGTTGGACAAGCGCTGCTCGGGATAGGTCTGCGCGGTATTAAAAGGCCTGATCCTGCGGTGCCCGCCGACGACGATCGACTCGGTCATGCCTGCCTCTCCTTCAGCGCGCCGAGCGGGTCGTCAAGCCCCGCAGACCTTGCCATCCGCTCCACGGCGGGCCCGAAGTCGTAATTGTTATAGACCGCCAGCAGGTGCGAGAACGGCGGCGACTGCGCGAACAGCTGGAACGTCAGGCGGTGGCCCGCGTAGTCGGAGTTGAGCAGGTCCCGCGCGTACGCAAGCAGCTTGCGCCGGTCCTCGGCTTCGATGTCGCCGACCCTGAAGAACTTGTTGAGCCATTCTCCCGGGCCCGACGTCTGAAATGAGGCCGCACTCGGCACCAGGCTGAACTGGCAACCGCAGATGTCGCGGACGAGATGCATCATCTCCGGGAGCCGCGAGCAGGCATGGACCCGGCCCGTGAAGAGCAGCGCCTGGTTCGGCATCAGCAGCCCGCCAGGGCTCGGTTCGGCCATTTCGATCGAAGCAGCCAGATGCGCGGCGATGCCCTCGCGGTAACAGGCCAGCTGCGCGAGCTTTTCACGCACGCCCTGGTGCATCGTCACCCCGGTCTGCTTGGAGTTGGCGTAGGCGACGCCGAGCATCAGGTCAGCGAGGCGGAGATGCCGGTGGACGAAGGCGTACATGCTGTACCGGTGCAGCGTCGCCCGGATGAACGCGGCGGCCCTGGTGTGCCGGTAGAAGAACACGTTCTCCCACGCGACCTCGACATTGTCGAAGACGATCATCGTGTCGATCTCATCGACGCTGTTGCTCAGCGGGTAATCCGCCGCGGGCAGGCGGCCGGCGTAGCCGGACCGGCAAATGTGCCGGATACCCGGCGCTCCCATATCAGCGATGAAGCCGACCGCGTACTCCGAGAGGGCGTCGTTGCCCCAGTCGCCGATCGTCGGCTTCACGAAGGCCTGATTCGCGTAGGCGGCCGCCGTCTCGAACTTCGCGCCGCGGACCACGATGCCGTTGTCAGTCTCGCGGACGACGTGCAACAGAACGTCGGGGTCTTGCTCGCGAGGGTGCCTGCTGCGATCACCCTTAGGGTCCGTGTTCGCCGATACGTGAAACGGATCGAGCAGGGCAGCACGGCGCACGTGGTTGCGAATGTTGGCCGAGAACGTCGGGTCGATCTCGTTGAGCACATCCTGGCCGTCGTACAGGGACCACATCTCGCCGACGGTCTCGTCGCCGACGCGGGTGACCACACCGCCGACGTCGTCGAGCACGGCCTCGACGGCAGCGTGCTTATCGCGCCAGTCCTGCTTGCTGCGCGGCGGCTTGCCGCCGATAGCGCAGGCCTCGCCGGTCTCGTCGTCGGGATACGTCATGGTGGCGACGGTCGCCGGGTCGTGCGCCATGTCATAGATCCGCGCCCGTACATCAATGATCGGCTTGAACGCGGGATGGGTGGTGATGTCACCGACCATCTCGCCGTCGATCCACACCTCGCGGCCGTCCGCCAGGGAATCCTTGTACTCCTTGCCGGTCCTGATCACTGTGCTTCCTTCGCTTCGTCGTGGTGACGATCATGCCGGGCCGGGGTGCAGCTGGGTGATCTCGCGTCTGAACGGCACGACCTCGTCGCAGGGCAGGTCGGTGTCGAACTCCTCGGCGAAGCGGCGCCCTGACCACACGGCCGCGGCGATGGTGCCCGGTGCCCAGGCGTCGCCGATCGCGCGAACGGAGGCGATCTCGCCCCGTTCCCTGCAGGCAAGGAGCTCATGAAGGAGATCGTCCTCGGGCAGCCTCGCCGTCACCATGACCACGCTGTCAGCCGCGATCTCGCTGCTCCTTCCGGTATAGGCGCAGGCCACGGTTACCTTGCCGGTCCCGATCGCGGTCAGCGCGGTGCTGGTGCGCAGGGCGACGCCGGCGAGCAGAAGCCGGCGCTGGATCTTGTCGACTTCCATCGTGTTGACCGTCCAGGCCGACACCTGCGCGGCGGGCGTGATGATCTCGACCTCGAAGCCCTCGTTCTGCAGCAGTTCCGCGACGACGCCGCCCAGGTAATAGTGGTCGTCGTCGTAGACGACCACGCGGGATCCCGCGGGCCGCCAGCCAGCCATGAGATCGTCGGGCGTGAGCACGTCGGCGCTGGCATCAGCGGGAATCGGAGCGGTGTGCCACCGTGCGACACCGTCTCGCCGCCATGTCGCGCCGGTGGCGACGGCGACATGCTCGAACCCGAACTCAGCGATCTCTGCGGCGCTTATCCGGCTCTCGCGGTAAATCTCGACATTAGGCAGCGCCTCGATCGCCTGCTGCCGGTAGTCCAGGACCCGGATCCAGGCAGCGAGCCCAGGGAGCTTGGCTTCCCTGGCAACTCGTCCGCCAAGATGGCGGGTGGCCTCAGTGAGGACGACCTCGTAGCCGCGCACGCCGAGGGCGCGCGCAGCCTCCAGTCCCGCCGGGCCTGCGCCTACCACCAGGATCCGCGAATCCGAGCTGCGAACCCTGATCCGTTCCGGGTGCCAGCCGCGGCGGAACTCCTCGCCCATGCTCGGATTCTGGGTGCACCGGATCGGCGACATCGTGAAGTCGCCGGAGACGCAGATGTTGCAGCCGATGCATTCGCGAATCGTCTCGAGCCTGCCGGTGCGAACCTTTTCCGGCAGGAACGGGTCGGCGATCGAGGGGCGCGCGGCGCCGATCAGGTCGAGCACGCCGCTCTTGATCTGGCGGACCATCAGGTCTGGCGACGTGAACCTGCCGACGCCGACCACGGGCTTGGTGGTCAGCCGCTTCAGCCCGGCTACATACGGCTCCTGCTCGCCTTCCTGGCCGAACCTGGAGGTGTTGGAGTCGGCCTCCCAGGTGCTCAGCACGAAGTCCCACAGGTCAGGCAGCTCGCCGAGCTCGGTCAGGACTTCCTCGATGTCACGGCGGCTGATCCCGTCGTCGCCGCGTCCCTCGTCCACGGTGATCCGGCAGGCGACTGCTGCCCGCCCGTCGGTGACCTCCAGGGTGTCCTCGAGGATCTCCCGCAGCAGACGCATCCGGTTGCGGGCGCTGCCGCCGTACTCGTCGCTGCGGTGGTTGTAGCGCGGCGACAGGAAATGCTCGATCCCGCCGAAAGAGTGCCCGGCGTACACGTATACGAGCTCGTAGCCGGCCCGCATGGCGCGGACCACGGCATTACGGTGCCAGCGCCGCAAGCTGGCGATGTCGGCCTTGCTCATCATCCGGGCCTGAACCGGGTCGCGGCCGTAGCTGGCCACCGGCAGGTGATGCGGGCCGAGCGGCGTTTCCCTGCTGTAGAGGTTCGGCGCGTTCAGCCCGTTGTGGCACAGCTCGATCCCGGCAATCGCGCCGCCCTCGTGGATCGCATCCGCGATCCTTGCCAGCGCAGGCAGGTCGCTGTCATCCCAGATTCGCAACTCGATGAACGGCGTGATGTCTGAGGTCGGATGGATCTCGACCTGCTCGGTGCACACCACGGCCCAGCCGCCTTCGGCCTTGACCTTGCGCATCGCGGCTTCGGCGCTGGGATCGCGATATCCCATGCCGTTGCAGTGCGGTACCTGGAAGAAGCGGTTCCTGGTGACCAGAGGGCCGATCGCCACCGGCTCGAAGAGGATGTCGTACGGCGGTGGCGGCTTGCTCGTATCCGGGTTGGGCATGGCCGTCCTGTTCGCTGGCCTTTCTTTGCGGTTAACAGCAAACTATTCTGGGATGACTGGGCGTGTCCAGAGGGAAGGTGGGGCGTGGCGCGGACGAAGGACCAGGCGGCTCGCCGGCAGCAGCTGGTGCACGCGACCATCGAGCTGATCGCGGATCACGGCATCGAGGCTTTGACCGTTGCCGCGATCGCTGACCGCGTAGGTGTCTCGCACCGCCTGGTGGCTTACTACTACGCCGACCTGGACTCGCTCGTGCAGGAGGCCTACGAGGCGGCAGTTGAGCGCTATTACTGGGCCCGGCTCCGGACGCTGGATCAGCGTGCCGACCCTGAGCGCCGGCTCATGCAGCTGATGCGGTCAGGATTTCCCGGGCGAGAGGACCGCAGGCTCAGCCAGGTGCTGAACGAGATGAGCGTCAGCGCCAGCCGGAGCGCCGTGCACGCCGCGCTGATGGCTCAGCTGTTCGACCGTGAGGTCTCGCTCTATCTGTCGGTTCTCGAGGAAGGGCAGGCCAGCGGAGCCTTCCGCCTCGCTCAACCGGCGCTGATCGTCGCCAGGAACCTGGTCGCTCTCGAGGACGCCTACGGCTTTCATCTGCTTGCCAAGTCCGCATCCGTCGACTCAGGTACCGCCCTGGATGCGCTTGTGAGCTACGCCAGGACCGTAACCGGCACCGACCTGCTGAGCCCGGCGTGACAGGTCGAGGAGCCTCCCGGCCCTAATCAAGGAAGGCCCATTGGCTTGCCTTTGCGCGTGCCGTGATAGGGCTTAAAAGCCATGGAAGCCGACCAGCAGCGTCAGCCGGAACGGTATGCCGGGAACCTGCTCGCGCCTTTGCTGCCCGCGGGCGAGCCGGTCGAAGGATTGCTGCGCAAGTGCACTGGATCGTGCTCATGACATGACGGAACCTGGGTGGCCTTCGCCGTCTGGGCCGTGGTTTTCGCCGCGATGCTCTGGTTCCTGGTATCAGCGAGGAGGTATGACCGTGCAACTCCAGCCCAAGCCATCGACTGCTAAGGGGCCGGCCGACTGGTTCACCGGAGATGTCTGGATGGACGCGATCGTTCGCGGCGAAGGAATCTCCCGGGTGCGCGTCAGCGCGGTCCGGTTTACTCCGTCGGCGCGGACCGCGTGGCACTCGCACGCGGTCGGTCAGACCTTGTACGTCACAGAGGGTCGCGGCCTGGCGCAGTCCCGCGGCGCCGGGATCCAGCACATCGGGGCAGGAGACATCATCTACACGCCGCCGGGCGAATGGCACTGGCACGGTGCCGCGCCCGGCCATTTCATGAGCCACCTGTCCATCACCGAGGCATCTCCCGATGACGAGCGGCCGGAGCCGGACTGGGGCGAGCACGTGACTGACGCGGAATACAACGCCGGCTGACTGGCCAGTGGCTGGCCGCGGGCACCGGGTCAGGAGCTGGCGATCGGGCGCCCGACGACGAGTGCCTCGCGCATTGTCGGCTCCATCTCGTTATAGGCAGCGTCCGGCAGCACGCCAAGCGCGTCGAGGGTCTTGGAGAAGAAGCACCTGGCCGCGGCTGCGAGGACGACATCCAGGATGTCCTCCTGCTCAAGGCCGAGGTCGCGAAGCCGTTGCAGGTCAGCGTCGCTGATCGAGCTGGCGTCCTCGGCGACTCGCTCAGCCAGGTCCATGACCGCGACGTCGGTCTCGCTCAGGCCGGCGGCGCGATGGTCAGCGGCGATCCGAGCGACCGGCTCGCCGAAGCGTTCGGCCAGCACCGATCCGTGCGCCAGGCTGCAGTAGCTTGAGCGGAGCTTCCTGGCGGCTGCGAGAGTTGCCAGTTCGTACCGGCGCAGATCCATTCCTGCTTTGATCGCGGTGTTCAGCTGGATCCACGCTGCGTAGACCTCGGGCCGTGGCTCGAAAGCTCGTTCAAAGTTCGTCGGCATGGGCGTCATTGTGTCCTAGAACGCCCGCCGCAGGACAGTCAGGGCGTCAGCTATTGCCGACCAGGCGCAACCGCGACGGAGACGAGCCCAGCGGCGGAGGCAGCTCCAGCGGTGCAGCGCCAGGCTCGATCGAGCCGAGGATCGACGGATGCCGGGCGCCGGTCGCTGCCGTCACCGATCCTGGCCGGCCGTTCCAGGTCAAGTACCCGAGAACGGCGAACGCCAGGGCCTCCTTGGCCTGGACAGGAACGCCGAGTTCATCGGTCGTAAGGACGGTCACGTCGGGCGCTGAAGCTCTGAGCCAGGCGACGGTGGTGGCGTTCTTGCTGCCGCCCCCAGACAAGATCAGCTCAGCCAGCTCGTGCTGCCCGGTCGCCTGGGCAAGCAGGTCGACCAGCAATCTCGTGACGGTCGCGACCACGTCGTCGCCGGCCGGTGCGGGCTCGATGCCCGCGATCATCTGCCGCAGGTATTCAGCGTTGAAATGCTCCCGGCCGGTGCTGCGCGGCACTTGGAGCCGGTAATAGGCGTCTGCTTTCAGGCGCGCGAGAAGTTCTTGGTGCACCTGGCCGCGCGCTGCGATTGCCCCGTCCGCGTCCAGGCGCAGCTTCCCTCCGCTCGCTCGCGCCGCGGCGGGATCCATCAGCGCACCCGCAGGTCCAAGGTCGTAGGCCGTGACAACGTCGCCGTCGGTGACCACCGTGAGGTTCGCGATGCCGCCGAGATTGACCGCAGCGCCTCTACCTGAGCGGCCCGCGAGCAGCAGCGCGTCGAACACCGATACCAGCGGAGCTCCCTGGCCGCCGGCCGCGATGTCCCGGCTGCGGAGGTCGGAAATGACCGGCACGCCGAGCCGTTCTGCGGTGGCGCTTGAGTTGCCCAGCTGCAGCGTCCCGAGTGCGCGGCCGTCCTGGTCAACCCAGTGAAAGAAGGTCTGCCCGTGCAGGACCGCCAGGTCGGCATGGCCCTCAGCGAGGTCGTCGCGGGCGGCGGCAAAGGCGGCCGCGTACGCATGCCCGAGCTCGGCGTGCAGCTGGCAGAGCTCGCTGGCTCCTGGCGTGCCGGGCGGCAGCGCCGCGACAAGCCGCTGCTGCAGCCCGCTGTCGAACGGGATGCTGGCGAGCCCGCGGAACCGGCAGCGCAGCTCAACGCCGGCCAGCTCCAGGTCGGCGCACGCCACGTCGATGCCGTCCACCGAGGTACCGGACATGCAGCCCAGGACCCGCATCGGCCGGCTTGGTGAATGTGCAACTCTGGACCGCACGATGGAAAACAGTAACGCGGAGCCACTCCTGCCATCGGTGACGGAGGTTCGGAACAGCCGAACCCGTGACATCGACACGGTCCCGACCCTTGAGTTGCTCATGCTGCTCAACGCCGAAGATGCCGAGGTCTCCGGCGCGGTGCAGGCGACGCTGCCGGTGCTCGCGGCGGTCGTTGACCTGACGGTCGAACGCCTCGCCGCCGGAGGCACGGTGCATTACTTCGGCGCGGGCTCGTCTGGCCGGATCGGCGTGCTGGATGCCGCCGAGGTGGTGCCGACGTTCGGCACCGATCCGCCGCTGTTTCTCGCGCATCACGCGGGTGGCGACAGCGCGGTCGTTACCGCCGCCGAGGGCGCGGAAGATAACGAAGATCTTGGCGTGGCGGCGGGCAGCGTCCTCACGCCCGCGGATGTCGCAGTCGGGTTGTCGGCGAGCGGCCGGACGCCGTGGGTCGCCGGCGCGCTGAGGGCGGCCCGCGCTGCTGGCGCGACGACGGTTCTGGTCAGCAGTAACTTCAGCGCGCCGCTGCGCGCCTACGCCGACTATTGCGTGCTGGTGGACACCGGCCCTGAAGCCATCGCCGGATCAACGAGGCTCAAGGCGGGGACAGCGCAGAAGATGGTGCTGAACGCGCTGTCCACGGCGGTGATGGTCCGGCTCGGCAGTACCTACTCCAACCTCATGGTCGGAATGAGCGGCAGGAACGTCAAGCTGAGGAATCGTCAGATGACGATCCTGATGGAGGCTTCTGGCGCCGGCGAAGCGGCGTGCCAGGCTGAGCTCGCGCGCTGCGACGGCGATCTCCGGCTTGCCCTGTTGTGCATGCTGTCGGGACGTGCGCCGGACGAAGCAAGGCCCGCTCTGGCGGCCGCGCGTGGCAGCGTTCGGGCGGCACTCGAGGCGGTAGGCGGCGCGTACGAGCAGCGAGGAGCCTCGCCGCAGAAGCGGGCCAGGCGGTGAGCGAGCGCGAGATCCCGCCGCCTCGGCTTGCCGCCTGCTACCGCGGGCTCGCCGGGCAGCCGGCTGACGGCTTTGCCGCCGTGTCACGGCTGCTGCTCCGCGGCCTGAATTCCGGCCTGCCGCCAGCCGCCGCAGCAGCAGTGACGTCGTCGCGCGGTACCTGCTATGTGGCGGCAGGCGGCTGGGCGAACCTTGGCTACGGATGCGACGAACCCGTTGCCGCCGGTGCGGACACACTGTTTGACCTGGCGTCGCTGACCAAAGTGATCGTCACCACGCCCCTGGTGCTGCTGCTACACCAGCGGCGGGCATGGGACCTGGATGATCCGATCTCGAGCTGGCTTCCCGGAGCCCCGGATTCCGCCGTCACGATCCGCAATTGCCTGACCCATACGGCTGGTCTCGTCTGGCACCGGCCTTACTTTGCTCGTGAACCAGACCCGCAGCGGATCCGGCAAGCTGTGCTGGCCGAATTGCAGACGGCGGCTCCAGGACCTGTCTGCTACAGCGACCTGAGTTTCATGCTGCTCGGCTGGGCCGCTGAGAACTGCGCGGGTGAGGCGCTGGAGGTACTGGCCAGACGCGAGGTGCTTGAGCCACTCGGAATGACGCGGACCGGCTACCGGCCGCAAAGCGCCGTCACGAGCTTCGCGGCCACCGAGGTGGGCGGGGATCAGCGGCGGCGGGACGAGACGATCTGGGGCACGGTCCACGACGGCAACGCATTCGCCATGGGCGGTGTCAGCGGCCACGCCGGCCTCTTCGGTCCGGTTGAAGACCTCAGCCAGTTCGCTGCGGCGCTGCTGCGGCCGGAAACCCACCCCGTCCTTCGCGCCGAGACCGTCCGCCTGATGACTACGCGGCATGGCGCGGCAGGCTCCGATATCCGGGCGCTTGGCTGGCGGCTGCGACCCTCCGGGTGGGGGCGCTGGCCGACGGGGACGTTCTGGCACTCGGGCTTCACTGGCACATCGATGCTGATCTCGCCAGGCGCGGATACCGCAGTCGTCCTGCTCGCCAACTTCGTGCATCCGACGCGACGGCCTGAGGAGGCTCAGCAGCTGCGGGCCGGCCTGCACCGGGCCGTCCTGCGGGCGCGCTTCTCCTCCTGATCTGCGCATCGCCTGGTCCTGGTCCACATCGCGTGCCTTGACAATGCAGAGGCATGGCCGGATACTTCCTAACCATGGTCGCTTTGCCTAACCGCGATAGGAAAGCCGAACGACGTGAGGCAACACGACGAGAGATTCTCGACACGGCCTGGGAAATCGCCCGGCGTGACAGCCTCGCCGCGGTGACACTGCGCGAGGTCGCCGAGCGGATCGGAATGCGCTCACCATCCCTGTACACGCACTTCGACTCGAAGAACGCGATCTACGACGCGATGTTCGCGCAGGCATGGACCGATTTCGGCGTGCATTTCGCGGCCATCAAGCGGCCAGCAGGAGATCGTGCGGCGATCCTGGCCGGCGCCGAGGCGTTCTTCGACTTCGCGACCGCCGATCTCGCCAGATACCAGCTCATGAATCAACGGACGATCCCTGGCTTCCGGCCGAGCGAGGCGGCGTACGCGGCATCAATGGCCGTATATGAACAGTTCCGCGTCTCGATGACCCAGCGCGGCGTCCACAAACAGGCCGATCTTGACCTCTGGACGGGGATTCTCGGCGGCTTCGTCGATCAGCAGCTTGCCAATGAGCCCGGCGGTACCCGATGGCGCCGCCAGCTTCCGCGCCTGGTCGACATGTACTGCGACGAGGTAGGAGTCCCAGGACCGCAGCTGAGGGGGAGCCGGTGACTATCTCCGCACGCAGGGAGCTCCGCAGGCCGACGCTGCCGCGCGAGACCGCCATGCGCCTAGCGGCCGCCGAGTACCAGCGATTTCTCGAGCTTTTGCGGTCGCTGGACGCCGGCGACTGGACGAAGCCGACCGAGTGCGCTGGCTGGGACGTGCGCGCGATGGCGGCGCACGCGCTCGGCATGGTCGAGATGGCTGCCTCGATGCGGGATGGCGCTCGTCAGCGCAGGCTGGCCCACCGTCGCGGCGGAGTGTTCATCGACGCTCTCACCGCCGTGCAGGTCGACGAGCGGCAGCAGATGACGCCGGCTCAGATCATGGACCGGTTCGCCGCCCGTGCCCCTAAAGCTGCCAAGGGCCGTCGCCGGACGCCGAGTCTCATCAGGCAGCGCCCGATGCCGGAGCGGCAGGAAGTCGGCGGTCGCGAGGAAGAGTGGACGCTCGGCTACCTGATCGACATCATCCTTACCCGCGACCCGTGGATGCACCGGGTCGACATCGTGCGCGCAACCGGTGCGCGCCACATGCTGACCGCCGCGCATGACGGCGTGCTGGTAGCCGACATTGTCGCTGAGTGGGCGGGACGGCACGGCCAGCCGTACGCGCTGACCCTGACCGGGCCCGCTGGCGGCTCCTGGCGTCGCGGCGATCCGGACGCGCCGATCGAGATGGACGCTGTGGAGTTCTGCCGCGAGGTCTCTGGCCGCGGCAATGCAGACGGCCTGATGAGTACCCAGGTTCCGTTCTGACCAGCAGTGGTCACCAACAGGGGGGAGTACCCGTGAACAGTTACCGCGCTCATCCAGATATCAGTGTTCTCAACGACTACCTGGAGGTACCAGGGCTCGGATTCCTGCCCGTCAACGCGTTCGTCATTCATGCCGCTGAGCCGGTCGTGGTCGACACTGGCCTCGGATTGCCGGACCGCGACTTCGTTGCATCGCTGGCCGCGGTCATCGACCCAGCCGACGTGCGCTGGATCTGGCTGACTCACCCCGACCGTGATCACACCGGCGGGCTGTTCGCGCTTCTCGATGCCGCGCCGCGGGCGCGGGTAGTGACGACTTTCCTCGGCGCCGGGATCATGTCGACCGAGCACCCGCTGCCCATGGACCGGGTATACCTGCTCAATCCTGGTCAGTCCCTCGATGTCGGCGACCGGACGCTGACCGGCTTCCGCCCTCCGCTGTTCGATAGCCCGGCCACGGTCGGCATTCTCGATGCCGGCAGCGGCGTCTGCCTCAGCTCCGACTGCTTCGGCGCGCCACTTTCCACCGCAGGCCTCGCGAGCGGCCAAGACGCCGCCGCCATCAGCCCAGATGAGCTGCGAGCCGCGCAGGTACTGTGGGCCACCGTCGATAGCCCGTGGGTGCACGAAGTTGACCCGGTCAAGTACGCGGCCTCGTTCCAGCCGTTGCGGGACTTCAGCCCTGCTGAGATCTTCAGCACACACCTGCCGCCGATAACCGGTGTCAACGCCAGGATTTTCGACCCGTTGCTGGAGGCGCCGAAAGCTGCGGCCTTTACCGGCCCCGACCAAGCCGCGCTGGAACAGATGCTGCGGACCTTCGAACCGGTCTAGCCGGAGGTACCGGCCCACACCGGAAGGTGATCAGCGCCCTCGGGCAGGGCGCTAGCTAGACTGGCGTGCTGCCAAGATCACGGGGTGCCGCCTATGCCTGATGCTCCAGTCTTGCTCGTCGTCGATGGTGACGCGCGAGCGCGGGGCGTCGTCGAGGGTGAACTCCGCAAACGGTACGGATCCGATTACCAGATCTTCTGCGCTGGATCCGGTGACGATGCGCTGCGCCTGCTCACGAGGCTGCGCGATGAGGCGCGGCCGGTGAGCATCGTGCTTGCCGCGCAGTGGCTGCCATCGATGACAGGCATTGAGATGCTTGCGCGCGTTCGCGAACTGGACCGGACGGCCAAGCGCGTCGTGCTCGTTGACTGGGGAGACCAGAGCACCACGGCGCCCATACTGCAGGCGCTTGCGCTAGGGCAGATCGACGCCTACGCGGCGAAGCCCGTGACCGTGCCCGACGAGACGTTCCACCGGATAGTCACTGAGCTGCTGGAGGAGTGGGCCAGATCCCACCTGCCCGGTTTCGAGGCGGTCAGAGTCGTCGGTGAAGACTGGTCACCACGGTCGCATGAGATCCGCGACCTCCTCAGCAGGAACGGGATTCCGTTCGGCTTCTATGCCGCAGGCTCAGATCGCGGATCAGCGCTGCTGCAAGAAGTCGGCGCGGCCGGCGCGGAGCTGCCGGTGATCGTACTGTTTGACGGCCGGGTCATGGAAAGCCCGTCCAACACCGATATCGCCGCGGCACTGGGGCTACTGACCAGTCCGAGAACCGGGCTCTACGACGTGGCCGTGATCGGCGCGGGGCCTGCGGGCCTCGCAGCGGCTGTGTACGGAGCTTCCGAAGGACTGTCCACCGTCGTCATGGAGCCGGAGGCGATCGGCGGCCAGGCCGGAACGAGTTCCCTCATCCGCAACTACCTGGGCTTCCCGAGAGGTGTCAGCGGTGAGGACCTTGCCGTGCGGGCTTACACGCAAGCCTGGAACTTTGGCGCCGAGTACATCTACGGCAATAAGGCGACCCGGTTGACGCTGAAATCGGACGAACGCGTGATCGCACTCAGCGATGGCAGCCAGGCCCGGAGCCGCGCCGTCGTCATCGCCACGGGCGTGTCCTACCGCCGGCTCGGCATCCCGTCGCTCGAGCAGTTCTCGGGTGCAGGCGTGTTTTACGGCGCGGCTGCCTCCGAGGCCCAGGCGATGAAGGGCCAAGAGGTGTTCGTCGTCGGCGGCGCGAACTCCGCCGGGCAGGCCGCCGTCCACCTCGCGAAGTATGCCGCGGGCGTGACGATGCTGGTCCGTGGCCGGTCGCTGGCGGACAGCATGTCCGACTATCTCCTGCAGGAGATCGCGAACACGCCAAACATCTCGGTCCGGCACGGCGTGGTCGTTGCCGACGGCGCTGGGGCTGGCCGCCTGCAGAATCTGAGCCTCCGCGATGAGACGACTGGCCGGACGGAGACCGTTCCGGCGGCGGCCTTGTTCGTCCTGATCGGGGCCGAGCCGCGCACGCACTGGCTGCCCGATGACATCCAGCGCGACCGCTGGGGCTACGTGAGGACTGGGGCAGATCTCTTGACCGGCGGGAACCCTCCTGAGAGCTGGCCGCTCCGGCGCCAGCCCATGTTCCTGGAGTCGAGCGTGCCTGGAGTCTTCGCGGTCGGCGATGTCCGCAGGGGTTCGGTCAAGCGAGTCGCGTCGGCGGTGGGCGAGGGATCCATCGCGATCCGCATGGTCCACGACTACCTGCGCAACGGGGCTAACTGACTCGCTCACCCAGAACGACGAAGTGTGCATCCCTGGGTGTCGCATCAGCGCCGTTGGTGGGGACCATGTCCTGCGGGCACGCGGACAAGACAATACTGAAACCTTGGCGTTCTCCCAGATGTTCAGCGGGCACGGAGTGCTTGCGACATCAAGCCCCGCTGCCGCCACGGCATGGCGCAGATTGTCGGCACAATTCTTGTGGTATCCCCGCGCTCCAAGGCGCTCGTACCGGTACAGCGGCGGTTCGTGTAGAGCTGGTCCCCGGTACGCGGTGAAACCCGCCGATCACCTTGATCTGCTGTCCGGTCACCAGCCGCTGGCTCGCACTCCCCCCGGCCGGGATCAGGTGGATCTCGTCGGTTATCGCCACCTCGTCGCCGCTGCCGGTCAGGACGCGTAGGTAGTCGCGATTGAAGCCAGGGCGCTGATTGTCTTGCCGTCGTTGGGCAGCCATGGCCCGCTGAGCGGTCCGTCCGGCTTCCAGAAGCCCTGCAGCCGCCCGCCGCCGTGGCTGTCAAGCCACTCGGCGACCAGCTCGAACCACTCGGCCCTGTGCCCTTGGCGCGGGCTGTTGGTCTCGCAGATGTCGATGTCCGGCGAGTCCCTGCCAGTGAGGTCGCGGCAGGTGTCGAGCATGTCGTCAAGACGAGCGAACAGCTTTGACTTGTTGAGCCCGCCGCCCCACCACTCACGGAACTGGCCTTCGCCGAAGTCATAGACGTCGAGGCCGTACCAGTCGAGGTTCGTGCCCATCCACTCCTTGGTGGCGCTCGGGACCGCGCAGATGATGGAGCCGTAGCGTGCGTTCGAGCCGCGGCAGAGCGCCTGCATGTACTCGTGTACCGCGGACATCGTCTCGGCGTTGATGTAGTCGGGATAGGTGCCGAGGTTTGATGCCTCGTGCCAGGCGGACAGCTTGACGCCGGGCGGGGCCGCCGCGATGAAGGCCCTGAGTTCGTCATCGAGCCGGCCAGCGAGCAGGTCGGCGGGGACCGGCCTGATCGACAGCGTGACCCGCGCTTCAGGCACATCCTCTTTCGCTGGCCACTCGGTTGGAATGAAGTTGTACTTGTCGCGATATGCGCGGAACGTTCGCACGTCGATGCCCGCGTCGTGCATCTCGTCAAATGTCTTGGAGTTTGCTCCGCAGAGAACGCTCACGTCGACCCCCGAAGTTCGCTCTTCCCCTCCTGTCAGCTTAGGCGGGGCAGGGTCAGCGTCATCTGGGTGCCGAGCCCTTCAGTACTGGTCGCGGTGAGGTCACCGCCGTGGGCCCTGGCGAGCTCGACGGCTACGGCAAGGCCGACACCGCTGCCCGCGGTACGTACCGCCTGCCGGCCGCGCCAGAATCTGTCGAAGATCCGGGGCAGCTCGTCCGGCGGTATTCCTATCCCGGAGTCGCTGACCCGCAGCATGGCGCCCTCATTAGTTGGCCCCGCTTCGATCGCGATGTGGCCGCCGGCCGGGGTGAATTTCAGGGCGTTGGTGAGCAGGTTCGTGATGACCTGGTGCAGGCGGCCGGCATCGCAGGCCACCTCGACCTGTTCCAGCCGCCGCTCGACCGCGATGCCAGCAGCCTCGAACCGGCCCGCCAGATTGTCGGCTGCGGCGGCAGCTATCTCCGCCAGATCGGCCCTGCCTACTGCCATGTGCAGCGCGGCGGCGTCAGCCTCGGAGAGCGTTTGCAGGTCACCCACGATGCGAGCCAGCCGCAGGACCTGATCGCGGAGCGAGCCGAACTGTGCTGGCGTCGGCTCGGCGATGCCGTCCAGCAGTGCCTCATGCTCGGCTTGCAGCACCGCTATCGGCGTCCGCAGTTCGTGCGCAACGTCGGCGACAAGGATTCTGCGCAGTTGTTCGTGGCGGTCGACGGCGTCAGCCATCTGGTCAAATGCCATCGCCAGCTCGCCAATCTCGCGCGGCGCCCTGACCGGCCCGACGCGCGAGCCTCGGTCGCCTCGAGCCATCGCGCGCGTCGCCGCGATGAGCCGGGACACCGGGCTGGTGATCCTCCTGGCAACGCCCAGCCCGGCCAGCAAGGCAAGCAGCGCCGCCAAGCCGGCCGCCCCCGCTATTGCCCGCAGCAGCGCTGTCTGCAGCGATTGATCCGCGCCGCCGAGTCCTGAGCCGTTGAAGCGCACGTTGACCTGGCCGACCCGCTGACCACTGGCGTGAATCGGCCGGGAAAGCTTCGGATCATCGCCATGCGCGTGGAAACCGGCCGTGATGGCGACCGGCCGGGCGGCCGCGTTGTCGATCCGTACGTCTGCTCCGATCCTGGATGCGAGGTTCAGGACCGGCGACAGATTCGCTCCTTCCCAGGTGTTCTTGCGATCCCAGGCTCCTCCTGCGGCCACGGCAATGGCGTTGGTGAGCTGCACCCGTTGCCGTGCCGCCAGATCAGACACGTCAGCCGACGCGAAGGCCGCGGTGAGGCCCGCTAGCAGCGCGACTGCCGCGAGAGCGACCGTGACGAATGCCAGGGCCAGCCGCAGAGCAATCGTGCCTGGCTGCGCCCGCCCAGCCGGCGGAGCGGGCCGGGGATCGCCAGCCGCCTGGGTGCGCTCACTCGTGTTATGGCGGTCATGGGCATGCTGGCTCAGCATCGTATTGCTCTGCCTCATGGCGTCACGCCCGACAGGTTGAGGCCGATGACGCCGGCCAGGATCAGGCCGATGGCGGTCACCTTCACGGCAGAGACAGGGTCGCCGAGGACGATCATTCCGACCGCGGCGGCGCCCGCGGCGCCGATACCCGTCCATACCGCGTAGGCGGTGCCGACCTCGAGCTGGCGTAGCGCGATCGTCAGCAGCCCGAAGCTGATCAGCGCGCAGGCAGCGAATCCGACCGTCGGCCACGGTTTCGTCAGGCCATGGCTCAGCTTCAGGAAAACGGCGAAGCCGGTCTCGAAAAGGCCGGCGGTGATGAGCATCAGCCAGGCCATGGCACCACCTCGTGATCGCGTGCGCTGGCTGCCTGCCGCGGCAGCGTGGCTGCTCACCGGCGTGACTTCCGCAGCCGGATGGCAACGATGATCAGGCCGACGCCAAACAAAATCCATGGCGCGAGAATCAGCAGGTCGCTACCGCTCAACGCTTTGCTCCTCATCGCCAGCAACGGCCGGTCGCGGCTTTATCTGGCGGGTACTGCGGCCGGATCCATGTGGAAGACCTCCCACAGGTGGCCGTCGGGGTCAGCGAAGCTGCGCTCGTACATGCCGTCCTGCTCCATCGGCTCGCTGGCTGGCGAGCCGCCCGACTCGAGCGCCCGGGCAGCCATTTCGTCGACCTGCAGCCTGGTGTCCATTTCGAGCGCGATGATCGCCTCTGTTGTCTGGCTCGCGTCAGCGAGTTCCTTCGTGGTGAATGTCTGGAAGAAGGGCTCGGCGATCAGCATCGCGTAGATGTCATCGGTGATGACCAGGCAGCTGGCATTGTCGCTGCTGAACCGTTCGTCCAAGTCAAACCCCAGCTTGCTGAAGAACTCGGCGGAGCGGGCGACGTCCTTCACCGGCAGGTTGACGTAGATCCTCGTCGGCATTGATTTCTCCTCGTCCTTTGGCCCGCGTGCCTCGCGTGCCGGTCCCTGCATTTGCGTCACCGGCTCCGCCGCCCGGCCGGCTCTAGAACCAATCTGCGCAAAGGACCTGGACGATCTGTGTGCCGCGAGTGGAGACCGTCTGAAGGAAGTGCTGGAGAATCAGATCGATCGGGTTAGCTCGCCGCGGCGGCCTTCGATTTCCTGGCAGACGGCCGGCGTCGCTTGTCACGTGTGTAGATGACGCCCGGCCTGCCATCGCCAAGACTGCGACGTTCCAGTTCGAACAGCGTTGTGGCCGCCATCAGGTCGCTGAGCTTGGCGTAGCCGTAGCTGCGCGAGTCGAAATCAGGCTGTTGCTTGGTGAGGAGCTGGCCTACGTGACCCAGCGGCGCCCAGCCGTCGTCGTCGGATGCCGCCTCAACTGCGTGGCGGAGCTGGCCTACAAGGGCGGCGTCGCCCTTGAGCTGGGCGGACGACGCTCTTGGCACCGGCACGGGAACGGCACCGGTGTCGGTGGCGGCGCCTGCCTGGCGAGTCAAGTTCTCGATGTAAATGAATTTGTCGCATGCCGCGACGAATGCCTTGGGGGTCTTGCGTTCGCCGAAGCCGTACACGATCAAGCCGGATTCCCGGAGCCTGGCCGCGAGCCGGGTAAAGTCACTGTCGCTGGAAACAAGGCAAAACCCATCAAAACGGCCCGAGTACAACAAATCCATCGCGTCGATGACCATCGCCGAGTCGGTCGAGTTCTTGCCGCTGGTGTACGCGAACGCCTGAATGGGCTGGATCGACTGCGCGAGGAGCTGATCCTTCCAGCCCTTCAGGTTCGTGCCTGTCCAGTCGCCGTAGGCCCGCTTGACGTGGGCGGTGCCGTACTTGGCGACCTCTGCCAGCAGTTCCTCAATAATTGCGGGCTGGGCATTATCGGCGTCGACAAGGACAGCGAGCCTGGCCGCGTTCTCACTGACCATTTCTCCTCCTCCTGCCAGCGGGGCCGTGGCTCGCGTGGCCGCTCTGGCGTAAGCCGCAGTCCCTCGAATCCTGCCGCATTGCAGCCGCTGACCAAACTCGCGGTGATGGAGTGCCCGCTCCTGCCGCTTACGTGACTTCCGGACGGTTAAGACCGGTTCGGGCAACCTCGCGTAACTCTGTTCCCGCACCGATGCGAGGATGGGTCCTGGCCACGCGGTGTCGGATCTGGGCGGAGACCGAACCATGCGGGCCGGGCGGAGGCAATGCGTGGTCTACGGGTTGGTCGCGGCCTTGGGGTGGGGCCTGTCGGCCGTCGCGGCCACGAACGCAGCACGGCGCGCCGGTACCTACCTGGCCGTGCTCTGCGCGCAGGGACTCGGCGTTGTCATGCTGGTGCTTCTTGCCGTGCTTCTCGGTCCCTCGTTCGCGGGAGTGGGGCTCGCGGCCGGGCTGAGCCTGGTCGGTGCCGGGCTGCTGGGATTGATCGGTTATCTCGCGTTCTACCGGGCTCTCGAGTACGGCGGCGCCGTCGGTCTGGTGAGCGCCATCAGTGCGACATACGGCGGCGTGACGACCGTCCTCGCGGTGGCCATTCTGGGTGAACATCTGGGTGTTGCCGGTGCGATCGGCGTCGTGCTGGCGGTGATCGGCATCGCTCTGGCAGCGGCGCGCCCGCCAGCCGCCCGCGAATCGGGCGGCGATTCCAGCGACCGGCCGGCAGTTAGCGACACCTTTGTCGCCATCGGCGAGCCGATCGTCGGCGTCGCGCCGGCTCCCTCGCGCATCCGCACTCTGTCCAAGGCCGGCGTGCCGCTCGCTATCGTCAGTGCGCTCGGGTACGGAGTCGGCGGCTTCCTGCTCGGCAAGTACTCCGCCAGCGCGGGCTGGCTGACTGCCGCGCTCGTCGCGCACGGAGCTTCGATCACCGTCATGCTGATCTCCGTGCCCTTGCTGAGGCGTCGTATGGCCTGGCGGAACGGGACGTCCGGCGTGATCTGGGCCGGTGCCGCGGGCCTTACCGATGCGGTGGGCCTCCTCGCGTTCTCCCAGGGCGGCGCCGCAGGTCAGGTGGCCGTGACAGCCGCCGTGTCCAGCGTCTACCCGGTGATCCCGCTGGTGGCCGGGGTGCTGTTGTTCAGCGAGCAGCTGAGCAGAAGGCAGCTGATCGGCGTGGCCGGCATCATCGCCGGGCTGGTGCTGATCGGGCTCGGCTGACTAGTGTGGACCTGTAATTTTGTAAGCACAAACATGGCGTGGGTGGGGTCGAATGGAACGTGTTGAGTTCGCATCGGACGGGCTCACCCTGGTAGGCGACCTGCGGGCGCCGGCGTCGCGCGAAGCTGCACCGGGCCTGGTCTTCACCGGCCCGTTCACGGGGGTGCGTGACCAGGTAACCGGCCTGTACGCCGAGCGGCTGACGGCATCCGGATACGTCACGCTCGCGTTCGATCACCGGAACTTCGGAGAATCGGCTGGCGATCCCCGTCGTCACGAGAGCCCTGAAGGCAAACTCGCCGACCTGCGCGCGGCGGTTTCCTATCTGCGCGGCCGCGCCGAGGTCGATCCAGAGCGGATCGGTGCCGTCGGAATATGCCTGGGCGGGGGCTACGCGCTGCGATTCGCGGCCTTCGATCCCCGCGTCAAGGTCTTCGCGGGCATCGGCGGGGCGTACAACACGCCGTATGCGATGCGATCGGGGATGGGTCCTGATCCGTACCGCCAGACTCTCGCGTCGTTTACCGCGGTGGCGGAGGAGCACGACCAGGGCCGCGACATCCAGTACATCCCGGCCGTCGCGGCCGAAGGCGAGGCGGCGATGCCTGGCGCTGAGCCGTTCACGTACTACGGCACCGAGCGGGGTGCCTCGGCCAGCTGGCAGAACTCGGTGACCCGCACCTCAGTGCGCGAACTGCTGACCGTCGACAACATGATCGGCGCCGACTTCTTGTCGCCGACGCCAGGCCTGATCGTGCACGGCGTGCAGGACGCGTACTGCTCTCCCGATGGTGCCCGCGAAGCGTACGAGCGCATGGGCGAGCCCAAGCACATCGCCTGGCTGGACGCCAACCTGCACATCGATCTCTACGACGGCGAGCCCTACGTGACCCAGGCAGTTGATGCGGTCGCCGCGTTCTTCGGCAAGCACCTCTGAGACCCGGTCCGTGGCACCTGGCACAGATTCACCGCTGGCGTCGGACAGGCGGGTCTACCGCCGCATTCACAAGTACCGGGGCGACGGCGTCGACATGTCGGCCTGGCCTGCGACCGTGCCAGCGGTGGCGCAGGTCATGCGGGATGGCCTGGATCTCACTCCCGGCATCACGGTGCTGACGGGGGAGAACGGGTCGGGGAAGTCGACCTTGGTAGAGGTTCTCGCTGAAGCATGCGACCTGAATCCGCAAGGGGGCTCGGGCAAGGCGCAATACCGGACCAGGGACAGCGAGCCGCGGATCGGGCAGCAGCTCTGGGCCGAACGTGGCCCTGCTTACCCGTCCTGGGCCTACTTCCTGCGCGCCGACACCATGCATGGCCTGTACACCTACCTGGAGGAGAACCCGGGCCGGCGGGCAGAGCGATTCCACGAACTGAGCCACGGCGAGGGCTTCCTTGAGATCTTGCGCACTAGGGTCAACCAAGCCGGGTTTTACCTGATGGACGAGCCCGATGCGCCGCTTTCCTTCGTCTCCTGCCTCAGTCTGCTTGCGGTGCTTTACGAGCTCGCCGAGACAGGAGCCCAGGTCGTCGTCGCAACGCACTCGCCGATCGTCGCCGCTGTGCCGGGAGCGCGGATCCTGGAACTTGGCGATTGGGGTATCAGGCCTGCGAGCTGGACTGAGCTGGAGCTCGTCGCGGAATGGCGGGAATTCATGCGGGATCCGCACGCCTTCATCAGGCACCTGCTCGACGACGACGCCGACCCGCCGTCCGTTATGTAGGCTTTTGGATATGCCTACATTCCGTTCAGCCGACGGCACCGAGCTCGCGTACCACGTTCACGGAAGGGGCTCGCCACTCGTCTGCGTGCCGGGCGGGCCGATGCGGGCGTCGTCTTACCTGGGTGATCTCGGCGGCCTGGCGGAGTCTCGTCAGCTGGTCCTGCTGGACTTGCGGGGTACCGGTCAATCAGCAGTACCCGCGGACCGCACCAGCTACCGCTGCGTCCGCCTGGTCGACGACGTCCGTGCCCTTCAGGATCACCTGGGTCTGCCGAACATCGACCTGCTCGGACATTCGGCAGGCGCCAATATCGTGGTGCAGTTCGCAGAAAGGCACCCGGATCGGGTGGCCAAGCTGGTGCTGGCCTGCCCGAGCACGAGGGCGGTGGGTCTGGAAATCGACTCTCAGATGCGACGGTCCGTCATGCAGCTCCGCCAGCACGAGCCCTGGTTCGCTGAGGCGGCCGCGGCTTTCGAGCGGATCCAGGTTGACGGCGGTAGTCCGGACGACTGGACGGCGATCGCGCCCATGCTCTACGGGCGCTGGGATGCCGCGGCGCAGGCGGACTACGCAGGAAACGACAGCGAGACAAACGACGACGCTGCCAAGGAATTTGGCGCAGATGGTGCCTTCGATCCGCCTGCCACACGCGCGGCACTTTCCGGTTTCGGCTCACCCGTCCTGCTGCTAGCCGGGGAAGTCGATCTCAACACCGTCCCGCAGGTGGCCGCAGAATTCGCCCAGCTCTTCCCCCACGCGAAGTTCGTCGTCCAGCCCGGCGCCGGGCACTCGCCATGGCTCGATGACCCCGCGTGGTTCAGCTCGGCCGTCCGGGCGTTCCTGGATGAAGGACGGCCTTAGATTCCGCGGGCCGGCAGCCCCACCGACACGTTCCTCGTCGTCTGGACGGCGCGATAGACCAGCCGGGCGTAGACGGAAGTCCCCGGCATCTGCGGGTGTATGTGATCGGGCCAGAGCAGGCGCAAGTGATTCTTGATCGTGTCGTACCAGTCGGCAAGCACGACGTTCGGGTGCACGCGAATGAAGCCTGCGTCGGTTGCGTTGACTTGCTTGCTCCACTGATCAGGTACATAGGTATTGACGAGCACCAGCCGGCGCTGGGGCCCGATTATCCGCAGCAGCTGGTTGAGCTGCTTGGTCGTCACGATGTAGTTCGTGCCGAGGGCCATCACGAGGATCGGGCGAAGCTTCCCGGTAACGGCGAGATGGCGCACGGCCGCTAGGCCGGCCGGCATCTGGCGGCTGGGAACCGCGTCGATGTAAATGCCGGGAAGTGCCTTCTCGAGCGCCATTGCGCAGGCCGCCATGACCGAGTCTCCGATCGCTGTGACCTGCGAACCGGCGATCTTGCGGCGGACATTGGCCGGGGCTGGCGCGGCCGCGGCGCCGACGGGCTGCTGTGACGCCTGCGCACGGGTGGCCGCACTGATGCGTTCGCCATTGCTGACCTGCTTCGCCAGACCTGACGACGCATAACTGGGCTTCGCGGCGCATCCTGAAGTGCACGCAAGGGTGAGGGCAGCCAGAGCGCTTACGCCAATGCCGGTGAGCTTGATTCGGCTGGGCAATTTCGTTCCCTTCTCGGTGGGTGCTGTGGTCCTCGCCCCTTGCCCATAAACAGAAACGCCAACTTG
>DATELR010000247.1:0-2368 GCA_035276345.1 Streptosporangiaceae bacterium | reverse complement strand
GCACCTGATCGTCATCGGCCGCGGGCGGCTCATCGCCGATACAAGCATGGACGAGTTCATGGCCACCGCCGCGCCGTCTGCAGTTCGGGTCCGCAGTTCTGACCAGGCCGCGCTCGCCCGGATACTGCGCGCGCCCGGAGTGACTGTCACTCAGGCCGCAGACGGCGCGCTGACCGTCAGCGGCGCGACCGCGGGACAGGTCGGCAGCATCGCCGGCGCCGCCGGGATAACCGTGCTCGAGCTCGCCACCGAGCAGGCGTCCCTGGAGGACGTCTTCGTCGGCCTCACCCAGGGCGCGGTCGAGTACCGCGCCGCCATCTGACCGACACGAATGCCCTGAAGGAGCAAGAAATGACTGTCACCGCCTCCCACGCACCGATCCCGGTCGCCAGCGCGCTGCCGTCCTACCGGCAGCCGCAGCGGGTTACCCAGCTGCGCGTGATGCGCGCCGAATGGACGAAACTGCGCACCCAGCCAGCGGCCTACTGGGCGCTGCTGACCGCCGTCATCCTGGTTGTCGGCTTCGGTATCGGCTACAGCCTGCTGCGGGTCGCCCGACCGCCGCACGGCGCCGAACTGGCATCGTTCGACCCGGCCGCGATCAGCCTCTCCGGCGTGCAGCTCGCCGAGCTCGCTGTCGGCGTGCTGGGCGTCCTGCTGATCACGGGTGAGTACGCGACCGGGCTGATCCGGACCACGTTCGCTGCAGTCCCGCGGCGCCTGCCGATGTTGTGGGGCAAGGCAGCCGTGCTGGTCGCCGCCATAACAGCGGTCAGCCTGCCCGCCGGATTCGCCGCCTTCGCAGTCGGTCAGTCGATTCTGGGCCGCCAGCACCTGTCCGTGACGCTCAGCCAACCTGGCGTGGCTCGCGCCGTTATCGGCAGCGCGCTCTACCTGGCGTTGGTCGGGCTGCTTGGCCTCGGTCTCGGCGCCCTGATCAGGAACGCGGCCGGCGGGATCGCGGCGCTGTTCGGCCTGCTGTACGGCCTCCCACTGGTGGCAGGCTTCCTGCCGGGCAACCTGGCCGACGATGTGACCAAGTACCTGCCATCCGGCGCAGGCCAGGCGGTCACCGCCGTCCAGCCAGACCCGACCATGCTTCAGCCCTGGACCGGATTCGGTGTGTTGTGCGCGTACGCCGCGGCCTTCCTGGCAATCTCCGCCGCGCGGATGCGTCGCGGCGACGCCTAGCTCGCGCAGCTTGCCGGTCTACACAGCGCACGCAGCGGCGACTTCCGCGTCATCTACCGCATCGATGAGGCCAACACGCGGATCGACATTCTCCCCATCGAGCACCGCTCCGACGTCTACCGACGGCTGAGGTCACCGGCCTGCGGCTGACCGTGTACAAGGATGACCGTCTCAGAGCATGATCATTGGGAAGCAGGAAGGCCCGCGTTCGTGGAGATTGACGATGTAGCCCGCCTGGCCGGGGCTTTGGCAGGTGTCCGCCTCTCCGCGTCAGAGGGGCGGGCCGAATGGCGGTATCAGGGCAGGCTCGTAGCGCGGCAACTCGACGATGTGCATTTGGTGATTCGCGCCGATTTCGACTTCCGCGACCACATGCTGCGGGAGTTTCCGGAGACCTTCAGTGTCCCGACCCGATACGTCAAGCACATGATGGTCGTTGCGGATCTATCCCGGGGCGACTCCGGCGCCATCGAGGATGCGCTCGAGGCTGCCTGGCAGCTTCAGCGAAGCGCCGGCTGACAACGATTTCCACGCGGGCCACCGCCGGCTCGTGACTGCCTGGTCGCCGCGGGTGTGCCTGATTTTGTGCCTTGACGCACGCCGCCGGTTGTTATCGTTGACCTCGCGATGAAGGCGCCGAGCGGCCGCGACCGCCTGCTTGTGCTCGACGAGGTCGAGCGGCGACTGAAGCCGTTCGGGCGTCGGTATCTGGGTGTGTGCGAGATCCCGCTCGACGCGCTCGTCGGGACACAGGGCCGCGTGAGCTCGTTTACCCGCGACTTTCGTCCGCTTCTACCCTCCAGCCGCGAGCGGCTGCGCTCGCTCCAGGAGGGGTTCGCTGAGGGCCTCTTCCCGCCGATCGTTGCGGTCAAGCTCGGTGAGACGTACTTCGTGATCGACGGTCACCATCGTGTCTCCCTCGCCCGGCGAAGCGGCGCCGAGATGATCGACGCCGACGTGACCGAGCTCATCGCGCGTGTCCCGCTCCCGGCCGGGGCGGACATGCTCGAGGTCGTCCTGCGGGAACTCGAGCGCATCTTCCTCGAGGACAGCGGGCTTGCCGAAGTGCGTCCTCGCGTGCGCGTCGCGGTAAGCCGGCCCGCGCATTACCTCGAGCTGCTGGAGAACATTCAAGTGCACGGCTACCACATGATGCGGGACCGCAGAGGCGTGCTTG
>DATELR010000246.1:0-13690 GCA_035276345.1 Streptosporangiaceae bacterium | reverse complement strand
TGCCGGTCAGCAGCGCGAGCCGGAAGTCCTGCCCTGGCGTATTGAAGTCACTTCCTGGCGTGCCCGCCGGGAACGTCGCGAACTCCGCTCCGACACGGACTGAGGAGAACGCCGCGCCTCCTCCGGCGCAGCAGCGGGCTTCGTTCGAACGCGATGCGGTGAAGAACTCCCGTCATCTGAGCGCATGTCGTTTCAACCGCTGACGTTCAGTCAACTCGGAGGATCCGTTAAGGAATCAGCCGCGATTACGAGATTCCGCGTTCCAGCGCGGCCTCAAGAACAGCGCGGTGGCGGATCATCCAAGCCGCGGAGCGTGCCCGCCAGGCCATCGCCCAGCAGGCCACCGGGTGCGATGTCGTCTCCGGCGTGACTCCCGCGTCGTCGGCTTCCCAGGCCGCGTCGGTGATCGCGAAGTCGATCATGGTGGTGATGAAGCCGGCGCGCTGGCGGGCGGTGAGCCCGTAGCCGTCGGCGATCGCTGCCAGATGCCTGGCGCGTTCGGCGAGCGGGGGCAGTCCCTCGATCTCGGCGACGATATCGTCGTGCAACTTGGCGTTGAGCCAGCACAGCTGGGCCAGCTCGACGAGCGGGTCGACCGGCCCGGCGAACTCCCAGTCGATCAGCCCGACCGGCAAGCCGCCGCGGGCGACAATGTTCCAGGGCGCGACGTCGCAGTGCCCGATCACCTTCGCGGGCCTGCCGAGGTGCCTGCTGTGCCAGGGGAACCAGACGGCGTCCGGTGCTGGCCGGAACGTGCTCGTCGCCCGGTGCAGGTCGCGAAGCAGGCGGCCGAGCGCGGCAGCGCCGGAGATCGTCCATGGCCCTGGCTGGACGAACTGCCCTTCGATGAAGGTGAGCATCTCGCGGCCGCCTTCGTCAATGCCGGAGCCGACCAGCCTGGGGGCGGCCTCGAATCCAACGGCTTCGAGATGCCTGAGCAGGTCATGGACCGCGGGTGTCCACGGGCCGGTGTCGCGAAGCACGACGTCACCGCGGCGGTGCACAGCCGTCCGGCCGCCACCGCTTAGCTTGATGTCCTTTCCGGTCTCGGTCACGCCTCATTCTGCGATGCCAACGGTTCGGCGATCACCCGAATATGCGGTAGCCCGGCGCCGGCGTGACCCGCCTGCGCCCATTCCGCCCGGCCCTCCGCGCGCTAAGCGGGCGTTTGCGGTAATGCGTAGCGTTTGCGGCTCTCCCTGACGTATTCGCTACCCGCTATCGCGTTCCGGAGCCGGCGCACATGTGCCGCACGCATTCACGAAGAGGTAAGCGTCACATGCGCTCCTGCGGCTTCGCCGATGTCTTAACTCTTCGGGTTTCAGGCGGGAGGGCCGAGGCCGCGAACGGCTTCGGCGGCGTCGGTGCCGGGCGGCGGGATAACAGCGATGACCGGGGTGTCGAGTCCGGCGGTGCGGTAGGCATCGACCCGCTCCTTGCATGACTCCAGGTCGCCGTGGATCACCAGGTCATCGACGACCTCATCGGGGATGGCCTCGCTGGCGCCGCGCCGGTCGCCGGCGGTCCACTTCTCCTGCATCGGCTTGAGCAGCTCGCCGCGGCCGAGCCAGTCGTGAAACGCCGCGTAGGCGGGAACCGTCATATAACCGGTCACCAGCCGGCGTCCGATCGCGCGGGCGAGGTCAGCGTCGGTGGTTGGCAGCACGAAGATCCGCGCGATCAGCTCGCAGTCTGGTCCCGCGGCGGCGCGGACCTTGGGCACGTCGGCGGGTGACAACCAGTTGGTGATGGCCGCGCCGGCCTCATCGGCCGCGAGCCTGACCATTTGCGGCCGGAGAGCCGCCAGCGCCAGGCCGGGAGCCACGGCGGGCGGCCGCTCCAGCCGGAAGCCATCGACGGCGAACGTCTCGTACTCCTTGGTTATCTTCTCGCCGGTCAGCGCTGCCTTCAGGAACCGGAGCAGGTCCCGAGAGCGCTGGTACGGCGCCTCGAACGGGATCGCGTTCCACTGCTCGACCACGACAGGCGTCGAGGTGCCGATGCCCATCACGAACCTTCCTGGCGCGAGGTCGGACAGCGTCGCTGCCGTCATCGCGAGGAGGGCGGGACCGCGCGTGTAAATGGCAGCAATGGCGGTACCGAACCTGATCTGGTCCGTCCACTGCGATGCCAGGATCAACGGCGTAAACGCGTCCACTCCGCTGAGTTCCGATGACCAGGCATCGGTATAGCCGAGATCCGGCAATTCCGCAACGATCTCGCGCTGCTCGGGCAGCGAGCGACCCTGCAGCGGCAAGGTGATGCCCCATCGTGATGTGGGCGCCATCGTGACCTCCAGTCGCCGGGTGGTTCACGCACAAATATCACAAGCACACTTATGGCGCGCGGCCGAGTCGGGCTATCGCCACGGAGCAAAGCGGAGTCTTTCCCACTACATCATTTCGTAACGGTTATCTGAGCGATGGTGCGCTTCCCGAGGTGCTACATTCAGCGCGAGTTACCTCCTTCCGGGGCGGTGTCTCAACTGCGTGACCAAGCGGTCGCGCGCCGGTCACGCAGGGGAAGGGACGCCGATGACATCGCGCACCCTTGTTGTCCGATGGGCCATTCGCACCGGAGCCGCCGCAGTGACGGCAGTGATCGCCGCGGCTGGGCTAACCGGCGCGGCGGGAGCGCAGGCCGCGCTTCGCGGAGCGACTGGCGCGGCGCCCGGGCCTGCGGCAAACCCGTATGCACCGGCGGCCGGGCACAGCTACCGGCACGGCGCGCTGCCGACGATCGGCCGGCAGCGGCGGATGAACAGGTGGGCGGCAACGCACGCCGTCACGCCCGCGGCGAGCAGGCTGAACCTCAGCTATGGCGGCGGCGTGCATGGCGTGGGCGTCACATCCGGCCACGAGAAGGTCTATCTGGTCTTCTGGGGATCGCAGTGGGGTGCCAGTTCGACCAACTCCCACGGCGACCTCACGCTCGCGAACGATCCGAGCAGCGCCGCGCCGTACTTGCAGGATCTGTTCAAGGGCCTGGGGACCTCCGGCGAGCGCTGGTCGGGCGTGATGACCCAGTACTGCGACGGTGTCCCGTACAACTCGCATTCCTGTCCGGCGAATGCTTTCCACGTCGCCTACCCGGCTGGTGGCGCGCTCGCAGGCGTCTGGGTCGACAAATCGACGGCAGCCCCTGACACGGCGACCGGCGATCAGATCGGTTCGGAGGCCGTCAAGGCAGCGCGGCACTTCGGCAATACGACGCAAGCATCCAACCGTGACACCCAGTACGCGATCATCTCGCCGACCGGGACGCACCCGGATGGCTTCGGCACCACCGGCGGGTTCTGCGCCTGGCATGACGACAGCGCCGATCCGAACCTGCCTGGCCGCCCGGTCAACTCCAAGCTCGACGTGGCGTTCACGAACATGCCGTACGTCACGGATCTCGGCATTTCTTGCGGCGAGAACTTCGTTAACGGGGGAACCCAGGGCGTGACCGACGGTTTCTCCATCGTCCTGGGCCATGAATACGCCGAGACGATCACCGACCAGTTGCCAGCGTTCGGCTGGACGAACCCGTTCTCCGAGGGGGAGAACGCCGACCTCTGCGCGTGGAACCCGCCAGACACGGTTGGCGGCACCAATGACCTGACGCTGTCCACCGGCACCTTCGCGATGCAGTCGACGTGGGCTAATGACAACAAAGGCGGCGGCTGCGCGTTCACGCACCGGATCGTGACCGACAACTGGGTACTGAACGGCGGATTCGAGACCGGCACCTTCGCCCATTGGAAGACGGCGGGCGCGGCCACCGCGATCGTGACCTCCGGCACGCATGGGGGTAAGCACGCCGCGCGGCTCGGCAAATCCACGGCTACCGACGGGAACTCGAGCATCACCCAGACCTTCACGGCCCACGGCCCCGCCCTGACGTTCTGGTACAACGGCCATTGCCCGGACGCCATTACAGAGTCATGGGCCACCGCGACGCTCACAGATAACACCGCGCGCAGCAGCGTCACGATCCTGGCTAAGACGTGCACGGCGCACGCCGGCTGGCAGCAGGTCAGCCGGATCGTCGTCGCCGGGCATTCGTACACGCTGAAGGTGGTCAGTCACGACGACAACGACGTCGCGCAGGGCGACGGCAACTCCACGCTCGTGGATGACGTGGTCAATAGGTAAGGTCGCAAGCCGCCGGTCAGCTCGTGATGGCCAAGGTCGCCCCGGCCGGGTCGGTCAGCCGGTGGTGACCCTCATCGCCGGGAAAGCTGGCCAGGTCGCCGCGGACGCGTGACTTCGGCCCGTCGGGTCCGGTCAGGATGGCGCCGTCGGCGTCACACGCCACCAACTCGCCGTCTACGCGCAGCAGAACGGGCCCTTGCCTGCCTGCTGACACCGAGACCCGGCCCGCTGCCAGGCCCTCAATTACGGCGTCCGGGCTGGCGTCCTGGCTCTGCACCCAGGTAGTCGGCGCTCCCGGCGGCGCGTCGGACCCCGGGCGGTGCCAGTCGCTGCCGCCGATCGCAATCGCGCCGGGATGCCACGCCAGCCACCAGGCAAGCGGCGTTGTCCAGTGCGGGTCGAGCCAGCTCCAGTGCCAGACCTCGAGGAGCGGCGGCCGCCTGGCCATGGGCGCGGTCCAGCTCACCTGACCGCCGTACGGATGATTCACCGACAGCAGGCCGCCTTTGAGTTCGGTCGTGGCCAGCCATTCATCCGGCGGCTCCCGGAAGTCGATCCAGCCGACATCGCCGAACGCGTTCGCGTGCCCGTGCTCGGTAGTTACTTCCTGGCCGGGCACCAACGTGACCCCGTGCGTCGCGGCCGCGCCGGGCAGCTCGGCGTGGTGACTGATCGTGTTGTGATCGGTGACGGCGAGAAAGTCAAGGCCGCGGCTGGCGGCATACCTGGCGAGTTCCGGCACGGTCATCGCGCCATCGGAGTGCACCGTATGCGCGTGCAGATCGCCGGACAGCCACCTCATTCCCGCCCCGGCGGGGAGGTCGCGCCTCGGCGGCCGGCCCGTCACAGGCGCCAACTCGGCCGTCTCGCTCGCCGGAGGTGTCACGCCAGCGGTCGTCGCGGTCAGCTCGTACTTGACCCCGTCGGCTGGAATCTTGTGCAGCCCGACAACGGCGAACCAGGTACCAGGTTCTGGCTCACCGGAAAGGTAGCCAGGAGTGGCTGATTCGGCTCCGATGACAAAGAACTGCCGAGCACCTCCCGACCAGCCGCGGAACCCGGACGGGCCCAGGCAGCCCAGGTCAAGCACGGCTCCCCGGCGGTCAAAGTCGAGTTCGACCTTTAAGGCGCCGGTCCCATAGGGCACGTTGAACGGCAGGTAATGCAGGGCTGACTCGCACCGGTCTTCGATGGTCCATACTCCGGCGTGCCGAGTCTGGTTCATGCCACCTGTCTACCCCATCCGGCAGTCCTCACCGATGGGACGGCCAGCGGCGCCGCCTTGACCGGCGTAATTCAACAGCTGTAGAGTTCAACGTGCGTTGAATTATCGTGTGAGCCGGAGGCACGCCATGTGGGCAATGATCGTGAAGGAGTTCCGTCAGGTCCGCAGGGACCGCAGGACGCTGGCCATGATGATCGTGCTTCCCGTGCTGCTGCTCGTCGTCCTCGGCTACGCGGCGAGCTTCGACGTCAAGACGATCACGGTCGCGGCATCGGGCCCGCAGGCCGGCTCCGTCGCCAGCATCCTGCGGGCACCGTTCGACGTGACCAGGACCGCGCCTGACCGCGGCCCGTCATGGGCGCGGGATCAGTTGCGCGACGGAAAGGCTGACGTTGCCGTCGTCACCGGCGGTGCCAGGCCGCACGTGCTCATCGACGGCAGCCAGCTGTTCTCTGCCAAGGCGGCGCTCGCGGCGCTGGCCGAAATGCAGCAGCGCGCACCAAGCGGACCAGGGGGAACCGGGCTGCATCCGACGGTCACCGTGCTGTACAACCCCGGCCTGAAGACCTCGAACATCATGATCCCCGGGCTTTGCGGCGTCGTGCTGGTCTTCGTCGGCACGATCATCACCAGCCTCGGCGTCGTCCGCGAGAGGCAAACCGGCACGCTCGAGCAGCTAGCGGTGATGCCGCTCAAGCCCAGGGACGTCTTCCTGGGAAAGATCGTGCCGTACTTCCTCGTGGCGGCCGTCGACCTAGCGATCGTGCTGGCGGTCGGCATCACGATCTTCGGTGTTCCCTTCCATGGCTCGCCGGCCACGTTCGGCCTGGGTGCCTTGCTGTTCTTGTTCGTCACGCTAGGCATCGGCGTGCTGATCTCCAGCGTCTCCCAGAACCAGGGCCAGGCGATCCAGCTCGCCGTGATGACGCTGCTCCCGCAGGTGCTGCTCTCCGGGCTGATCTTCCCGCTGAGCTCGATCGCTGCGGGAGTGCGCTGGATCGCCTACTTCTTGCCGCTTACCTACTTCAACCAGATCTCGCGCGGGGTCATGCTGCGGGCCGAACCGATCACCGCACTATGGCAGCCGTTCGTTTTCCTGGCGTTGCTCGGGGTGATCGTCGTCACCGGGGCTACCCTGCGGTTCCGCAGCTACCTGGCGCCCGCGGCCCGCGAGCGGCGGCCGCGCAAGGCGGCCGTGCAGGCGCAGGGAGCAGGAGCATGACCAGCGAGTGGGGCGCTGAGAATCTCTATGTTTCCTACGGCAAGATCGTCGCGCTGGACGGTGTGTCAGTGTCGGTCCCGCCTGGCCAGGTGACAGCCGTTGTCGGAGGTGACGGTGCGGGCAAGAGCACTCTGCTGCGCTGCCTGGCCGGGGCGCTGGCACCCGACAGCGGCATCGTCCGGCGCCCGGACAAGCATCGGCTCGGCTATCTGCCGGCCAGCTCGGGAATCTATCCGGACCTGACCGTCGCTGAGAACCTGGACTTCCGCGCGGTCGGCTACGGAATGCCTGCGCGCCTGGCGCGAGAGCGGGCAGCGGAGTACCTCGAACGGGCTGGGCTCACGTCGGCGGCCGGCCGGCTGGCCGGGCAGCTATCCGGTGGCATGCGCCAGAAGCTGGCCGTGATCGCGGCGATGCTGCACCATCCCGAGCTCGTCGTACTTGACGAGCCGACCACGGGCGTGGATCCGGTCAGCCGGTCAGGCTTGTGGTGGCTGATCGCCAGGGCGGCCGCCGAGGGGTGCGCGATCGTGATGGCGACTACCTACCTGGACGAGGCCGAGCGCTGCTCATCGGTCCTCGTGATTGATGCGGGAACCATGATCGCGAGCGGCACGGCGGAGGACATCGTCGCGGCGATGCCCGGCTCGCTGCGCCCGGCGGTTGCCAAGCCTGACGGCGAGGCCGCGCGGCGTGCCTGGCGGCGGGCCGGCCAGTGGCGGGTCTGGGATCCGGGCGGCGCACGAGCCGGTCAGGGCGGCGACCCGATTGTCCCTGACTTGCAGGACGCGGTCACCGTTGCGGCGCTGGCCTGGGGAGGTGCGGCATGAGCTCGCTGGCCTCGTGCGTAGAGGTGACGAGGCGGTTCGGTACGTTCACGGCCGTGAACCGGGTCAATCTTGAGGTCGGGCCCGGCGAGATCGTGGGTCTGCTCGGTGCCAACGGCGCTGGCAAGACGACGCTGATCCGGATGCTGCTTGGCCTGCTCAGCACCTCAGAAGGCGACGTGACACTGTTCGGGGAGCCGCCGTCCCGCCGGACGCGGCGGCGGATTGGCTACGTGCCGCAGGGCCTTGGCCTGTATGACGACCTGAGCCCGGCCGAGAACCTGGAGTTCAGCGAGGCGGTTTTCGGGCCGGGCGCCAAGCCGCTGCCCGATGAGCTCAGATCTTACGGACGCGAGCTCGTAGGCTCGCTGCCGCTCGGGGTGCAGCGGAGGATTGCGTTCGCGCAGGCACTGTCGCATCATCCGGATCTGCTGATGCTGGATGAACCAACCTCGGGTGTTGATCCGCTCGGCAGGGCCAGGCTGTGGGAGACAATCGCCGAGGCCGCCGACGGGGGAGCAGGCGTGCTGGTTACGACGCACTACATGGAGGAGGCACACGAGTGCGGCAGGCTGGTCGTGATGGCAGCAGGCCGTGTGGTGGCGGAAGGAACGGCCGCCGAGATCATCGGCGGCCGGCAGGTCGTGGCGGTCGAAGCGGCGTCCTGGTCCGCGGCGTTCAACGCGCTCGAGTCAGCTGGTCTGCAGGTCGCGCTCGCCGGGCGCGGACTGCGAGTTCCTGGTGCCGATCCGGCCGAGGTGCGGCGATCTCTCGGCGATCTTCCTGCGGTGGTGCGTGAGGTACCTGCCACCCTCGAGGAGCGCTTCTTCGAGCTCACCGAGCAAGCGGCGGCAGCGGAGGCTGCATGAGTCCGGCTGAACGCGTTTCCGGGCGGCGGGCCCAGGGTCGCAAGGCGGCAGGGCGACGGCCTGGCGACAGCGGCACCAAAGCGGCTATCGGCGAGGCGGCCAGGGCGCAGTTCGCCGACTTGGGGTACCACGGCGCCACAATCAGGGGCATTGCGGCTGCCGCCGATGTCGACCCGGCGCTCATTCACCACTACTACGGAACCAAAGAAGCCCTCTTTGCCGACGCGATGCGGCTGCCTGTCGTGCCGAGCGAGATGCTGACCGCGGCACTCGCGAACAGGCCTGCCGGCAGCGGCCTGGGCGCGCATCTGGTCAGGACCGCGCTCACGCTGTGGGAGTCCGCGGAGGTGAATGACACATTTCTCGGGCTGCTCCGTTCAGCGGTGACCAGCGAGCAGGCCAGCGTCATGCTGCGCGAGTTCATCGCGGATACGATCCTGGTCACCGTCGCCAAGGCCACCGGCTTGGACAAGCAGTGGAGCGCTGCTGAGGCCGAGTTCCGCGCCACGCTCGTCGCCACCCAGATGCTCGGGCTGGCGCTGACCAGGCTCGTGCTCGGCCTGCCTGGTGTCGCGGAGGTCAGCGTTGACGAGCTCGCAGCAGCAGTCGGGCCAGCGGTCGACCGCTACCTGACTGGCGACATCGGCGCGCCAGCCACGGCATCGCGGCGGAACTCCCGATCGGAACCGAACTGAACGGCGTATGTGCAGTTCTACGCGGGTATTTACCGCAGTATGAAAGGCGACCGCGTCGAGATTGTCGTGGATGCCGGTGACGTGACGAAGACCTACGAGGTCCAGGCCACCAAGGCCGGCCGGCGAGTCGAGGTGGTCACCAGGCGCGGCCAGGTCGAGGTCAGCGAGCTGACCAGGAGCGGCACTCCGGTAAGGACGGCCAGGTTCATGGCCACCAGGGTGATAGCGGTGGTCGAGCATCCGGCTGGCGGGCCGCGCGGCGGGGGAGCGCGGGTGACGCCCCGAATTGCCCAGGGTTAGCATCCATTTGGTGGAAGCGATCCTCGGAACTTGCTCACCAGCCGAACTCGCCAAGCGCAAGAGCTTCAAATGGCGGACCTATCCGCCTGATGTGCTGCCAGCCTTCGTCGCGGAGATGGATTTCACCGTCGCGGACGAGATCAGCGCGGCGGTACGTGCCGCGCTGGCGCTCGGCGATACGGGCTATCCGCACATCGGTGAGCTGGGTGAAGCCTTCGCAAGCTTCGCGGCGCAGCGGTTTGGCTGGTCGCCCCGCAATGACCGGATCTTCGCGGTTCCCGATGTCATGACCGGGATCGTCGAGGTGCTGCTTGCGACCACCCAGCACGACTCCGGCGTCGTGATCAACCCGCCGGTGTACGGGCCGTTCTTCTTCCGCCTCGGGTTCATCAGCCGCAGGATCGTCGAGGCGCCGCTCCGGATGCTCAGCGACGGCAGCTATGACCTGGACGTCGATGCTCTCGATCAGGCGCTTGCCCGCCCCGACGTCAGCGCTTACCTGTTGTGCAGCCCGCACAACCCGCTTGGCATCGTCTGGACCAAGGAGCAGCTGCACACCGTCGCCGGGCTTTGCCAGAAACACGATGTACAGCTGCTGGTGGACGAGATTCATGCTCCGCTCACGATGCCCGAGGCGCGTTTCGTGCCATTCGGTTCGATCGACCATGTGATGACCGAGCGCGCTTACGTCTTCAGCTCGGCCTCGAAAGGCTGGAACATCGCCGGCCTGAAGTGCGGTGTCGCAATCGCCGGCGGGCAACAGTGTGCCGATGTGCTGGCTGAGCGCTGGGAGGCACTGCTGTGCTCGCACCTGGGGCTGCTGGCGTCGGTCGCCGCATTCGAGCGGGCCGGGCACTGGCTGGACGCGGTCGTCGCGCAGATCGATGAGAATCGCAAGGTGCTCACCGAACTGCTGCACGACCAGCTTCCCGGCGTCGGTTACGTCCCCGGGTCGGCGACATTTCTCGCCTGGCTGGACTGCCGCGGGCTGGGGCTTGGCGACGACCCGGCGTCCACGTTCCTTGACCGCGGCCGGGTGGCGCTCAGTCCTGGCGTGGAGTTCGGCGAGCAGGGTGCCGGATTCGCCCGGCTGAACATCGGCACGTCACCCGAGCTCATTGCCGAGGCCGTGCGCAGAATGGCGGCATCGCTGCCCGCTGGTTAACCAGAGTCTGGTACGTCAGCCGTGCCTGCTGCGGCGGCTACCTAGTCCGCAACACCTCGCCGCCGAACGGAACGGTCACTGGCTTCTTTACCTGGCCGGTCACGACCTGTGGGTGTCGCAGGACGGGAACACCCCGACCAAGCTGGCTACCGGCCTGATCGCGGCTAGCTGGATGTAGCCACCAGGCGACACTGCGGCTCTGACCAGGGATGCGACGGGGACAGACCCTGTTCAGCATGCCCTTTCCATGCAAATGTGGGTACCAGGCGCGAGGGGCGATGGTGCGCATGGAGGACATGGATGGGCAGGGAAGTACCTGCGACCGCGATAACCCGTCAGCACCGGCGGTCATACCGTGAGAAAGTCCGTATATGCCTCGAAGTGCTCGAGCGGATGCTGCAGGAATCGCGTTTCGACGCCGGGTCGCGCCGGGTTGGCCTGGAAATTGAGTTCAATCTGGTAGATAGCCTCGGCCACGCTGCGATGACGAACGCCGACGTCCTCGCGGCGATCGACGACCCTGCCTGGACCAGCGAGCTTGGCCAGTTCAATGTGGAACTCGACTCCGATCCGGAGACGCTGTCCGGGCCGGTCTTCGCCAGCCTGGAGGGCGGTCTGAGCCGCAGGCTCGCGCATGCTTTCAAGCGCGCGGAGGCGGCCGGCAGCCGGATGCTGATGATCGGGATCCTGCCGAGCTTGCGGCACCGCGACATCGGCGCCGACACGATTTCGTCCAACCCGCGATTTCAGATGCTGAACGACCAGATGCTCGCCGCCCGGGGCGAGGAGATGCGGATCTGCATCGATGGCAGAGACCAGCTACTCGCCTACGTCGACCACATCCTGACCGAGGCCGCGTGCACGAGCGTCCAATGTCACCTGCAGGTTAGCCCTGAGATGTTCGCCGGATACTGGAACGCTGCCCAGGCAATCGCCGGGATCCAGGTCGCGCTCGGCGCCAACTCGCCTTACCTGTTCGGGCGAGAGCTCTGGCGCGAGACGAGGATCACGCTGTTCAAACAGTCGACCGACACCCGCTCAGAGGAGCTTCGGAGCCAGGGGGTCAGGCCGCGAGTCTGGTTCGGCGAACGTTGGATCAGCTCTGTTACTGACCTTTTCGAGGAGAACCTGCGGTACTTCCCTGCTTTGCTGCCGCTCATTGACGACGAGGATCCGATCGGCGTGCTCGACCGGGGAGAAGCACCTGATCTGGCTGAGCTCACCCTGCACAACGGAACTGTCTACCGGTGGAACCGACCTGTGTACGCGGTAGCTGACGGCAAGCCGCACTTGCGGGTGGAGAACCGCGTTCTTCCGGCGGGTCCCACCCTCGTCGACGTGCTCGCCAACGCGGCGTTCTACTACGGGCTCGTACACGAGCTCGCTCAGGCCGACCCGCCGGTCTGGGCGCAGATGCCGTTCTCTGCCGCGTGGGCGAACTTGCTGGCGGGAGCGCAGGACGGCATTGACGCCGTGGTGTTCTGGCCCGGCTACAGCCACATTCCGGTGGCGGATCTGACGTTGCGCCATCTGCTGCCGCTGGCCGCGCGAGGGCTTGAGCGCCTCGCAGTGGACTCGGCAGACGCGTCCAGGCTGCTCGGGATCATCGAGGGGCGCTGCCTGCTAAACCAGAACGGAGCGTCGTGGCAGGTCGACTCGGTGCACGGGCTCCAGGGCCGAGGTCTGGCCGACCGCGGGGAAGCGCTCCGCCTGATGACGCAGCACTACATCGGACAGATGAATACCACGGAGCCCGTGCATACATGGCCGGTCATGTGACCGGCGCCGAGGTGATCAGTGCGCGACGTCGATGACGATCCGCCAGCCGGACTGGGACGAGCCGAGTTCGAACACCCTGAACGGCAGCTTGGCTCGCACGCCAAGCCCGATCGAGGTCACTCGCTCGAACGACCCGGCCCCTCGGACCTGACGGAAGGTTTTGAAGCCTGACACATCGGTCAAGTTGACGGCATTGGGGTGGTAATGCTTGCCCGCCGGTCCTCGCACGGTGATCAGGATCTTCGCGTGGCCTTTCACCTTGAGAACCTTGCCGGAGGGATCCGCGACGATCTGCTTGACATACCGCGCGCTGAACGGAGGCCGTTTCCCGCCGCTCATGTCAATGACCAGCCGGTCGAAGCACCCGTGCTTGCCCGCACGGACGGCCTGCACGCGGGTGGCAACCGTGACCGCGCTGGAGCCGCGGTGCTTGGCGTTGGTGCCCCAGTTCAGCGAGCAGCCGGCCCGGTGCGCCGCGGCACCCGCGGCCGATGCGGCCGTGCTTGACGTCGCGATGGCGGGAGCAGCGGCTGCCACGCCTGACAGAGTCGCGGCTCCCGCCAGACCGAGCGCGGCGACTGTGGTCCTGATCCTTGGCATTCCTGCCTCCTGTCGGTCGAATGAGGACCGGAACTTCCGGGTAGCGGAACGGTACCCAGAATGGAAGGAAAGTAATGGTCATTGCGCAGCGCGAATCGCCAGCGACGCAGTCGCCGTACCTGGATGGCCAGGCGCCGGGACAGCACACACAGATGCCCGTCGGGCCTGACGACGAACCGATCCCCGCGATACCCGCGTCGGCGGGAGCGCTGATCTTTGACAGGAAAGGACGGCTGCTGATCCTCAAGCCGACTTACAAGAGTGGCTGGACGATCCCTGGCGGCGTCATGGAGGCGGACGGCGAGTCGCCGTGGGAAGCCTGCCAGCGTGAGGTCCGCGAGGAATGCGGGCTGACTGTACGGACCGGCCGTCTGTCCTGCGTGGATTTTCGCAGGCCCAGACCGGACCGAGGTCGCATCGGTGGCATCAGGTACCTGTTCGACTGCGGCAGGCAGGACGATGCGGCGCTACGCGCGATTGAGCTGCAGCCAGAGGAGATTTCCGAGTACCGGATCGTCAAGCTGCACAAGGCGCTGACCTTGCTTCGTGGCCCCATCAGGCGTCGGGTGCGCGCCGCTTGCGCCGCCAACTGTGCCGTCTACCTCGAGGATGGCCGGCCGGTTCCGGCCGTCGGTTCTCGTGAAAGCGTGTCCTAGTCCTTACCGTCAGGCAGGCACCACCGGTAGGGCGAGATCAGGTGCTTGACCGAGTCCGGCCCCCAGGAACCTGGCTCGTAGAACTCCACTGGCGGCGGGTTCTCCAGCAGCGGAGTCGCCACATCCCACAGCCGCTCGATCTCGTCAGACCTGGTGAAAAGGGATTGATCGCCAAGCATTGCCTCCAGGATCAGCCGCTCGTAGCCCTCCAGTTCG
>DATELR010000245.1:0-25143 GCA_035276345.1 Streptosporangiaceae bacterium | reverse complement strand
AGCGCCCGAAGGTTCTCCCATTCCTCTTCATCTGAGGTCTCGCCAGCCGGAATGTAACGGGCGCCAGGGAACGACTGCGACGGCGGGGTGAAGCTGCCGCGCTCGACGAGGCGCTCGATGTTGGCGCGGTAGACCTCATCGACCTCGGCGTGCCGCAACGGGTCTTCTTTGAGCCACAGGTTCTTCGGGTGGATGGGCTCGTCATACATGTGGCGGAAGATCTCGGTCCGCAGGTCCTTCATCCAGTTCGAATTGAGGTTCATCATCCGGAACTGGCGCAGCGCTTCGATGTCGATGATCCCCGCGACGAAGGTGTTCGCGCCCGAACTCGTGTGCCCCAGCACATTGCCCTGGTAATCGACGATGTGCGAGTTGCCGCCGGCGATGTCATAGGGGTGCTCCATCTGCGGGTGCACGTACACCGGGCCGACGTTCGGGCAGACCATGTAGACGTTGTTGAAGTGCGCGTGCGCCCGGTTCTGCAAAAGCCAGGTGCCGCCTGGCTCCATCCCGACCTGCGTCATCGGGACCGCCTCGCTGGGCCGGTACACGACCTCGGCGCCGTTGAAGGCAAGCGCGCGCACTGCCTCCGGGTATTCGCCGTCCGAGCAGCAGATCGTGCCGATGTTGCCGATGTCGTCGGTGCGCAGCACCGGATAGAACGCGTCGATCCCGTCGCCGAACAACTCGGTCCAGCGATCGTAGACATCGTGCGGCACGCACGAGCGTTCACGGCACCAGAGGTGATTCTTAGCGGCCTTGTGGACGATCTCGCCCTGACGGGAGATCACCAGCAGCGAGTTGAAGAAGCGGTCATCGATGACTTCCGGCCACCGTGCCTTGCACTGGACGACGATGTAGGTGTCGTAGTGCCGCGCGAGCGAAGCGAGCCGGTCGGTCTCAGGCCCCGGAATGTCGATGAACAGCTCACGCGCCGCCGTCACGTGCGGGATGTCGAAGATCTCGTCGGTGAACCCGGTCAGCGCGCCTTCAGCGAGCGCGATCATGCGCACCGGCATGTTGATGCCGATGATCGAGACGGCGGCGTGGATCGCGTCCTCGACGATCTGCAGATTCCGCTCGATGTCCTTGCGGCTGCCGATGCCATGAACGACCGTCGACAATCCGACCGCCATATACGGGGCCACCGGCTCGCTTGCATGGTCGAGATCGGATCCGTTCACCATCGTTTTAGTCATGCCTTAAAGGTAGAAGATGTAGTGAACTGTCCGTTATCGTAAGCCGTATTTCGCTGGCCCTGCAACGACCGGGTACTGCAACGACGCGATCCTGAGGAGACGTGATGGCTGCTCCAGCAGCGGACACCGGCGCGCGGCAAGCTGACGAGGGGCTGCGGACCGGGGTACTGAAGGTTCGTCACGCGGTGATCACCTCGCTTGCCGTCATCACGCCTGCAGCCGCGATCTTGTTCCTGCCTATTCCGATAGCGGCCAACGCCGGAGCGGCGATGCCGCTGTCGATCGTCGTGGCATTCGTGGTCGTGTTCGTGATCATGAACGCGGTGTACCGGTTCTCGCAGCGGATCTCGCACGCGGGCTCGTTCTTCGCGTTCGTCCGTGACTCGCTGGGCGTGCGCGCCGGGTTGTTTACCGGCTGGCTATTCATGGCGTTCTACCCGGTGTTCGTGGCCTTTGACCTGATCCTTTTCGGCGCCACACTGAACGGGATCATCGTCGCGCACGGCGGCCCCGACATTCCGTGGTGGCTGCTCATGCTGATCGGGATGGTGCTCATCTGGGGCGTGGCGGTGCTCGGCATCAGGCTCTCGGTGCGGTCCGACCTCGCGCTCCTCACGTTCGAGCTTGCCGTCCTGCTCGCGCTGGCGATCACGATCCTGGCGAAGGGCGCGCCTGGCGGGGACTGGCACGCGCACGTTTTCAGCCCGAGCGCGAGCCCGGCGGGATTCAGCGGCGTCGTCGTCGGCGCGGTGTTCGGCGTGCTGGCCTTTACCGGCTTCGAGGCGCCTGCCTATCTGGGCGAGGAGGCCGAGAACCCGCGGCGCACGGTGCCCCGCGCGATACTCCTGACCACGGCGGGGATCGGGATCGCGTTCGTGTTCTTCTTCTACGTGACGACGGTCGGCTACGGACTGCCGAACATAGCCAAGCTGCCTGGCGATCCCGCGCCGTGGGACACGCTCGGCCAGCATTACTGGGGCTCGGGCGCCACGATCCTGATCGACATCGCCTCAGTCGTCGCGTTGGTGGCCGGCGCGCTTGCCTGCCAGAACGGGGCTGCCCGCATGGTGTATGCGCTCGGCCGGGACCGGCTCCTGCCGCGCTCGCTCGGCCGGACGCTGCCGCGGTTCGGCACCCCGGTCCCCGCGCTGACCTTGCTGCTCGGCTTCTGCCTGGCGCTCGGGTTCGGTTTCGGTTTCGGATTCCAGCCGCTGCCCGCGTTCACCTTGCTGAGCCTCGTCGTCACGCTGTGCGCGCTCGGGGTTTACGCGATCGTGCAGGTCGCGCTCGTCCGCTACTTCATGCGCCGCGGGGAGTTCAACCCGTTCTGGCACGGGCTTGTGCCGGTGCTCGCGGTAGCGGCGATCGTCTACTTGTTCATCAAGAACATCTCGCCGCAGCCGCCGTACCCGTCCAACCTGGCCATCTGGATCGCCATCGGCTGGGCGATCGCCGGCCTGCTGGTCGTCTTCTGGCTCTCGGTTGCCAAGCCGGGTCAGCTGGCGGAAGCGGCCGCGATCATCGGTGAGTCTGACAATTCGTAACCTGCGGCCCGCCGGCACTGCTTGAACGGGCCGGACAAATGGTCTGCGCGCCGCTATTTCATGACGGCTACCATCGGCATACATTTTTGAAGTAAAGTGCCGCGGAACCGATGTTGTGGGGGAGTGCCATGCCGATTGAGCATGTTGTCGTACTGTGCCTGGAGAATCGGTCTTTCGACCATATGCTCGGCTTCCTCCAGCATCCTTCAAACGATTTCAATGGCCTGCTTCAAGGCGGCCCTTATACAAACATGGGCTGGGATGGCCACAGTCGCGTGCCGGTGACCGCGAAGGCGAAGCGGGTGCTGCCGTTCGGCCCTGACCATTCCCACGATGCGGTGATGGAACAGCTCAGCGTCAAGGGCCGCGGACCCGCCAGGCGCGCGACCAATGACGGCTTCGTCACGAGCTACGAACGCAAGGCGCGCGGCCTGGCTCCGGCTCAGCTCGGCGGCGTGCTCGGTCCGGTGCTCAACTCGATGCAGCAGCGCAAGCAGGCAGCGGCGCCCAAAGCCAAGGGACGCGGGCCGCTGGTCATGCTCTGCCAGGACCCCGACCAGGTCCCGGTGCTGAGCAAGCTCGCGCTTGAGTTCGCGGTGTGTGATCAGTGGTTCTGCTCAGTGCCGGGAGAGACCTGGCCGAACAGGAACTACCTGCACGCGGCCACGTCCGATGGTGAGACCGACATCGAGATCAGGGCTTACACCGATCGCACGATCTTCGAGCTGCTCGAGGAGGACGCTAAAGCTACCTGGCGGATCTACTACGACGACACGCCGCAGGTATGGGCGTTTCCAGCCCTCTGGGATACGCCAGCAAGACACGAGAACTGGTACCCGACCGGGAAGTTCGCCGAGCATGTTGCCTCCGGTGATCTGCCCAACTACTCGTTCATCGAGCCCAATCACCGCCCGCCGCTGCATACCCTGGACCACAACCCGCTGTTCAATGGCGCCCCCGATGTCAGCGACAGTCAGCACCCGGAAAACAACCTGGTGTCCAACAAGGCTTACGACGGGTTCGACCAGTCAAAGGACACCGACTTCGCCCGTGGCGAAGGGCTGATCGCCACGATCTACGAGACGCTCCGCGGGAATCCTCAACTGTTCGCCCGAACTCTGCTGCTGATCACCTACGACGAGCACGGCGGGCTGTATGACCACGTGCCGCCGCCGACGGGAGTTCCGGCTCCCGATGACGGCCGCGGGGCCGGTGGCGACGTGCTGCACGTGATCTGGCATCGCAAGGCCAAGGCCTTCGACTTCACGATGCTCGGACCTCGGGTCCCCGCCATTCTCGTGTCACCCTTGATCGACGCGGGAACCATCGATCACCGCGTGCATGACCACGCGAGCGTGCCGGCGACGCTGCGCGCCCTGTTCGCGCCAGGCGCCAAACCGCTGACCCGCCGGGATGCGTGGGCGACGCCGTTCCACGACCTCGCGTCGCGTGACACTCCGCGCACCGACCTGCCCGACCTGTCGGCGTACCAGCCTGAGGCCCCGGCGCCCGCCTTGGCCGCAAAGGCCGAGGCCGTTGCCGCCGCGACAGCGGCGCCCGATACCTCGCCTGCTGCCGTTATTCCTGAGTACTATCAGGAGTTCCTCAAGCAGGCCGACGCGGTACGGCAGCACCTGACCCAGGTCGGGGAACCGGAGATAGCTGCCGCTACCGCACAAGGACAGCTGCAGCGCGCCGCTCAGACCAGCCAGGCGTTCCAGCAGGCGGCGCACCGTCACAGGCATCCTGGCTAGAGGCTGGCCAGACTCACCGCGCTGGCCTGCCTCACGGCGCCGGACTGACCGATCCTGGCGGGGGAATGGTGCCGGGTCCGGTAACGCTGCAGGCCAGCGCCTTAACCGGATGGGCGTCTGCCAGCGAGGGCTGAAGCTTCGGCGGCTGCGCGAATGCGGCCTTGCTGAAGTCCAGCATGTCCGTCATGTTGTTGGCGTTCGCGTCGCGCCTGGTCATGGCCGGCAGGTTCCACTTCTTCTCGACGAGCGCGCAGATGCTCGTGTGGTCGAAGACGTTGTGCGAGACGTAGTTTCGCCGCGCCCACGGCGACACGACAACGCAGGGAACGCGGAAGCCGTACTGGCGGAACCCTGTATAGGTCGGGCCGCCGTTGACCTGCGGCGGAATGTCGTCCGGCGCAATGGCGCGGGGCGGTACGACGTGGTCGTAGTATCCGCCGTGCTCGTCGAACGTCCAGATCAGCAACGTGTTCTTCCAGCCAGGACCGTTCATGACCGCGTGGATGACCTTGGCCGCGAACTGCTTGCCCAGCGCGATGTTCTGCGGATCCTCCTCTGAGCGCAGCTGGTAGTTGGGCTCCACCAGCGAGAAGCCTGGCAGATGCCCGGCGGCCGCGTCGCTGAAGAAGTCGTCGACGTCGGTGATGTTGCCCGGGTACCTGGTCAGCAGCTCGGGGAACAAGGCCAGTGTCGGCACGACGGAGGTGCGCGCGTAGTAGTCCTTCCAGGACACGCCGGCCTGGTGCAGCCGGTCGAAGATGGTGCCGTTCGCGGGATAGCCAGTAAGGCTCGGCACCGAGTCACTGATCATTCCGATCGACGTCGCGGCGATGAGGTACCGGCGATTCGGGAATGTCGGGCCGAGCATGGAGCAGAAGTACCGGTCCGCGAGCGGGAAGACCGACGCCAGCGAGTAGTAGAACGGCAGGTCGTCGCGCTGCCAGTAGCCCATCGAAACCGGGCCGCTGGCGGACTTGACGAAACCGTCGAGCTTCCCCCTGTCGAGCTGCTTGTGGCTGTCGGTCCAGGTCTGGCTCGGCATGCCGGAGAGCTGGCAGGTCGTCGGCATCCGGAACGCGAGCTGAATGCGGCCATCGGCATACGGGTTGACCGCCTTGGGCTTGCCGTTCTTGCCGAGCGTGAAGCCATCGGCGCCCGGCCGCCTCAGCATGCCCAGGTGATCGTCGTAGGAATGGTTCTCCATCATCAGCACGACGATGTGCTTGATCTGCGGCATCGTGTCCGTGCCGGGCGCCAGCCTTGGATCGGGCAGCGAGCCAGGCTGCCTGAGCAGGACCCGGGACGGCGCGCCGCCAGGTGATTCCGGCGCGAAATGCCAGCCCGTGGTTCCGGCGGCGAGGCCGGCGGTCAGCCCGGCCTTGAGCAGGTTCCGCCTGGTTGTCCGCCGGCCTGAAGGTAGTTGCTCGCCCACAGTCGCCTCCGGTCACAGCGTCAGTCAACGCAGCATCTCATGGCATCGTGACTGCTGGACGGCGCGGCGGTGAAAGCATTCCGGCGCCATTGCGACCGGCATTTTCATGCCCTTACTGCAGCAGGCGCGCGCGGCAGGCTAGCTGGAGGGCCAGGCGCTGGTCGGCGTCCTCCAGGTCGACTCCGAGCAAGCCGGTAATGCGGCGCAGCCGGTAAGAAACGGCATTGCGGTGCAGGTGCAGGCGCTGGGCTGTCCGGTGGACCGAGCCTTGCTCATCCAGGAACGTGGCGAGCGTCCTGATCGCCGTGTCGGCGCGAGCCGGGCCGAGCCGTTCGAGCGGTGCGAGCTGCACCCGCACCGACGCCCTGGCCGTATCCGAGGCGTACCACTCCATCAGCATTCGCTGCACGCCGGCGGCGTCGTGCGCGGTAACTCCCGGCGGCTTGCCTGCCGCCCGGCCGGCGATGATCGCGCTGCGTGCCTCCGCGGCGGCTGCGCGCAGGCCGAGCGGCCCTTCGTGCGGCGTGCTGACGCCAGCCCTGAGCCGCAGCGCGGGGAATCTGGTCTTGATGGCCTCGAGCGCACGGGACGCCGAACGGGTTGCTCGGGCTGCGGCCTGGCCGCCCTGGTCGGACTTTGTCATCCAGATCAGCACGATCGCCCGCGCGATCCTCGACAGGTACCAGGTCCCGCCAGCCGCCGCCGCGGCGGTAAGCGACGCCTGGCCGAGCGACTCGAGCAGCTCGAACCGGCCGATCTCGTCGGGAGTGACCTCGGTCAGGTTGTCGGCCTCGATCCGGACCGCGACGTGCCAGCCGGCCAGCGGCACGCCCAGCTGCCTCGCCCGCTCAAGCAGGTCCTCGTTCAGCGCCGACTCGGAGATCAGCAGTTCGGTAAGCAATTCGGAGCGGGAGCGGATCGGGAGCTCCCTGGCCCTACGCTCCTCGTCCGCCAGCCGTGCCGCCGCGTCGGCGGCAGCGCGGAGCACGAACCGGGCGGCGATCGCCAGGTCGCCGTGAGCTGCCGGTGCCACCCAGCGTGCCGGATCAGCAGGATCACGCTCAACCGGGCTGCCCAGGCTGGCGGCGACCATCACGTACAGGGTCTCGAGGTCGGCGCCGGCCTGCTCGGCTCGGTCGACCGCGTCTAGGCCTGCGCTCGCCCTGGCCAGGGCAAGGCCCGGGCCGCCGCCCACCTCTGCGAGGACGGCGAACAACAGCGCGGTGAGATCCAGCCTGCCGGGGATCGAGATGAGCGCGAGGTCAGCCCGCCTGGCGATGTCGATAGCCGTGAGCGGCGGCCGCCATTGCTGATCGGCGAACGCGCCGACTGCCCCGACGCCACCCAGGGCTGCCCAGCGAAGCGCCATGTCGAAGCGGTAGTCCGTTGCCGACTCCGACGCGACCCGGCCGAGGATTGCCAGGCTGCCAGGGGGCGCGGCCTGGAGATCGGAGAACCGCTCGGCCAGCCAGACGCCAGTGACCTCCCGGTCGCCGCCAACGTCGTTGACCCTGGCGAGGCCGGTCAGGGGTGGAGCCGACAGGATCGCGTCAACGCAGGTCATGCACGGTCATACTAGGCATTCTGCACAACAGCGAGAAGATCCTTGGTCAAGATGGCCATTACAAACCTGGCGTACCGGCTGCAAGCATCGGCAGGTGCCAGCTCCCGTGATGTCCTCAGCGCCCCCGGCAGGCGCGCGGGTGAGGCTTGCCGTGGACATCGGCGGCACCTTCACCGACCTGGTGGCGGTCGACACGGTAACCGGAAGAGTGGTACGGGCCAAGGCCGACACGACCCTGAACCTGAGCGATGGCGTTCTCGCCGCGCTCGCCACCTCCGGCGTCCCGGCCGGGTCCATCGCGGAGTTCATCCACGGCACCACCGTCGTGATTAACGCAGTCACCGAGCGCCGCGGCGCGCCGACCGCGCTCGTCACCACCCGCGGCTTCCGCGACGTGCTCGAGATCGGCCGCGCGAACCGGCCCGACCTGTACAACCTTGCCTACGCCAAGCCCGTGCCGTTCGTGCCGAGGCGCCTTCGCTTCGAGGTCACCGAGCGGATGACGCATCACGGCACCGTCGTCCAGCCGGTCTGCGAGGCCGACGTGGCTGCCGTGACCGCTCGGATCGCCGCGAGCGACGTGCGGGCGGTCGCGGTGTGCCTCCTGCACGCCTGGGCCAATCCCGCCCATGAGGAGCAACTGGCTGCTGCCCTGCGCGCGGCGCTGCCAGGCATCTCAGTCGTCGCCTCCCATCAGGTCAGCGCTCAGTGGCGCGAATACGAAAGGACCAGCACCGCCGTTCTCTCCGCCTATGTTCAGCCCGTTGTAGCCGACTATCTCGCCATGCTCGAGGCCGCGCTGCGCGGTCAGGGCGTCAGCACGGCGATGCGGGCGATGCGCTCCAACGGCGGCGTGAGCTCCTTCGCCAGGGCGGCCCGGGCCCCGATCGCGCTGCTCGAATCGGGACCGGTCGCTGGCGTGATGGCCGCCGCGGAACTCGGCCGCCGGCTGGGCAATCAGAACGTGCTCACCCTCGATATTGGCGGGACAACGGCCAAGACATCGGCTGTCAGGGACGGCGAGGTCCGGATCGACACGCTGCACCACATCGGCAGGACCCCTTCATCGGCTGGCTACCCGGTCCAGGTCCCGACGGTGGAAATCGTCGAGATCGGCGCGGGCGGCGGGTCGGTCGTGTGGGCGGACGCGGCCGGCGGACTGCATGTCGGGCCGCGCAGTGCGGGCGCTGCCCCCGGCCCCGCCTGCTACGGCAAGGGCGGCAGAGAGCCGACCCTCACCGACGCGAACCTGCTGCTCGGCAGGCTCGACCCTGACTACTTCCTCGGCGGAACCAGGCCGCTGCAGGTCGAGGCCGCCGAGAAGGCGCTCAGCGATCTGGGCAGGCAGGTCGGCGCGGACGCCAGGTCGGTCGCGCGCGGCGTGCTGCGGTATGCGGTCGCCCAGATGAGCCACGCGCTCCGGCTCGTGACGCTACGCCGCGGCCACGATCCGCGAGACTTCGTTTTCGTCTCCTATGGCGGCGCTGGCCCGTTGCACGCCGCCCTGCTCGCCCGCGACCTCGGCATCGCCCGCACCGTCATTCCGCCTGGCCCCGGCCATTTCTCTGCGTTCGGGATGCTGGCAAGCCCGCTGCGCGGCGAGGCCGTCCGTACCGTGGTCGGGCCGCTCGAGGCGGTCGGCCTGGCGGCGGCGTTCGCGGACGTTGAGCAGGCGGCGCGGTCAGAACTCGACGAGGGCGGCGACACAGGCCACGCCGAACTCTCGCGATACGCCGAGCTCAGGTACGCCGGGCAGGAGCACACTCTCGAGGTGCCGGTGCCCGATCCTGCCGCTCTGGACGATGTCCGCGACGCGTTCGAACGACGCTGCCTGGAGAACTATTCGTTCCGGCTGGACGCACCGCTCGAGGTGGTCTCGCTCAGGGCGGTCGCGGTCCGCCCGGCTGCGGACATCAGCTGGACCGATCAGAGCTCACCCGGCCCGCGTCCGCCAGCGCGGACCAGGCTGGTCGACCTGGACCCATACGGCGAGGCGCAGGAGATACCCGTTCTGGTTCGAGCGGAACTCGCGACGCCGGTCGCCGGACCATGCGTGATCGAAGAGCCCGCCGCCACGACACTGGTCCTGCCTGGTCAGGTCGCGCGCCAGGACGGGGCCGGCAACCTGATCATCGAGGAATCGGGAGCGCGCCTATGACTACCGACCGATTCACGATGGATGTGCTGCGGGAAGGCTTCGCGGCAATCAGCGACGAGATGTTCGTCTCGCTGCAGCGCACGTCGCAGAGCCCGATCATCTACGAAGTCCTCGACTTCGGCGTCGGCATTTCCGACGCCAACGGCGAGCTCGTTTCGCAGGGCAACGGCATCGCGGGCTTCCTCGGCCCGCTCGGCGACGCCATCAAGGAGACGATCGCGCGCCACAAGGAACTGCGTCCGGGCGACGTGATCATCGCGAACGACCCGTACTCCGGCGGCGGCACGCACCTATCGGACGTGGCGCTCGTGCGGCCGGTCTTTGCTGGCGCCGAGCTGGTCGGATTCGCGGCGGCCAAGGGGCACTGGACCGAGGTCGGCGGCAAGGACCCCGGATCGTGGACGGCCGACTCCCAGGACGTCTACGCCGAGGGCCTTCAGCTCCCGTTCGTGCACGCGTACCGGGAAGGCAAGCCCGTCCACGACATTCGCGCCATCCTCGCCGCCAACAGCCGGCTGCCAGAGATGGTCCTCGGCGACCTGGCCGCACAGGCCGCTTGCCTGGAAGTGGCGGAACGCCGCCTGCTCGAGATGTGCGAGCGCTATGGCGTCGCCACCGTCACGACGGCCATGCGCGCCGTCCTGGAGCGCAGCGAGCGGCTGTGCGTGGACGCGCTCGCGCGGATCCCGCACGGCATCTTCACAGCCGAGGACTTCACCGACACCGACGGTCTCGGCAACGGCCCGTTCCCGGTCAGGGTCCGGGTGGAGATCACCGAGAACGGAGTGACCTGCGACTTCACCGGCAGCCACGACCAGGTGCCAGGCCCGATCAACTGCACCTGGTCGGGCCTGGTCTCCGGCGTGCGCACGGTATTCAAAGCCATCACCGACCCAGCGGAACCAGCGACCGACGGCTGGTTCCGGCCACTGACGATCATCAGCCCGCCGGGCAGCATCTTCAACGCCACCCGCCCCGCGCCGGTGGCGGCCTACTTCGAGGCCACCGAAATGGCGTCGGACCTCGTCTGGCACGCGATCGCCCCGGCATTCCCCGATCGGCTGCCCGCAGGAACCTTCGTCTCGGTGTGCTCGACGTCGCTGGCGCTCACGCATCCCGACACCGGTGAGGAGACGCTGCTGGTCGAGCCGCAGCCCGGCGGCTGGGGAGCGACGCGCGACGCGGACGGGCAGCACGGGCTGGTCTCGGTCGGTGACGGCGAGACGTACACGATCCCGGTCGAGGTCGCTGAGCAGCGCTACGGCGTGCGGGTCGAGCGGTTCGGCTTCGACATCGTTCCCGGCGCGGGCGCCGGCCGCCGGCGCGGCGGCCGCGGGCTGGCGCGCGAATACCGCATCTGCAGTGACGAGGCGCTGCTCACCGTTGCCTGGGGACGGCACCTGTACCCGCCGTGGGGCGCGGCGGGCGGCAGCGATGGCTCGCCGAACTACGTCGAGGTGCTGCGCGACGGCAAGCCACTCGGCGAGCGGTTCGGCAAGATCTCGCGGATGCCTTTGCGTCGCGACGACGTGGTCAGGCTGGTGACTGGATCCGGCGGCGGTTACGGCGCTGCCTCCGAACGTGAGCCCGCCAGGGTCGCTGAGGACTTGCTTGATGAACTCATCACGCCCGCCGAAGCGACCGGCTTTTACGGTCATGACCAGCCAGGAGAGCCTGGTTCATCCCCCAACGAACTGGAGCCTAATTGATGCGGTGTGCATATATGCACCGACAATGCCGCGTAGGTAGCGTGCGACCATGAAGCGCCTGCTCGACGAGGCTGCGTTGCGTTCGCTCGCGCGCGGCTGCGCGGTGCTCGGTACCGGCGGTGGCGGGGATCCGCGGATCGGGCTGCTGCTGGCGCTGCAGGCGCTTGAGGAAGTCGGGCCGACCGAGCTTGTCGACCTCGACGACCTCCCGCCGGAGGCGCTGATCATGCCCTGCGGGATGGTCGGCGCGCCGACCGTGCATATCGAGAAGATCGAAAATGGCGGCGAGGGCGCGATTCTTCGCGAGCAGCTCGAACGGCTCACCGGCCGGACCGTCGCCGCGCTGATGCCTGCCGAGATCGGCGGCTCGAATGGCCTGCTGCCGCTGACCTGGGCGGGCCGGATGGGACTGCCGGTCGTCGATGCCGACGGCATGGGGCGCGCGTTCCCGCTGATTCCTCAGGTCACCATGCACCTGGCGGGCGTTGATCCGAACCCCGGCGTGATGACCGATGAGCGCGGCAACGTCCTGGTCTTCACCGCGATCTCCGGTCACTGGATGGAGCGGCTTGAGCGTTCGGCCGCGGTGGAGTTCGGCGGCGCCGGCGCGGCCACGGAATACATCATGACGGTCGCGCAGGCCAGGGACGGGGGCGCGGTGCGCGGCACGTTCACGCTCGCGATCGAGATCGGCGACGCGCTGACCAGCGCCGTCGGCGACCCGATCGCTGCACTGGTCGCGGTGACCGGCGGCTTCCCGCTGATGAGCGGCAAGGTCACCGATGTCGAGCGGCGCACAACCAAGGGCTTCGTGCGTGGCTCGGTGGTCGTTGAGGGGCTCGGGGATGACGCAGGGAGATTGCTCAGGCTCGAGATCCAGAACGAAAATCTCGTCGCGCTCGAGCAGGGCAAGGTGCTTGCCTCGGTACCTGACCTGATAACCGTCCTGGACAGCGAGACCGCAGACGCGATCCCGACCGAACGCGTGCGATACGGCCAGCGCGTGACCGTGATCGCGATGCAGTGTGCCCCGATATGGCGGAGCGCGTTCGGGCTGGAAATGGCCGGGCCACGCGCGTTCGGCTACGACTTCGATTACGTGCCCGTAGAGGAGCTCGCCGGTGCCAGCGCTTGACTACCGACTGGGGATCGACGTCGGCGGGACCAACACCGACGCCGTCATCCTTGATCGAGCCGACCAGGTGCTCGCCAAGGCAAAGGTGCCGACCACGCCTGACGTGACCGGCGGCATCGTCGCAGCGCTGGACGCCGTGCTTGGTTCCTCGTCGATCGAAGTCTCCCGGATCAGTCACGCGATGCTCGGGACCACGCACGCCACCAACGCCGTGCTCGAGCGTCGCAAGCTGCATCGCGTCGCGGTCATCAGGATCGGCGCTCCCGCCACGCTGGGCGTCCGGCCGATGTTCGAATGGCCGGCCGACCTGACCGCGGTGGTCGCGGCGGGCGCGACGATTGTCGCCGGGGGAATCGAGTTCGACGGCAGGGACCTGACCCAGTTCGACGACGACGCGGTCGCCGCGTTTCTCGGCTCGGTCGCGGGCCGCTGCGACGGGGTTGCGATCACGAGCGTCTTCGCCCCGGTCTCGCCGCGGCACGAGCTGCTCGCCGCCGAGATCGTCAAGCGCGAGCTCGGCGAGGTGCCGGTCTCGCTCAGCCACGAGATCGGCTCGGTCGGCTTGCTCGAGCGGGAGAACGCCACCATCCTCAACGCGGCATTGGCCGGTGTCGCGGGCGACGTTGCCCGCGCATTGGGTCAGGCACTCACGGCGCACAATCTGTCCCCGGTCACGTTCTTCGCGCAGAACGACGGCACTTTGATGGCGCTGGATCACGCTCTGCGCTATCCGGTGCTCACGATCGGAAGCGGGCCGGCCAACAGCATCCGCGGGGCGGCATTCCTGACCGGACGGTCCGACGCTCTCGTCGCCGACGTGGGCGGAACGTCCACCGACGTCGGTGTGCTGGTGAACGGCTTCCCGCGGGAGTCATCCCAGGGCGTCGAGATCGGCGGCATCCGCACCAACTTCCGGATGCCTGACCTCGTGACGATCGCCCTCGGCGGCGGCACGATTGTCTCTGGCGGACGTGCGGGTGGCGGTCCGGTCAGGCTCGGGCCGGAGAGCGTCGGGTACCGGTTGCAGGACGAAGCGCTGGTCTTCGGCGGGTCAACGCCGACGCTGACCGACAGCGCAGTCGCGACGGGACGGGCCAGGCTCGGCGACCCGTCGCTGACCCGGCCGGAGCTCCGCCTGCTCGAGGCCGCGGCCCGGGCCTCGGACACCGAGCTCGCCGACGCGATCGACCGGGTGAAGACCGCCAAGGGCGATCTGACCCTGATCGCGGTCGGCGGCGGCAGCATCCTGATCCCGGACGAGCTTCCCGGGGTCAGCGAGGTCATCAGGCCCGACCATTTCGATGCGGCGAACGCGATTGGCGCTGCCATCGCATCGGTCAGCGGTCAGGTTGACCGGATCTTTCATTTCGGGCCTGGTGGCCGGAAGGCGGCCCTGGACGAGGCCAGTCAGGAAGCAAGGGACCACGCGGTCGCCGCCGGCGCCGACCCCGGAACGGTCCAGATCGTCGAACTGGAGGAAATCCCGCTCGCCTACCTCACCTCACCCGCCGTCCGGATCAGGGCCAAGGCGGCGGGTGCCCTGGGCGGGCTGTATGAGCACATTCACGCGAGTCAGTAGTAGAGGTGCACGATGAACAAGCAGAGGGCATGGGCAAGAGTTAGCGCGCTGTCGGCCGCAGGAATCGCCCTTGCGCTGCTGGCGGCATGCGGCGGCAGCACGTACAACAGCAAGGGCGGCGGCAAGAAGCCGGCGTCATCGACGGTGTTCACTTACGACACCTACACGCAGGTCATGGTCGACGGCTGGGACCCGGCCACCGAATACTCCAACGGCATCATCGCGATGAGCAATATGTACGAGACGCTCACGCGCTACAACCCGGTCACGCACTCGGTTGACCCGCTGCTGGCGACCAGCTGGACGCACTCGTCAGACGGGCTGACCTGGACCTTCCAGCTTCGCCACGGCGTCCATTTCCACACCGGGCGGCTGCTGACCGCGCAGGCAGCGAAGGCGGCCATCCTGCGCACCCAGAAACTGAACGGAGGCGCCGCCTACATCTGGGGCGCGGTGAAGAGCATCGACACACCCAGCCAGTACACGATGGTCTTCCACCTGTCCTACCCGTCGCCGCTGGCTCTGGAGGCATCGGCGGACTACTCGGCCTACATCTACGACACGCAGGCAGCCGGCAGCGGCAGCTTCACGAAATGGCTGAACGCGCCGCACGACGCCGGCACCGGGCCTTACACGCTGCAGGCCTTCAACGACGGCCAGGAGTTCGAGGTCATTCAGAAGGCCTTCCCCGGTTACTGGGGTGGCTGGAAGGGCCAGCATTTCAAGAAGGTCGTGTTCCGCGTGGTCCCGCAGGACACCACGGCCGCCCAGCTGCTGCGGCAAGGGCAGGTCAGCTTCGTCGAGCAGATGAGTCCGACGCAGTGGAAGTCGCTCAAGGGAACGCAGGGGATCAAGCTGGTCAGCGCCCCCTCCTGGCAGAACCTGCTGGCGCAGCTAAACGCCCCGGCGCTGCCTGAGGCCGTCCGTCAGGCCATCTCCTACGCCACCAACTACACCGGCATCGTCGCGGCGCTGAGCGGCGCGGCCGTGCCCTCCAGCGGGATCGTCCCCGCTGGCTTGTTCGGGCACTTCACCAATTTGCCGAGCTACAGCTACGACCCGAAGAAGGCGGCGAGCCTGCTGAACTCGGCCGGATACGGGCCCGGCAAGAAGAAGCTGAACCTCAGCCTCACTTACACCGCTGGCGACTCCAATGAATCGGTGGTCGCGACGCTGCTGAAGTCGAGCCTGGCCAAGCTGAACGTGAACCTGAACGTGCAGCCGCTTGCCTGGGCGACCCAGTGGGGCAAGGGCAAGTCCACCTCGCCCAAGGCACGGCAGGACATCTTCATGGAGTACTGGTGGCCGGACTACGCCGACCCGTACTCCTGGTTCATCAACCTGCTGGCGAGCGAGAAGCAGCCATTCTTCAACTTGTCGTATTACTCGAACCCGACCCTCGACAAGCAGATCAACAAGGTGGAGTCGCTGGTAGCCACGAACCCAACGGCAGGCAGCGCGCTGTACCGGACGATGCAGGTCGAGATCTTGAAGCAGGCACCGATCGTGTTCCTGTACAACACCAATTACCAGTACGCGATGGCGAACTCGTTCTCCGGATTCCAGGTGAACCCGGCTTACCCGAACGTCATCTTCGTCTACAACCTGAAGCCGTAACCGGTGCTGGTCTACGTCGCGCGCCGGATCGCGCTGGCCGTCGTGGTGGTCGCGGGCGTCATCGTGGTGACGTTCGTGGTGGCCCACGTGGTGCCCGGCGATCCGGCTGCGACGTGGGCCGGTCCGCACGCCTCGGCCGCGCAAATCGCGCATGCCAGGAAGTTCCTCGGGCTTGACCGGCCGCTCGTCGTCCAGCTCGTCTCCTACCTGGGCGGCGTCGCGGCCGGGAACTGGGGCGTGTCCATTCACACGCACCGGCCGGTGCTATCTGACCTGATGACGGTTGCTCCGGCCTCGCTGGAGCTCGTGATCTCCGCGCTGCTGATCGCGATCCTGGTCGGGATTCCGCTCGGCCTGGCCTCGGCCAGAAGGCCCGGCCGCCCGGCTGACCAGTTCATCAGGGCCGGCTCGATCCTGGGCATCTCGATGCCGATCTTCTGGATGGCGCTCATCTTGCAGCTCCTCTTCAGCCAGCGGCTCAAATTGCTGCCGGCGGCCGGCGAGTATTCGCCGAGCCTGTTGTTCACCCATCCGCTCGTGAAGCGCACCGGCTTCCCCGTCATCGACTCGCTGCTCGGCGGCAACCTGCCGATGTTCGGCAGCACGCTGACGCACCTGATCCTGCCTGCGGTCGTTGTGGCGGCTTATCCGGCGGGCCTGATCGCGCGGATGGTGCGGGCCCAGGTGCTCGACACGATCGGCGACACGCACGTTCTCAACGCCCGGGCGCTGGGATTCGGCGAGCGGCAGATCTTCAGCAGGTTCGCGATGAAGCTGGCCTGGACTCCGGTAGCGGCCGCTATTGCCCTGGTGTTCGGCTATTCGCTGGTCAACACGTTCCTGGTGGAATCCATCTTCGACTGGCCGGGACTTGGCAGCTACGCGGCGGTGTCGATCTCGACCCTTGACACCCCGGCGATCCTCGGCGTGACGCTGTTCGTCGCGGTGGCGTACGTCGTCGCGAACCTGGTGGTGGACATGGTGCAAGCCGCTATCGACCCGCGGATCAGGCTGCGATGACCCGGCCAATGATCGAATCCCAGACGATCACGCCGCCGGCTGGCGGCGTCCGCGATCGCGGATTGCGGCGCAGCCTGACAGGCAATCCGCTGCTGACCATCGGCGGCGCGTTCGTTCTGCTGATCGTGCTCGTCGCGATATTCGCGCCATTGATAGCACCGTTCCCGGGCGACGCGGGAACGGCGACCAACCCCTTCGCGGTGCTGAAGGCCCCGTCGGCTGCCCACTGGTTCGGGACGGATCAAGTCGGGCGGGACATTTTGTCGCGAGTCCTGTTCGGCGCCAGGGTGTCGCCCGTCATCGCGATCATCGTGCTCGCGATCGCCTGCCTGATCGGCATTCCGCTCGGGGTGGCCGCCGGATTCCTGGGCGGCTGGGTCGATGAAGTGATCATGCGGGTGACGGACGTCTTCCTTGCCTTCCCGCCGCTGCTGCTCGCGCTCGCGCTGGCGGCCGTGCTGCCCGCGAGCCTGACCAGCCTGACCATCGCGATGGCCGCGGTCTGGTGGCCCTGGTACGTCAGGCTGATCCGCGGCCAGGCGGCATCGGTGGCGGGCAGACCATACGTCGATGCGTGCCGCGCGCTAGGGATTTCGCGGACGCGGATCATCTTCCGGCACGTACTGCCGAACTCGTTCACCCCCGTGCTCGTGCAGGTGTCGCTCGACGTCGGCGGCGTGATCCTGACTGCCTCGGCGCTGTCGTTCCTCGGCCTCGGCGCGCAGGATCCGGTCCCTGACTGGGGGCTGATGGTCGCGGAGGGCCAGCGCTACTTCACGCCGGATTGGTGGCTGGTGACCTTCCCAGGCCTCGCGATCTTGCTGACCGCGTTCGCGTTCAACCTCCTTGGCGACGGGCTGCGCGATCTGCTCGACCCGAGGCGGAGTTTCCTGCCATGACGGGGACTCCTGACGTGGCTGCCGCGCCCGCATCCACCGGTCGCCTGGGCATCTCCGGCCTCTCGATCAGCTTCGGCAACCGGAAGGTCGTCGCGATCGATGAGCTGCAGCTCGGCCACGGCGAGATCCTCGGCCTGGCTGGGGAAAGCGGCTCGGGCAAGTCGATTACGACGCTGGCCATCCTCGGGCTCGCGCACACGGTCGGCGCGACCGTCAGCGGCAGCATTACGCTCGACGGCCAGGAACTGACCGGGCTGCCTGAAGCGAAGCTGCGCGAGATCCGCGGCCGGCGGCTCGCCGCGATCTTCCAGAGCCCGTCGACGGCATTCAACCCGGTCTACCGGGTGGGCGCGATCCTGACCAAGGCGCTACGGCTGCACGGTGCGGCCAAGTCCGAGGCGCCCGACCAGGCGGTGCAGGCCATGCGTCAGGTGCTGCTCTCACCGGACCTGATGAAGCGGTATCCGTCTCAGCTTTCCGGCGGTCAGTTGCAGCGGGTCGCGATCGCCCTGGCGATTGCGTTGCGGGCTGAGATCCTGCTCGCCGACGAGCCGACCAGCGCGCTCGACGTCACCGTCCAGGCCGAGGTGCTCGACCTGCTGCGCGACCTGCGTGAATCCATCGGCATGTCGATCTTGTTCATCAGCCACGACCTGGCCGTTGTGGCCGAGCTGTGCGACCGGGTCGCCGTGATGCGGCAGGGCCTCATCGTCGAGCAAGGACCGGCAGGCGATGTGCTGTCCGCCCCGGCCGATCCCTACACGGCCGAGTTGCTTGCATCGGTGCCGAAGCTGGCGAGCCAGCTGTGACCGCCGAACGCAATCTCGCGGCGACGCCCGGCGCAACGGCCGGCCAGGATCCCGCTGGTGCGCCGCCGCTGCTCCGGATCTCAGACCTGACGGTCCGGTTCGGGCCGGTGCGGGCGGTGGACGGCGTGTCGCTGGATGTCGCGGCCGGCCCGTTCGGTCTCGGGCTCGTCGGCGAGAGCGGTTCGGGCAAGTCGACTATCGGGCGCGCGATCCTCCGCCTGGTGCGGTCGTCCGGCGGCAGCATCACGTTCGCTGGCCAGGACGTCGGCTCGCTGCGCGGCGCAGCGCTCAAGGCCTACCGGCGGAACGCGCAGATCGTGTTCCAGGACCCCGACAACAGCCTCGATCCGAGGATGACGATCGGCGCGACGATCGCGGAGGTACTGCGCGCACACCGGGTCGTGTCGCGCACGGCGATCACCGAACGTGTCGAGGCGCTGCTGACCGAGACGGGCCTGGAACCGGAGTTCGCTGGGCGGTATCCGCACCAGCTGTCTGGGGGTCAGCGCCAGCGTGTCGCGATCGCCAGGGCGCTGGGCGTCCAGCCCCTATTGCTGGTACTCGACGAGCCGACCAGCGCGCTGGACGTCCGCACCCAGGCGCACATCCTGAAGCTGATTGCCAGGCTGCGGACTGAGCGCGAGCTGTCGTACCTGCTGATCACGCACAACTTCGGCGTGGTCAGCGAGCTTTGCGAGCAGACCGCCGTGCTCTACCTCGGCAGGATCGCGGAAATCGGCAAGACAGAGGTGCTGCTGCACGCCGCGGCGCACCCGTACACCGTCGCGCTCCGCTCCGCGGTGCCTGAGGTCGACGTGGCCGCCCGCCGGTCCAGGATCGTTCTGCCCGGCGACCCGCCTGACGCCGCGAACCCGCCGTCCGGGTGCGTATTCCACCCCCGGTGCCCGCTGGCGATCGCGCGCTGCCGGACTGAGGTCCCGGTGCTCCGTGACGCCGGGCCCGGCCACCAGGTCGCGTGCCATCGCGCCGAGGACGTCCTGGCAGGCGCGCAGATGCCGACCCACGCCCGGCGCTCGCTATCTGGGTCCGACTGATCGTGCCCCGTCAGAGTCCTGTCTGGCCGTAGAGCATCTCGAGGGAAACCAAGAGGAGCTTGCCGTGGCTGTTGGCTGCTTCGGTCTGCAGCTCCTCCGTGAAGCCAGTGGAACTAAAAAGGCCCAACACCGCCTCAGATGCGTTGTGCCCAGCCGCAGTCAGGAGGTCCCTTCGGTGTTGGAGACTGCGAAGCTCGGTCAGGCCCGGGCGCCGGTCGCGATGTTTGGCTTCGCCGACAAATCCGATGGGGGCACCCGCAGCCCGCGGTCGGGCGCCGCGCTCGAGCGCCAGGACATCGACTTCGTGGCCGCTCTGGTGCTCGCGGCAAGCGATGACCGTCTGACCTACTGGGCCGACTGCCAATCCCGCCTCGGCACCGGCATATTGGGCAACCCAGTCGGCGGCAAGCGCCTCGAAATGCGGCCCATAGATCTTCGATTTGACGGTGTGTGCCACTTCGGTCCAGACCCGGTGTACTTATATTAAGCGTGTTCGTGCTAGCGAGCCAGCCGAAGAAGTTCAGCGCACGTAGCGCAGGTTGAGTTCGTCGGTGCGCCCGCCCCAGCTCAGGTGCAGCGTCCAGCAACCGGGCGCGGGCATGTTCACGTAGGAGGGGCCCGGACCGTCTGGCAGGTGAACGATGGCGGTGCGCGTGCTGCCCGCGAGCGTTGCGCGGATTGTCATTGGCCCGGATGAGACCCGCGCAACCCACAGGATCTTGTTCGCCCTGTCTTGCAGCGCAGGTACGTGGAGGGCATTGCGCTTCGCCCAGAGAATGGCGACGATGTTGCCCGCCGTGCCCATCACGTGCGGCATCGCGACGTCCGGCGGATTGAATCCGGCCCGCGCCCATACCGGAAGCGGGCTGACCGGCGGTTGCCCGGCGCAGCCGTTGGCGCTCGCCGGGGAAACCAGCGCAGGGGACTGCGGCGCCTGACCATTCGGCTGCTGGGAGGTACCGGTGCATGCCGCCGCTGGGAGCGAGACGACCACTATCGCCAGCGCGGCTGCAAGCTGGCACTTCATATCGTGACCGTACGCCGGTCACACCATGGCGACCAGTTCTGCGAACTAAACCCCTGTTGAGCGGAAGCGGCCAAGCAAGGTCGGCACCCAATGTTCGCCATACCGCTCGCGCAAGTCCGTGCGGCGCCAGTCGTCGCCAGTGATGCTGGCCCGGCACAGCGGTGAGCCGCAGGAACATTCCATGGCGAAGTCGGGCTCGGCGGTGCTCGTGGCGTAGTCGTTGGTTAGCTCTTCCCCGGCGGCCAAGTCCCGGCGAGCTGCCAGCTTGTACGGCCCAACCACCGCGATGGTGTCGATGTAGGGCCGCAGCGGGTTGCGAGCGGCCGCAGCGAACAGATCCCGCAGCTGTTGCCCGGAGACAAGCTGGCCACCGAGCCGAGATACCACAGTGTCGGCCGCGATCGGGGCGGAGGCGAACAGGCCAAGACCGGCAATGGGAGACGGACGTACGGCCACGGCCGGATGTAGCCAACAGTCGGGCTCAGGCGGATCGGGCCTGCTTCCTCCCTCCGAAAGTCGGCTCAACCTAATGCAGCCTCCCGCAGCCGCGCGAATTCCTGCGCGAGCTCAGCTGGACGCCAGTGCGCGTTGAGGCCGCTCGGGTTGGGGAGCACCCAAACCCTGGCGCCGCCGATCACGAGGTCCTGCCGTCCTACGGAGGCGTTGCGTTGCGCGAACGCGACGCGGTAGGCAGTCACGCCGATCACGGCCAGCCAGGCTGGGCGCAGCCGTCGCACTTTCCCGGCGAGTTTCTTGCCGCCGGCGATCAATTCATCGGCAGTGAGCTCATCCGCCCGGGCGGTACTGCGGTCCACGACGTTCGTGATCCCAAGCCCGAGGTCGAGCAATTCCTTCTCCTCTCTAGGCGCGAGCAGCCGGCCGGTGAACCCCGACTTGTGCAGCGCGGGCCAGAACCTGTTACCCGGGCGGGCGAAATGGTGGCCAGTGGCCGCTGAATAAAGGCCAGGATTAATTCCGCAGAACAAGACTCGCAGCCCCAGTGCCGCCACGTCAGGAACTCCCCGTCCCGCGGCGGCGGCCAGTTCCGCCTTGGTCGGCCTGTGTTCATGCGCTGTCAAGCCGGGCTCCAGTTCCAGGTCCCGACGAGCACGCCGTGATTATGGCCGGCCGCGTCCAGGTCATAGATCATCAGCTGCCACCACAGCAGCTGTGCGGTGACTTCAGCTAGCGAGTCCTGTTCAACCCGCTCGAAGACTTGGACGGCGAACAGCGCAGGGCGAGAGCCAAGTGTCTGCCCGCAGAACTTCAGGACCTGGGCCACGGGCGGCGTGGTGGCCCGCAGGTCGAGCCCGGACTCAGCGCTAAGCGCGCGGCCCCACGGCGGCGCGACGAATATGACAACGAGCCCTTCCGCGGGCATCTCGAGCGTCGCCAGTCCGGTGTCGTAGCTGTCATGGAGGAGCTCGACGTCGGCGCCCGCGAGCCGCAAGTTGGCCTCGGTCAGCGCGAACACCGTGTCATCGCGCTCGAAGCCAACGGCCCGCGCGGTCCTTATACGGTGCTTGATCCAGAACAGTGTGTTGGCCGATCCCGCGAACAGATCGACCGCCAGCGGCGCGCCGCAAGAAGCGCGCATTGCGAGCGAAGCGATGTCGCGGCCAATCAGGTCCGCGAGGCGGTCACGGGTGCACTCCACGGCCGTACGTCCGGCGATCCGCACGCCGCGTGCGTACCAGTCCGCGGGGCACAGTCCGTAAAGGGAGACATAGTCGGCGTTGCCGAAGTTCTCGCGGCCGTATCGCTCGACCTCGGGAAGCGTCAGCAGGTCGTTTCGTTTCTCGCCGAGCAACTTGGCCCTGTCCAGCTTGCCGGCTCGGTACCGGTCGAAGGCGGGTTCGTCCATGGGTTGGATTATTGTTCGGGCTGGAGGGAGAGAGATGCCGTCTGTGGATCCAGAAGTATTCGCCGGCCGGCTGGCCGAGCGGTCAATCGCTGTCGGCGACCCGACCGGGTGGTTTGAACAGGTGTACGCGGCGGCCGAGGCCGGCCAGACCGAAGTTCCGTGGGACCGGCAGGCCCCCAGCCCGTTTCTCGTCCAGTGGGCGGAGCAGCGCTCACTGACTGGAACGGGGAAGACCGCTCTTGTCGTGGGCTGCGGACTGGGCGACGACGCCCAGTTCATCGCAGGACTGGGGTTCCAGACAGCCGCATTTGACATCTCGCCGACCGCGATCGCGACCGCCCGGCGCCGGTTCCCAGGATCTCCCGTCCAGTACCGCACCGCGAACCTGCTGGACCCGCCGTCGGGCTGGCACCGGGCGTTCGACCTGGTGGTGGAAAGCCTGACCCTGCAGGCGCTACCCGATCCGCCGAGGCGCGACGCCATTGCCAGCGTGGGGAACCTCGTCGCCGCGGGCGGAACGCTGATCGTCATCGCCAGGGCCAGGGAGGAGGGCGAGTCGGTCGATGGTCCGCCGTGGGCGCTGACCAGGTCAGAGATCGATTCGCTCGGCCAGAGCGGACTCGAACCAGTACGGATCGAGGACATGCGGGACGACAGGCTGCCCTGGCCGCGGCGATGGCGAGCCGAGTTCAAGCGACCGTGAACTTCTAGGCCGAAGGACGTTCGCGGTCGCGGCTCTTGCGGCGGACGGTCGCGAGACCGAGGATGCTGACGCCGGTGATTCGCAGCACCGGGGCATCTGGGCTGGCCGACTCTTCGGAGTCCGGCGGTAGCTCACGGCCGCCGAGCAGGGCCCAGCCGTCGTCGATCACGTGCATCTCAGGTGGCACCGTGATCAGCACATCGCCAAGGACGCTGACCGCTCTGATTCGGACCTCCCTGCCGGGGAGCATCGCCTCGCGCAGGTCGAGGTCGGCGTGGCCGAAGACGCTGACGGCCGCGATCGCGCTGGGCACGCGCCAGAGGCCGCGCCGGGAGGCGTTGCTGAACACCGCGACCATCCTGGCCGGCCTGCTGGGCCGGTCAGGGGAACGGGAAGAACCCGTGTGTTCAAGCTCGCTGCCCTGAACCTGCAACGCGGCGGTCGCACCCGGCAGATCCCTGACCACAGGCAGGATCTCGGCGTGCGTCTTCGAAGCGTAGATCGCGTCCAGCCGTTCCGCGTGCTCGTCGGCGGTCAGCCGGCCCTCGGCCAGGGCGGCGGCGAGCACCGAAGCGGCCCGGTCGCGGTCGGCGTCGGAGATCCGCATCTGGGTGACGTCCACCCGTTCTTCGCCCATCACCTGACCATTGTCTGCTAGCCCTGTTCGTCGCGCAGCGTCCGTTGCTATGCGGCGTAGATCTCCTTGATATACGCCTCGCTGCGGTCCGAGCCGATCACGCCGGCGCCCATCTTGTTCATCATGTACGAGATGGTCATCCGGCGGTCGAGGTCCATCGCGATGACCGAGCCGCCCCAGCCGCCCCAGAAGCAGATCCTGTCGTCCGGCAGGTACGGCACCGTCTCGAGGATCGGCAGGCCGTAGCCGATGCCGAACCGGAGCGGCACGCCTAGCACCAGGTCCACGCCGTTCGACTGCTCTTCGAAGATCAGGTCGATGGTCCCGGGACCGAGCAAGCGGACGCCGTCGACCTCGCCGCCGAGCGCCAGGGCAGACATGATCCTGGCTACGGACCGCGCGTTCCCGTGGCCATTGATTGCTCCCATATCCGCGTTCCGCCAGCCGGCTGTGTTCGCGGCCGCCGCGTCGGCGACGGGTCCCGTCAATGTCTTGAACGCGGGGCTCTGCAAGTCGATCGCGTCCATGTCGAACGGCAGCGGAGGCGGCGGTACCACGTCAGCGATCCGCTCCCAGTCCTGCTCAAGCGCGCCGATCTGGAAGTCCGCCCCTAGCGGCCCGGCGATCTCCTGCGCCACGAACTGCTTCAGCGACTTCCCCGTGATTCTCCGGATGATCTCGCCGACCATATGCCCCTGGTTCAGCCCGTGGTATCCCGAGGCAGAACCGGGCTCCCACCACGGTGCCTGCGACGCGAGTTGCGACGTCGACTTCTCCCAGTCGTACATGTCCTCGATCAGGAACGGCTGCTCCCAGCCTGAGACGCCCGAGGTGTGCGAGAGCAGGTGCCTGACCTCGATGTCCTGCTTGCCATTAGCGCCATACTCCGGCCAGTACCTGGCGATCGGGGCGTAGACATCAAGCTGGCCGCGGTCGACCAGCATCAGCGCGGCGAGGTTCGTGATGGTCTTGGTCGTGGACCAGACGTTGGTGATCGTGTCTTCTGTCCACGGCACCGTCCTGGCCTCATCGCGGAACCCGCCCCACATGTCCGCGACGATCTCACCATCGATGTTGATCACGATCGACGCGCCGAGTTCGTCGCCGGACGCCAGCTTGTCCGCTAGCGCGTCGCGGACTCCCTGGAACCGGGCGCTGCAGTTGCCCTTGACCTCACTGGCGGCTATGTCGGCACTTGTCATCGACGCTCCTCGAGATAAGCGGATGCCCGCAGGCCAAGGCAGTGCCTGATGGGTGCCGTTAGTGTAAATGCCGCAAGCTCGCCGGCAAAGGGGTCCGGATCGCTGTGGGCTGGCGGCATCTTTCCAGCTTTCCAGGTATGCGATAGCTTTCCCTCACCCCACGAGGGAGCGCTGATGAAAGACTCCTATCCTCCCGGCCGCTGGGATCCGCCTCCTGCTCGATGGCCGCCAGGCCC
>DATELR010000244.1:0-3312 GCA_035276345.1 Streptosporangiaceae bacterium | reverse complement strand
GAGTACGCCTATTCGGTGATCTACCAGCGCGCGCTCCCTGACGCCAGGGACGGCCTGAAGCCCGTCCAGCGCCGGATCCTGTACCAGATGTCCCAGATGGGCCTGCGCCCCGACCGGGCGCACGTCAAGTGCGCGCGCGTGGTGGGCGAGGTAATGGGCCGGCTGCACCCGCACGGCGATTCGGCGATCTATGACGCTCTGGTCCGGCTGGCTCAGCCGTTCGCGATGCGGCTGCCGCTGATCGACGGGCATGGCAACTTCGGGTCGCTCGGCGGCGACGACGCCCCCGCGGCGATGCGCTACACCGAGGCGCGGCTCGCAGCCCCCGCCATGGAGATGACCGCCTCGCTGGACGAGGACACCGTCGACTTCATCCCCAACTACGACGGCACCGAGCAGCAGCCGGAGGTGCTCCCTGCCGGGCTGCCTAACCTGCTCGTGAACGGTGCAGCCGGCATCGCCGTCGGGATGGCAACCAACATGGCCCCGCACAACCTGGGCGAGGTCGTGGCTGCCGCCAGGCACCTCATCGCGAACCCTGAGGCATCCCTGGATGAGCTCATGCGCTTCGTGCCAGGACCAGACTTGCCGACCGGCGGCAAGATCGTCGGCCTCGACGGGATCAGGGAGGCGTACGAGACCGGACGCGGCATCTTCCGCACTCGCGCCGCTGCGAGGATCGAGCAGATCACTCCTCGTCGGTCCGGCATCGTGGTTACCGAACTGCCGTACGGAGTCGGGCCGGAGAAGGTGATCGCCAGGATCAAGGCCCTGATCCAGGCCAGGAAGCTGAACGGCATCTCGGACCTGAAAGATCTGACGGACCGGCACAGGGGCCTTCGGCTGGTGATCGAAACGCGCAACGGCTTCCATCCCGAGGCGGTGCTCGAGGAGCTCTACCGGCTCACCCCGATGGAAGACACGTTCGGCATCAACAACGTCGCGCTTGTCGACGGCCAGCCCAGGGTGCTCGGGCTGCGGGAGCTGCTACAGATCTACGTTGACCATCGGCTCGAGGTGGTCAGGCGCCGCTCGGAGTTCCGGAGGACCAAGCGCGCCGACCGCCTGCACCTGATCGACGGCCTGATTATCGCGTTGCTCAACATCGACGAGGTGATCCAGGTCATCAGGTCCAGCGACGACGCTGCGGAGGCCAAGGAACGGCTGATCGCCATCTTCGACCTGTCTGCGGTTCAGGCACAGTACATTCTCGACACCCCGCTACGCCGCCTGACCAAATACGACCGTCTCGAGCTCGACCGAGAACGCGAGACCTTGCAGGCTGAGATCGCCGAGCTGACCGCGATCATCGAGTCCGACCAGCGGCTCCGCGAGCTCGTGTCTGCTGAACTGGCGGCCGTGGCCGAGAAGTTCGGAACGCCGCGGCGCACCGTGCTGCTCGAAGGGAGCGGCGCCCAGCGGACGGCGGCCGTCCCGCTGGAGGTCGCCGACGATCCGTGCACAGTTTTGCTCTCCTCAGCGGGCCTTCTTGCGCGTACGGCAGCGCACAAGCCAGGACAGCTGGAGTTGGAAGAAGAAACCCCCAATGCTGAACAGGACAACCGGGCAGCTGTCCGCGGCAGCGCAGCGAGGGCTCGCGGCCGATCGGCAGATCCCCGGTCGGCGCACGACGTTATCGTGTCCGCGGTGCCGTCGACCGCGCGCGGGATGATCGGCGTGATCACGTCCCGTGGCAGGCTGATCAGGCTCGGCGTCCTCGAGTTGCCTGCCCTGCCGCCGACCGCTCACGCCCCCGGTTTGTCAGGCGGGGCGCCCGTCAGCGAGTTCGTCGATACCGAGCGCGGTGAGTCGATCGTCGCGCTCGTCGCGGCCGACTCCGCAAACGGCGGGCTCGCGCTTGGCACCGCGAATGGGGTGGTCAAGCGGGTGACCCCCGACTATCCGCAGAACGCCTCGGAATTCGACGTCATCGCGCTGAAGGACGGCGACCGGGTCGTGGGCGCGGTCCAGCTTGAAACCGAGGATCAGGACCTGGTCTTCATCACGAGCGACGCTCAGCTGCTCAGATTTGGCGCCGATACAGTTCGCCCGCAGGGCAGGGCCGCGGCAGGCATGGCCGGGATCAGGCTGTCGCCGCGCGCTTCCGTGGCCTGGTTCGGCGCAGTGGATCCCGTCGCGGACAGCGAATCAGATCCGCAAGCCGCGACCAGCGCCCCCGTGGTGGTGACCGTCGCTGGCAGCAGCCGGACACTGCCGGGCACCGGATCAGCGAGCATCAAGGTGACTCCCTACGCGGAGTTCCCGCCGAAGGGCCGCGCCACCGGCGGCGTCCGCTGTCATCGGTTCCTCAAGGGCGAGGACACCCTCGTACTCGCCTGGGCTGGTCCTGGACCGGCCAGAGGCGCGACCGCGGCCGGCACTCCGGTACAGCTACCGCCACCGCACGGTCGCAGGGACGGATCAGGCGAACGTGTCACGGAGCCGCTGGCAGCCGTCGGCGGCGCGGCGCGGCCGTCTTGATCTCATTCGCCATGGCCCGCAGCACATCGGCAGCCAACGCTCGGCTGGCGTTCAGGTTCGGAGTCCATTGTCGGTAATGGCGGGCCCGCACGGGCCCGCCACCAGCGTTTAGATGACCCGCCAGACCCGCCAGAGGGCTGCCGGGTCGGCGAGCGGGTCGCCGTGAACCAAAGTGAAATGCGCCGGACCGCCAACCTTGATCCGGCCCGCATCCGGGTCGCCGAGCACGCTTCCGCCCTGCCACGTCGCGGCGCCAAGCGCCTGCCACGGCTCCAGCCCGGCCTGGACGAGCGCCTGGACCTCCCAAGCAAGGTGCCCGGCGCGCACCGACCCGCCACCGAAATCGCTGCCGGCGGCGATCGCCACGCCAGCCCGGAACGCGATCCTGACGCTCTCCTCGGCCATCTCCAGCCGCTCGGTGATCGCTGACCGGCTCGTGTCATCGGCGAACCGCTCGATGGTCGTGGTGGCACCGAAGGTGAGCCACGAATGCATGACCGACAACGTCGAGACCAGCGTGACGCCGCTGCCGGCCATCGTTGCTGCGATGTCGGCGTCCAGCGCGAACCCGTGTTCCAGGGTGTCTACGCCGCCGTCTGCCGCCAGCCTGCAGTTCGCGAGCCCCGACCCGTGGGCCGCCACGGTCGCGCCGCGGGCGTGCACGGCGGCAACCACATTCCGCACCTCATCTGCGGACCAAGGAGCGGTGCCGGTCTCGGGGCCGTCCAGATAGAGCTTCACCAGATCCGCGCCGTCGTCGAGCTGGCCAAGCGCCGCCGCCAGCAAGCCGTCGGCGTCTGTGACCTCGATCGCCAGCCCAGCTGGCAGCGT
>DATELR010000243.1:0-6449 GCA_035276345.1 Streptosporangiaceae bacterium | reverse complement strand
CTGGGCGGCCGGTGCGCCGCCGTTCGCCTCAGCAGCACCGTTCGTCGCCCTGCCCTCGAGCAGCTCGCGCTCCCACTCGGCGAGCGGCTCGGCCGCGCCAAGCTCACCATCGCCCTGCGGCTTTTCCTCGCCAGCAGCGCGGCCGGCCCTGGCTATCAGCCCGTCTGCCACGGCGTCGGCCACGACCCTGGTCAGCAGCGCGACGCTGCGGATCGCGTCGTCGTTGCCCGGGATCGGGTAGTTGACCTCGTCAGGGTCGCAGTTGGTGTCCAGGATCGCGATCACCGGGATGCCCAGCTTGCGCGCCTCGCTGATCGCGATGTGCTCCTTCTTGGTGTCGACCACCCAGATCGCGCTCGGCACCCTGGCCATGTCCCTGATCCCGCCGAGCGAACGCTCAAGCTTGTCGCGCTCCCGCCGCAGCTGGAGCAGTTCCTTCTTGGTCATGTTCGACGACGCGACGTCGTCGAAGTCGATCTCCTCGAGCTCCTTGAGGCGCTGGAGCCGCTTGTAGACGGTGGAGAAGTTGGTCAGCATTCCGCCGAGCCAGCGCTGGTTCACGAACGGCATGCCCACCCGGCGCGCCTGCTCGGCTATCGCCTCCTGAGCCTGCTTCTTCGTGCCGACATAGAGCACGGAGCCGCCGTGCGCCACCGTCTCCTTGATGAATTCGTAAGCGCGGTCGATGAACTGCAGCGATTGCTGCAGGTCAATGATGTAAATGCCGTTCCGCTCGGTGAAGATGAACCGCTTCATCTTCGGGTTCCACCGTCGGGTCTGGTGCCCGAAGTGAACGCCGCTCTCCAGCAACTGCCGCATGGTGACGACCGGGGCCATGCCGGTGTCCCCTTTCCTGTCGTGCGCCTGCCCGCAGGCACGCGCTATCGGTTTAGCCTGGTGCCCGAACGTCCTCGCCGCGAGTGACCCCGCGGACCGTTGAGAAGCGTTCCGCCTGGAGGCCGTGGCCTCCCCAGCGGTAAGCGGACACGCGAATTTCGGTCTCCGGACCGTACTTGCGCACGCGAAACTACCGGGACCGTCATTGAATTCTACATCCTGCTGGATCTGCCGCGCCTACGCGATGACTCGGCAGGTAGTGACAAACCCGACCAGCCAGCCATACCGTCGCCGGACCGGCCACCTCAAGCGTCCGCGACGCTTCAGGCGCGCGGGTGCGCCTGGCGGTAGGCAGCGATGAGGCGCTCGATGGAGACGTGCGTGTAGATCTGCGTGGTCGCGAGCGAGGCGTGCCCCAGCATCTCCTGAACGCTGCGCAGGTCAGCGCCGCCTTCGAGCAGGTGCGTCGCGGCGGTGTGCCGCAGTCCGTGCGGTCCCGTGTCGGGCACAGATCCGGCTGCGGCGATCCTCGCGTGGACGACCCGCCGAGCGGTTCTCGGATCGAGGCGCCCTCCTCGGGCCCCGAGGAACAGAGCGGGCCCCGATGACTCGCGCGCGATGGCCGGGCGACCCGCCTTGCGCCATTGGCGGATGGCCCGCTCAGCGGGAACCCCGAACGGCACGATCCGCTCCTTCGAACCCTTGCCGAGCACCCTGATGGTCCGCCGGCTCTCGTCGACATCGTCGACGTCGAGGCCGCAGAGCTCGCTGACCCTGATTCCGCTGGCGTACAGAAGTTCCATGATTGCCGTGTCCCGCAGGCAGATGGCAGCGGACACCTCGTCGCCGCCGGCGGGGCCATTGGCCTTTCCCCGGCCATCGCCGAGCACCGCGAGGACCTCATCGAGACCAAGCACATCAGGCAGCTCCCGCCTCGTCTTCAACGTCCCGAGCAACGCACCAGGATCGGTCGCCAGCAGCCCGCGCTCGTGGGCGAAAGCGGTCAGCGCCCGCGCCGAGGCGGCTCGCCTGGCGATGGACGTGCGCGACTGCCCTGCGGCGTGCAGCGTCGCGAGCCAGGCTCGGATCACCGAGACATCGATCTCCGCGACATCCTCGATCCCGCACATCGCGACGTGCGCGAGCAACGAAACGGCATCGCCCACATAGGCCCGGACGGTGTGCGGCGACAGACCGCGCGTCGCGCTCAGGTGGCGCCTGAACACCCGGACCAGTGCTTCCAGCTCCGCGGGAAGCTCCGGCGGGTCTTCCTGCGGCTTGGTCAAGGACGGCACCGCTTCAGTGTGGCTCAGCCGGGTACCCCCGCTTATCCGCCACGCCCCGCGCCATGCACGAATTCGGTCCGTGCTGCCGCAGCGCGGGCCGTTCAGTTCGCGACAGCGAGCGTGTCGTAGACAAACCGGGTGGCGGCGAGCTCGTTGCCGCCAGTCGCGTAGACCGAGTGGCTGTCCGGGCTAACCGCGACCGCCATGGCCTGCTCGAAGCCATTGGCATCGATCGCAGTCCACCACCGCCTCGCGCCGGTCGCCGCGTTGTAGCCGATGACAGCGAAGGACGGCTCGAACTGGTCGCCGCTGTTCTTGATCGTAGCGATTCCGGCGATGAACACGCCCGCGCCGTCGGGGCTCACTGCCAGCGACCGCGCAAAGTCCTCGCGCCTGGCACCGTCGAACCGGCTCACCCAGGCGGTCGCGCCGTTTTTCGCGCGGTAGGCGATAGTTGCGATGTCCGTCCCGGTAGCGGCGCCCTGGCTGTTACCGGTCACGTACACCAGGCCGCTCACGGAGTTGACCGCCACGCCTGTGGCGTCGTCGGTGCCCTCGCCGTGCCCGTTGAACCTCGACACCCAACGAGTGGCTCCGGTCGACGCGTTGTAGGCGGCGGTCGCGAAGTCGTTTCCTGAGGTCCGCCCCTTGCTGGTACCTGTGACGTAGACGGTCCTGGAGTCCGGGCTGACCGCGATCCCTTGCCCCGCGTCGAGCCTGTTCGCCCGGCCGTTGTACCTGCTCACCCACCGCTGTGCTCCGCTCGCCGCCTGATAGGCGACGGTGGCGAAGTCGCCGCCTGACCGCCTGCCCATACTGCGCCCGGTCACGTACACCAGGTGGCCGTTCGGGCTGATGGCCATCGCGATGGCATCGTCGACGTTGCTGGCGCGGCCGTTGTACCTGCTCACCCACAACCGCATTCCGTTCGCGGCGTTGTAGGCGACGGTGGCGTAGTCGGCCTTAGTCCCGACCCCGCCGCCGCTGGTTCCGGTCACGAACACGGTGCTCCCGCCGGGGCTGACGGTGATGGCCCCCGCCGTGTCGTCCATGCCTGCGCGGCCGTTGTAGCGCCGGACCCACTGCGCCGCTCCTGTCGCGGCGTTATATGCGATCGTGGCGTAGTCCAGGCGCGAACCGCTTCCCTGGCTCTCACCCGTGACGAAGACCGTATGCCCGTCCGGGCTGAGCGCGATGGCTGTGGCGTTGTCAAACCCGTGGCCAGGACCGTTGTACCGGCTCGCCCACAACTGCTCGCCGGTATGGGCGTCATAGGCGATCGTGGCGTAGTCAGGCTGGCCATTCGGGACACCGGCGCCTCCGGTCACGAAGACCGTCGATCCGTCGCGGCTGGTGGCGACCGCCGTAGCCTGGCTGGCGCTCGAGCCGGTCGCCGGGTAGCGCGCATCCCAGAGCTGGGAGCCCGGTACCGGCGCAACCGCGCGCACGGCAGCATCTGATGCAGCCGCCGGCACCGCCGCTCCGAACCCAGCCACACCGATGCCGGCCAGCATGACAGTGGCCGGTACGAGCGCGGTCACGCCCGCGAGAGACAGCCGGCCACGAACTGGACGAAATGCCATGGCACTTCCACCTCCCGGCGGTTCGCTGACGTGCACGACACCGTTGCTACAACGACGCGTGACGATCACCGCCGGATGACATCGCGGCCGCAGGCTGTCGATTCTGGGCTCTGCCGGCCGTCGAGATAGCAGGGCGGCACCAACTGGTGCCCGACGGACGGTAAGGAGAGCACTCCATGTCTAAATACGTTTTCGCCTTCAGGAACGATCCGAACCGAGCCGCCACCGCCGGCGAAGAGGAGGCCTGGACCGCATGGTTCGGGGAGCTCGGCGGTGCCGTCACAGACTTCGGGAACCGCGTCAGCCGGACCAGCATGGTTGGCGGAGCGGGCACAGATGCCGACGCCCTGTCCGGGTATGTCGTCGTCAATGCCGACAGCTTGGAATCGGCCGCCGCGCTCGCCAAAGGCTGCCCAGGGCTGCGGGCAGGGGGCAGGGTCGAGGTAGGCGAAGTCCTCGAGATGTAGTCGACCAGTTCATCGGCTGGCGTTGCGACTCTTCCTCGCACGCCAGCCTTGGTCGCAGCGTTCGACGTATCCGGCGGCGGCCAGCAGGCCCAGGCAGCGCAGTGCGGTGTCGAGGTCGACGCGCGCGATCGTCGCGATCGTCGCGGGGCCTCGTCCCGTGCGCTGCGCGACGGCGTGCAGGACCGATGCGGTGACCGGATCCAGGCCGTCGACGGGGACGGCAGGTTCCGGCACCACGGTTGCCTCGGTATCACCGAGCGGTGCGATCAGCTCGATCACGTCGCGTGCACTGGTGACGCAGGCGGCGCTGCTCTCCTTGATCAGCTCATGGCAGCCCGCGGATTGCTCAGAGGTGATCGGTCCCGGCACTGCCATGACCGGGCGGTTGAGCTGCTGAGCATGGCGGGCAGTGTTGATGGCTCCGCTCCGCAGGGCGGCTTCCACGATCAGCGTGCCGCGGCTCAAGGCCGCGATCACGCGGTTCCTCACCAGGAATCCAGGCCGCGTTGGCGACCGGTCCGGCGGGCATTCGCTGACCAGGACCCCGCTGTGGGCGATCGCGGCGAACATGTCAGCGTTGCCCTTCGGATATCCGAAGTTCAGACCGCTCGCGAGCACGGCGGCAGTCGTCCCTTCGACCGCCAGCGCCCCGCGGTGCGCGCACGCATCGATACCGAACGCGCCGCCCGAGATCACCGTCCACCCACACCCGGCCAAGTCAGCGGACAGCTCGGTCGCCACGTGCGAGCCATACGCGCTGGCCGCACGGGAGCCGACCACAGAGACCGACCGCAAGCAGGAGAAACGCAGGTCGGCTGGACCGCGCAGCCAGAGCACGATCGGCCTGGCCGTGCCAAGGTCGTTCAGCTGTGTCGGCCACTCGGCGTCGCCAGGGCAGACGACGCGGAGGTCAGCGTCTTCCCAGACCGAGAGCCTGCCCGGCTGCGGGACCGCCGACCGTCGCTTGCGCCAGCGTTCGATCGCACGGCGGAGCGCCACTTTGCCGACCGTGCCGCTCTCGCCTCCGCCACCCGCACCTTCCCCATCCACATCCACTGCGCCGCTAGGCGGGCCCAGGGCTGCTCCGTCACCGAAGTCGAGCCGCTGAGCCCCGAGCAGCAGCGAAGCAGGGTCCTCGTGCCGCGACATCACAATGGCGGCAATCTCGCCGGGCGGCATCATCCGGAGCAGTGCGGCGAGCACCTCGTCGCCGGGATCGGTGAGGATCGCCAGCACCACGCGGGCCCAGCGCTCACCGAAGTCCTGCAGGAGGATCGGGTCAGCGGTCATCGGGGCGTTCCCATCCACAGCCCGAGCGCGTAGCCGACCTCGGCTTGGCCTGGAGCGGCTAAACCGGCCAGGTCGGCTAGTGTCCACGACAGCCTGATCACCCGGTCGGCGCCCCGGGCGCTGATCGTGCCGAGGTCCATCGCGCGTTCTAACGGAGCGAGCGCGGGCTTGACCGGCGCGAACCGCCGTCTCAGCTCGGACCCTGGGATCTGCGCGTTGAGCCGCCATGGCGTTCCGGCCAGCCGCGCCGCGGCACGCTGCCTCGCCGCGAGAACCCGCTTGGCCACCACCGCGCTCGGCTCGGTGAACGCGCGGTCGCTCAGGAGCTCGGTGCGCCGCACCGGCATGAACTCGATCTTCGCGTCGACGCGGTCGAGCAGCGGCCCAGACAGCCTCGCCAGATACCGGCGGCGCGCCATCGGCGTGCAGGAGCACGCGGAACCCGGCGTCCTGGCGCTCGCGCACGCGCATGGATTCGCGGCCATGATCAGCGTGAACCGGGCAGGGAACCTGGCCGTCACGCCTGCCCTGGCCACCACGACCTCGCCAGACTCGAGCGGCTGCCGCAGGCCGTCGAGTACGTCCCTGCCGAACTCAGGGGCCTCATCTAAGAACAAGCAGCCGTGGTGAGCCAGCGAGGCGGCGCCAGGCTTGATGACGCCGCTTCCGCCACCAACGATCGCCGCCCGAGAGGCAGTGTGGTGCGGAGCGCAGAACGGCGGATCGAGCACGAGCGGCTGGCCGGGCGGCAGCGTCCCCGCCACGGAGTGGATGGCGCTGACCTCGAGCGCCGCGGCGGGCTCGAGCCGAGGCAAGACTGTCGGGATCCGCTCCGCCAGCATGGTCTTGCCGACGCCTGGCGGCCCGAGCAGCATCAGGTGATGACCTCCCGCGGCACAGATCTCGGCGGCACGTCTCGCAACTGGCTGCCCGACTAAGTCAGACAGGTCCCTGGCGATCGCCTGCCGGTTCGCCTCCGCAGCCAC
>DATELR010000242.1:0-14828 GCA_035276345.1 Streptosporangiaceae bacterium | reverse complement strand
CCGATGAGTTCATGCGAGCGGTCGAGACCGGCGACGTCTTCGACCTGCTTGCCAGGCAGACCGGTGAGACGATCAAGCAGGTCAAGGCCAAGGACTTGTTCCGCCAGATGGCGCAGGCCGCCTGGGAATGCGCCGACCCGGGGATCCAGTACGACGACACGATCAACGACTGGCATACCTGCCCAGAATCGGGACGAATCACCGCAAGTAACCCGTGCAGTGAATACGTCCATTTGGACAATTCGTCCTGTAATCTGGCGAGTATTAACCTGCTGAAGTTCCTGCGCGACGATGACACGTTCGACGTGGAGCGGTTCCAGGCCATTGCCGAGCTGGTCATCACGGCGATGGACATCTCCATCTGCTTCGCCGACTTCCCGACGCAGAAGATCACCGAGACGACGCGCGCCTTCCGGCAGCTCGGGATCGGCTACGCGAACCTCGGAGCGTTGCTGATGGCGACGGGGCATGCGTACGACTCCGACGGCGGGCGGGCCGTTGCGGCCGCGATCACCTCGCTGATGACCGGAACGGCGTACCGGCGCTCGGCGGAGCTTGCTGCGGTGGTCGGCCCCTATGAGGGCTATGCGCGCAACGCCAGCGCGCACAAGCGAGTCATGGCCAAGCACGCGGCCGCCAGCGAGGCGATGAGCGTGCCGTCCGGCGAGGACGAGTCGATCCTGACCGCCGCCAACCGGGCCTGGCAGGAATGCCTGCAGCTGGGAGAGAAGAACGGGTATAGAAACGCCCAAGCCAGTCTATTGGCACCTACCGGAACAATCGGACTTATGATGGATTGCGATACTACTGGTGTCGAACCGGACTTGGCGCTCGTCAAGTTCAAGAAGCTGGTCGGCGGCGGCTCCATGCAGATCGTCAATCAGACCGTGCCGCGCGCGCTGAAGACCCTCGGATACCAGCCCGAGCAGTCCGAAGCGATCGTTGAGTACATCGCCGAGAACGGTCACGTCGTCGGCGCGCCCGGGCTGCGGACAGAGCACTACGAGGTCTTCGACTGCGCGATGGGGGAGCGCGCGATCAGCCCGATGGGCCACGTCAGGATGATGGCCGCGATTCAGCCCGCGCTCTCCGGATCGATCAGCAAGACGGTGAACCTGCCAGAGAGCGCGACCGTCGAGGACATCGAGAAGGTGTACTTCGAGGGCTGGAAGCTCGGGCTCAAGGCACTGGCGATCTACCGGGACAACTGCAAGGTCGGGCAGCCGTTGTCCGCGGCCAAGTCCAAGCCCGCCGAACTGAGCGCTGAGTCTGCGGCACCCGCCGCCGAGACCGCAGTCCAGGCCGCTCCCGTGACCGGCCGGCCGGTCCGCCGCCGCCTGCCGAGGCAGCGCTCGGCAACAGTGACCAGGTTCTCGGTTGCCGGCTCCGAGGGTTACATGACCGCCTCGACCTATCCGGACGATGGCGTGGGCGAGGTGTTCCTCAAGCTGGGCAAGCAGGGTTCGACGCTGGCGGGCGTCATGGACGCGTTCTCGATCGCCATCTCGGTCGGCTTGCAGTACGGGATTCCGCTGGAGTCCTACGTTGCCAAGTTCACCAATATGCGATTCGAGCCCGCTGGCATCACCGACGATCCGGACATCAGGATGGTCAGCTCGGTGATGGATTACATCTTCCGGCGTCTGGCCCTCGACCACCTGCCGTACGACGAGCGGGCCGACCTCGGCATCATGTCGGTCGCCGAGCGTTCGGCCATCCTGGACGGCGGGGATCCCGCTGCTGCAGCCGACGACGTCGTCGACACCGAGGAACTCGCTCAGTCCGCTCCAAGGGAAGAGCGAAGGTCGGTGGCCGCAGATCCCGACGCTCGGGGCGCAGAAACTCCGCCACCCGCCGCGCCTGTCGCAGCACGCAGCTCCACCGAACTGATCGAGTCGCACCAGGGCAGGGTCGCTGACGCCCCGCTTTGCCTCACCTGTGGCACGAAGATGCGTCCGGCTGGCAGCTGCTATGTCTGCGAGGGCTGCGGCTCCACCAGCGGCTGCAGCTAGCTAGGCCCACCATGGCGGTGGTCAGACGCAGCGGACGTCCGGGCACGGGAAGGCCCGGACGTCCGCTGCCACCATGTGGCAGCCGCCGGCTGACTACACGAGCATGCTGCCGCCGACGATGACCGCTGTGGCGCCGAGTGCGAACCACAGCAGCGGCCACAGTTGCTTTCCCAGCCTGGTCACCTTGGCCAGATCATCGGCATCTGCTGATCCTGCCCAGTAGACCAGGATCGTTCGAGGCCCGGAGAGCAGCAGCAGCCATGCGATCGCGTAAGCCGCAATGACCTCGGAGCCCACGGCTCCGTACCGCGCGATCGCGAAGATCAGCACGCCAGAAAGAACGATGCTGACCGCGCCGAAGAGGGTTCGGACAAGCAGCAACAGCGCCGACAGCAGAGCCAGGGTTATCCAGAGCACGGCGACGCTATGCCCGACGGCAATAAGCTTCGCGGCGGCGAGGCCGAAGAGGCTTGATCCGAGATAGCCGACAAACGAAGAGATGAATCCGTGGCCGGACCCGCGCAGCATTGTGAGGCCGGTCGCGTCTTTGTTGAGGCGTACATAGCCCACCTTCATGCCGAGGATGGCGCCGAAGAACGCGTGCGATCCCTCGTGCGCCATGACATCCCAATGCCTGGCAATGCTCCAGGTTGCCGGGATGGCAACTGCGGCGAGTGCGCCGAAGCCCAGCAGGATGGATGTCGACGCCGAAAGCGGCGGCTGTGATTCGGTGATGCGCTGCAGGACGTCATTTAGCGGCAGAGTTGACATCCGATGACCTCGCGCATATGCCGACCCCACCCCGGTCTCGGTCACCCTTCCTAAGGGCGCTTAAGTCATACCCGCGCCGGAATGGGATTGAACTACAGAAGCTCATTACTACGAAGCATTCCTGTCGTGTCCGAACAGCGCGCGAGCTCAGCCGGTTCGTGCCGCCAGCTGGTTGCTCACTCGATCGGCTGAGGCTGGTGTGCCGAGACCGTCCAGGAACAGGGACGTGCATTCCTCGGCGAAGCGGGTCAACGGATAGTCCTGGCTTGGCCGGAACCAGCGCACGGAGGGCCAGATCGAGTCGCGCATCAGCCGGTACACGATCCGGGGCTGCAGGTCGGGGCGGAACGCGCCTTGCGTTACGCCGTCGTTGAGTACGTCCAGCCAGGCCCGCCTGACCTGGGCTGCGGCCGCGCTTAGGTAGCCGAATCGCTCGAACTGAGAAAGGTAATTGACGTCAGACTGATAGATCTCGGTGGCGTGCGGGTGTGCCTCAACCACGCATAGGCACGCCGCGATTAGGTCACGTAGCTTGGCCCGCGGATCAGCGGGCCGTGCTATCGCCCGCTGGCAAGCATCGCCAAGGTCCTTCAGGTATGGCGCGAGAATCTCGTCCACCATCGCTTCTTTGGAGTCGAAATGGTGGTAGAGGCTGCCCGACAAGATGCCAACCTCATCGGCGATCTCTCGGACTGTCGTGGCGGCGACGCCTTTACGCGCGAAGAGTTGCGCGGCCGCAACGAGGATCTGATCATGCCTGTCCGCAGATTCTCGGCTCATGGCGACTACCAGTCCTCTGGCCAGGCTTTCCCGGTTGCGCCGGCAGATGGCGGCGGCGCGACGGCTGAGTATAGTGACCTAACGGTATCAAACAAGCGCTTGCTACCAATTCCGCAAGCCGCGGGATAGAGGCCGGGCTGGCGCTTTCGGCCTGGCGGCGGAGGGCGGCCATGAGGCAGAAGCTGATGACGGCCGCGGCCGTGGTGGCGAATCTGCGCTCGGGGATGACCATTGGCATCGGGGGCTGGGGGTCGCGGCGCAAGCCCATGTCGCTGGTTCGGGCAATCTGCCGGTCCGAACTCTCCGACCTGACCGTCGTCAGTTACGGCGGCCCTGATGTCGGACTGCTGCTGGCCGCCGGGAAGGTGCGCAAGCTGGTGTACGGCTTCGTCTCACTCGACTCAATCCCGCTTGAGCCCCACTTTCGGGCCGCCAGGCAATCCGGCGCGGTTGAGGTGGCCGAGTACGACGAAGGCATGCTGCACTGGGGCCTGTACGCGGCTGCGTGCAGGCTGCCGTTCCTGCCGACCAGAGCCGGGCTCGGGTCTGATGTTCCGCTCGTCAATCCCGATCTTCGCACCGTTAAATCCCCTTACGCCGACGAGGAGGAGTTGCTTGCCGTGCCTGCCCTGCGGCTCGATGCGGCGCTCGTTCACGCCAGCCGGGCCGATTGCTACGGCAACGCACAGTTCCTCGGGCCCGATCCGTACTTCGATGACCTGTACTGCATGGCCGCCGAGCGGGCGTACGTGTCCTGCGAGCAGGTGGTGCCGACGGCGGGATTGACGACTGTGGCGCCGATCCAGACGCTGCGGATTCAGCGCTGGATGGTGGCCGGCGTGGTTGAGGCGCCGCAAGGTGCGCACTTCACGTCGTGCGAGCCCGACTACGGCAGGGACGAAGAGTTCCAGCGTGAGTACGTCAGCGCCGCGACGGATCCGAATGCCTGGGCGACGTTCCGCGAGCGCTACCTCGATCACGACGAAGACGGATATCTGGCAGCCATAGCCGCCAGGAGCTCCGCCGGAGCAGCATGATGAGTGATCCGGCGGCGGCGATCGCGACAAGGGCCGAAGTCTGCGTTGCGGCCTGCGCCGACGCCTGGCGCGGCGACGGGGAGATACTGGCCAGCCCGATCGGCCTGATCCCGACCATTGGCGCCCGGCTGGCCAGGGCGACGTTCGAGCCAGACCTGCTGCTCACTGACGGGGAGGCGCTGCTGGGTCAGGGCACGTGGTCCGTCGGCGCAGCGCCGGGCGTCGTTGAGGGATGGCTGCCATACCGGGCGATTTTCGACCTTATCTATAACGGGAAGCGCCACGTGATGATGATTCCCAGCCAGATCGACCATTACGGCAATGTCAATATCTCCGCGATCGGCGATTTCAGTCGCCCTAAGGCCGCGCTGCTCGGGGTGCGGGGCGCGCCTGGCAATACGGTGAGCCATCCCGTCAGCTATTGGGTACCCAGGCACACGCAGCGAACCTTCGTCCCGGCCGTCGACATGGTCAGCGGGATCGGGTATGACCGTGCGGCCAAGGCCGGATCAGCCGCCAGCCGCTTCCACGAGTTGCGGCGGGTGGTAAGCAACCTGGGTGTGTTCGACTTCTGCACCGCCGGCCGGACGATGCGCCTGGTGTCCGTGCATCCGGGGGTCAGCGCGACCGACGTCCAGGCGGCCACCGGCTTCGATCTGGCCCTCACTGGAGAAGTTCCGCACACCCGGATGCCGACCGCCGAGGAGCTTGACCTGATCAGGACGGTGATCGACCCTGCAGGCACGCGCGATGCGGATCTGCCAGGATGACGGGAGTCCGGCGTTGAGCGGCCTGCGCACGCCAATCTGCGATCTTTTCGGCGTGCGATATCCGATCGTGCAGACCGGGATGGGCTTTGTCTCCGGGCCGCAGCTGACCGCAGCTACCGCGAACGCAGGCGGGCTGGGCATCCTGGCCAGCGCGACGATGAGCTTCGCCGAGCTCGCGGTGGCGATCGAGCAAACCAGAAGGCTCACCGATGCTCCGTTCGGCGTCAACCTGCGCGCGGATGCGCGCGATGCGCGGCAGCGGGCCGAGCTGCTGATCAGGGAGCGGGTCAAGGTGGCTTCCTTCGCGCTGGCGCCGCGACAGGAGCTGATTGCCATGCTGAAGGCCGGGGGCGTCGTCGTCGTGCCCTCGATCGGGGCCCGACGGCATGCCGAGAAGGTTGCCGCATGGGGCGCCGACGCCGTCATCGTGCAGGGCGGGGAGGGCGGCGGCCACACCGGCCCGGTCGCGACTACCGTTCTGCTGCCGCAGGTCGTTGACGCGGTGGATATCCCGGTCATCGCCGCCGGCGGGTTCTTCGACGGCCGCGGCCTCGTCGCTGCGCTGGCTTACGGTGCGGCCGGGATAGCGATGGGCACCAGATTCCTGCTCACCGCCGACAGCCAGGTCCCGGCGGCGATCAAAGACCTCTATCTGCGGGCCGCGGTCGCTGACACCGTGGTTACTACCGCGCTCGACGGCGTGCCGCAGCGATTGCTGCGTACGCCATTCACTGACCGGCTAGCTCATGACGGCAGCTTCGCGCGGCTGGTCAGGTCGGTTCGCAGCGCCGCAGTCTTCCGCCGGCTCACCGGCGCGAGCTGGAACGCCCTCGTCCGCCAGGGCCTGGAGCTCCGGAAGGCGCACGGGGTCCCGCTCTTGCAGGTGCTGCTCGCCGCCAACACTCCTGCCCTGCTGAAGGCAGCGATGGTCGATGGCCGCCCGGAGTTCGGCGTGATGGCTACCGGTCAGGTTGCCGGCGTCATCGAGGATCTGCCAAGCTGCGCGGACCTGATTGCGTGCATCATCGCCGAGGCCGAGGCCATCCTGGCCGGTTTCGCTGGCTGTGGCAGCGCGCCGGACGCCCCCGGGCGGCTTGGTGCTTCGCAGACCGACGCGGACGGAGAAGAGCGGTGATCGGATCATCCGTCGGCGCCGATGGTGTCGCCGAATGCGTACTTGACCATCCGCCAGTGAACGCGCTCCCTGTGGCCGGCTGGTTCGAGCTGGCCGCTGCGCTGCGCGCTCTCGGCGACGATGAGCGCGTGCGGGCAGTGATACTCAGGGCGCGCGGTCGCGGGTTCTGCGCGGGCGTGGACATCAAGGAACTGCAGGCGGCACATGATTTCGCGGCACTGGTCGGCGTGAACCGAGGATGCGCCGCCGCGTTCGCCGCGGTATATGAATGCCAGGTGCCGGTGATTGCGTCGGTCCATGGGTTCTGCCTTGGCGGCGGGGTTGGCCTGGCCGGGTGCGCCGACATCATCGTCGCCAGCGAGGACGCGACCTTCGGGCTGCCTGAGGTGGACCGGGGAGCACTAGGTGCCGCGACGCACCTCGCCAGGCTCGTGCCGCAGCATAGGATGCGGGCGCTGATGTATACCGCGGCCACCGCGACGGCCGCGGAATTGCATGGCTACGGATCGGTCCATCAGGTGGTTTCGCGCGAGGATCTGGATGACGCGGCGCTCACCGTCGCCCGGCAGATCGCCGCGAAGGACCCAGCCGTGATCAGGGCAGCGAAAGAATCGCTCAACGGCATTGACCCCGTCGACGTCCGCCGGAGTTACCGCTACGAGCAGGGCTACACGTTCGAGCTGAACCTGACCGGCGTGGCCGACCGGGTGCGTGACGAGTTCGGCAGCGGCGGCAAGGCCTGACACGCATCCACCGGAACGGCGCTCACGCATGCCAGCGGCGGTGCTCGATAAAACGTCGCTCGGAGGCTCTGAGAATTGCATCCCAGTCCTTCTCATGACTTCGCGTCGGCTTCACCGCCAGCTCGCCGAGCAAAAGCGACAGCACGGACTCGATGCTGACCCTGCCGGTCGGCAGGTGAAAGGCCTTGCCGAGCGGCCCGCCTGACGTATGAAGATGCGGATAATCCACGCCCACGCCCGGGTGCCAGTGCCACGCGGCGAGCTCGCGGCCGGATTCGTCGTCGAGCTGGTAGAAGTAGGCGCATGTTGAGACGTGCCATCGGCTTGACCGCGGCTCGCGATCATTCTTGAGGATGCGGAACTGCTGGCGAAGCTGCAGCTGAACGACACTGCCCAGGCGGGCCGAACGGAGGCAGAGCGGATCCTCCGATAGGGCCAGGGCTTCGACCTCATCGCCGGCCCGGGCAAAACGGGAGACGAGAAGCTGTGCGGGCGTGACGCATGAGAGCGATCTCTTCAGCGGCGCCAGGAAGGCATCCCTGGCCTTAGCCCTGGTGCTACCGGGCAAATGGAAGCAGCAGCACGAGTCCGATCACGTCGGACCGGCTCATGTCGAGCGTGCCGGCGTCGTAGGCGGCCTCGAAGTCGCCCAGGCTTATCCCGAGGACGCGACGGACGCGCTGGTCAAGCATCGCCCGGCCCTCGTCGCGGGTCAGCTCAATGACACCGGGCTCAGTTGTGATCGCGTTCACGGTGTCCTCCTCCCCGCATTGTCTTGGCCTTGATTGCAGTATGCAGGAGCCGGCCGACAATTTGATGAACCAGGCAGTTCTATTCGCCTCGGCTCGAATTGCCGGGATGATCGGTGGCGTCGGCGAAAACGGGACGCTGGCCACCGCCGTCGACCACCAGATTGGCGCCGCTGACGTAACCGGCCAATGGTGAGGCGAGCAAGAGGCACGCATCGGCGACATCATCCGGGGTGGCCATTCGGCGCAGAGGGACGGTGGCGGCGACAGCGGCCATGGCGGCCTCATCGCCATAGTGGGCGGAGCTCTGGTCGGTGCGAACCAGCCCCGCCGTCACGCAGTTGACCCTGACCGCGGGGGCCCACTCGATCGCAAGCGCTTGCGTGAGGGTGATCAGTCCTGCCTTGGCGGCAGCGTAGGCCGCCGTTCCTGGCGCAGGCCGGATGGCCGACACGCTGCCGATGTTGATTATCTGGCCGCCGGCGGCCTGGTTTTGCATGATCGAATTCGCGGCCTGCGCGACGAAGAACGGCGCGAGGAGATTCAGCCGGACAACCGCCGTGATCAGATTCGGCGACGCGACAGCAGCCGGGACCGACGGCGATCCGCCGGCGTTGTTCACGACGATGTCGAGCCGGCCAAAGCGGCTGGCAGCCTCATTGACGACAGCGGCAGCCTGGTCGGGATCGCGAACGTCGGCCGTGGCGAAACCAAGCCCGGCCGGCAGCCGATCCGGCTGAGACCGCCCGCAGACCAGAACGTTAGCGCCGCTCTCCAGCAGCCTCCTGGCGATCGCCAGGCCAATCCCGCGGGTGCCGCCGGTGACCAGGGCCGCCAGCCCGGCGAGCGCGGCACCGCGACCGGGCGCATGTGACGGTGCCCCTGCCGTCGCATGATCGGGTTGCTCAGCAGCCATGCCCGACAGTGGCAACCGCCCTTGTCCTTAGCCCTTGACCTGGCGTCCTGCGGACCAGACGCCGGTGATGTACTCCGGCCTGGCCAGCACCGAGATGTCGGCCAGCGGATCGGCGCCCACCGTGATGACGTCGGCGTCGTACCCGGCCTCCAGCTTTCCGCTCTTGGGCGCAAGCGGCCCGAGCGTGAGCGGCGCCGTGGCGGTGGCCGCTTCGATCGCCTGCAGTGGCGTCATGCCGAGCTTGGCCAGGTGCACAACCTCGGCGCCGTTGGTTCCCCAGGCGTTCGGACGGTCCGGGCCGGTGATCCCGATGTCGGTTCCCATTGCGATCGTCACGTCGTGCTCGATCGCGCGGGTCACGGCGTCGGCGTGCGTATTCGCCAATGCGGTGAGCTTGGCCGCTGCGTAGTCGGGAACGTCGCCGAGGTTCGCGAGGATGTCCTCGACGATCGTCCGGGTCGGAACCATGATCGTGCCGGTCTCGCGCATCGCGTCGCACGCCTCGTCGTCAAGGTAGGTACCGTGCTCGATCGTGCGCACGCCGGCCTCAATCGCTGCCATGATCCCCGGCTTGCCGTGGCAGTGCGCGGCGACGACCCGGTCCGCCAGGCCCGCAACTTCGACTATCACCCGGAGTTCGGGAACGGTGAACTGCTGGTGGATCGGGTCATCGACTTCGGACATGACGCCGCCCGACGCGCACACCTTGATGAGCTTCGCGTTTCTGCGCAGCTGTTCCCTGACGGCTCGCATGCACTCGGCTTCGCCATCGGCCAGCCGCAAATCGCCGAACTGGTGGTGCCCGAAGTCGTTCACCCAGGCCAGCGGGTAGGAGTGCAGGTCCGCGTGACCGCCCGTGGTGCTCAGGATCGACCCGGCGGCGTAGACGGTGGGTCCGTCGATGACTCCCTCGGCCACAGCCCTGGCCAAGTAGACGCCGAGGCCGCCAACTTCACGAACGGAGGTGATACCGGCGTCCAGGGCCGCGCGCAAATCCCTGGCGCAACGTGCGGCGCGTAGGGGCACCGCTTCGACGGGAAGCTGGCCGATGTCGAGCTTGCGGACACCAAGAAAATGCCCGTGACAGTCCCACATGCCCGGCATGACGGTCTCGGTGCGGTGTACGTTCGCGCCCGGAGTATCAGGTGCCTGGGCTGACGGCCCAGCGAACGTGATCACGGGCCCGTCGAGGACGACCACGCCATCGGTGACCGGCGCGCCCCCGCCAGGCAGGAGTAGCTCAGCCTCGATCCGCTCCATGACGTTCTCCTCCAAGCTCGCGGGACCGGTCACCGCTGGACATCATGTCGGCTTTGCATACGTATCGCAACGGCGCAGCCCGGTGCCAACCTGGCGGGCGCGGGGGAGAATGGCAATGCGGCCGGCGGAATATGCCGTGTCATCTGAATGTGTATCGCCGGATGCGCACACTAATGCGCTATACAGGTAGCGGTGCAAGGGAGCGAGATGCCGCCTGCGGACGGGTCGTTGTCAGCGCCTGGCCAAGGGCCAGTGCGCAGCGCGCTCAGTCGCTGGCGCCGCTCTTTCGATGCGGCCCCGCTTCCGGTCAGGATCCTCATCGTAATCGCGTGCTGCATTATCTGTGTTCCATTTGCGGCGTTCGGGATTCTTGCCGGACTTATATTCGCCCCTTACGCGGTATGGACCGGCCGGCGCGACGGGTGGGCGACAGCTTCGGCGGGGCTCTGGGGCCTCGTGCTGGTCGCCACGCAAGTTCATGGCGACTCCATCCAGCATTATTCGCTGCTGGCGTTGCCTGTGATTGCTGCCCTTGTGGCGCACGCGGGCGCTCTGGGTCGCTGGTTCGCGCCCTGTCGGACCGTCGCGTGGGTGCTCGTGCTAGCGCTGCTGCCCGGTATAGCCGCGTTCCGCCTGGTCGGCAAGGGCCACTCGCTGTTCGGGCCTGCGCTAGCTTGGCTGCTCGCTGCGGTGGTGCTCGGCTGGCGGCTCGCCAAGGCCTGGCAGGACAGCCGTCAGAGCGCACAGATGCAGCAGGTGCGCGGTGGCGGGCCTGGCGCCGGCGTCGCCTGGCGGGACGGCCAGGCCACGCGACAGAACCGGGCGGGACCGGCAAACGGACCGGCCGGGAATGGCCAGACTGCCCAGCGTCCTGGTGCTCGTCCCGCGGCGGGTTCGCGACCCGGTGCCGGACCTGAGGGCACCAGGGTGATGGCATCAGGGCGGACGGGTCGCACTGGTGCGGCCGGTGCGGCGACAGCGCCGACCGGTGCTGAGCCCGACCATCCGGTGATCGAGCAGCCAGCGATCACCGTCGACGAAGCGATGGCTGAGCTCGACGAGATGATCGGGCTGAGCGCCGTGAAGGATCAGGTTCGCTCCTTTGCGGCCTCCATCGAGGCGGCCAGACGGCGCGCCATGGTGGGCATTGGCGCAGAGAAGCCGATGCAGCATTTCGTCTTTCTCGGACCGCCAGGTACCGGCAAGACTGCGGTCGCCCGGATCATCGCGAAGATTTTCTATGCGTTCGGGCTGCTCGACGTGCCGACGGTCATCGAAGCTCAGCGCTCCGACCTGGTCGGTGAATACCTTGGCGCGACCGCGATCAAGACGAACGAGCTGATCGACTCGGCGCTTGGCGGCGTCCTGTTCATCGACGAGGCATACAGCCTGGTGAACGAGGGCGACGGACAGAACGACCGGTTCGGCAACGAGGCGGTGCAGGCGCTGCTCAAGCGGGCCGAGGACGACCGTGACCGGCTGGTGATAATCCTGGCTGGCTATGAGCGGCAGATGGAGACCTTCCTGGCAAGCAATCCCGGGCTGACCTCGCGGTTCGCGATCCGGGTGAAGTTCAGCGGGTACGCGCCAGCCGAGTTGCTTCAGCTCGCGGACCTGACCGTGGCAAGGCGCGGCGAGATTATCGACCCGCACGCCAGATCGGTGCTCTGGCGCATGTTCGAAGAGGTCGGGCGGCGCAGGCTTGGCGATGAACTCGGCAACGGGCGTTTCGTCCGTACCCTGCTCGAGCGCGCGGGACAGGCCAGAGACGTGCGCGTGATGGGCACCGGGTTTGATCCCGCACCCGCCGACCTCGTCACGCTGACGGGCACTGATCTCGAGCAGGCTTACACCGAGCTGACATCGCGGTACCGCGGGTATGACGAGACGCCGACGCTCGAGAGCGCGCTTGCTGAACTCGACGCGCTCGTCGGCCTGGCGCCGGTCAAGCGGCAGGTACACGAGATCGCCGCGCAGCTCAGGGTCGCCAGGCTGCGCGACGCGCAGGGCCTGACCAGTCAGCCACCGGTCAGGCACTTCGTGTTCACGGGCCCTCCCGGTACCGGGAAAACCACGGTCGCCAGGATCCTGGCACGGATCTTCGCTGCGCTCGGGCTCCTAGTCAGGCCTGGTGTTGTCGAGGCGCACCGCGCCGATCTGGTAGGAGATCACCTCGGGTCGACGGCAATTAAGACCAACAAGCTCGTTGATTCGGCGCTTGGCGGCGTGCTCTTCGTTGACGAGGCGTACTCCTTGTACAACGACGGCTACTCCGGCGGCGACGCTTTCGGTGCCGAAGCAGTGGCTACGTTGCTGAAGCGTGCCGAGGATGACAGGGACCGGCTGGTCATGGTGCTGGCCGGCTATACCGACGACATGACCAGGTTCCTGCGCATCAACCCCGGTCTGGCGTCCCGGTTCAGCGTCCGGGTCGCATTTCCGAGTTACGGTCCTGACGAGCTGGTCAGGATTTCGACGATTTTCGCGGCGCAGGCCGGTGACAGCTTCGCGCCAGACGCACTGCCGGTGCTCACCCAGATCCTTTCCAGCGCCTGCGATCAGGGCAGGATCGACGAGCTGGGAAACGGCAGGTTCGCACGTTCGCTGTACGAGCGGGCTTGCGCGTCGCGCGACCTGAGAGTGGCGCAACTAGGTGAGACCGCCAGCGCCGCCGAGCTGACCACGATCTCAGCCGACGACGTGCTGGCGGCTCACCGGGGAATCAGCAGCTAAGGTCCGTCGGCGCCGGTTGGCGGTGGCCGTAGCCGCCACCACCAGGTGTCTCGATCACGAAGACGTCACCAGGCCCGACATGAACGGAGTCGCACCCGCGGAGCTCGGTCACCGAGCCGTCGGCGCGGTTCACCCAATGCCGACCCAAGGCGCCTGGTTCGCCACCCGCCATGCCGTAAGGGGCTATCCGCCGGTGGCTGGCGAGCGTAGTTACGGTCATCGGCTCAGCGAAGCGGATTTCCCTGCGTCCGCCGCACCCTCCGCCCCAGCGTCCTGCCCCGCCGCTGCCGTGCCGGATCCGGTAGCCATCCAGCCGGACAGGATACCGCCACTCGAGCACCTCAGGATCGGTGAGCCGGGAGTTCGTCATGTGCGTCTGCACCACGTCGGTGCCGTCAAATCCGGGGCCTGCTCCTGACCCGCTGGCTACGGTTTCGTAGTACTGGTGCCTGGCGTTTCCGATGGTGACGTTGTTCATCGTGCCTGAGCCCTCGGCCATGACCCCCAGTGCCTTGAAGAGCGCTCCCGTGATCGCCTGCGATGTCTCCACATTCCCTGCGGCGACGGCTGCCGGGTATGTCGGCGACAGCAGGCACCCGGGCGGAATGATGACCTGGACGGGCTTCAGGCAGCCGGAATTGAGCGGGATCTCGTCAGCCACCAGCGTGCGCAGGACGTAGAGCACGGCGGCCATAGCCACCGATGAGGGTGCGTTGAAATTCCCGGTCATCTGCGGGGATGTCCCTGTGAAGTCGATCTCAGCGCTCCGCGCAGTCGCGTTGACGCGCACGGCCACACTGATCACGGCCCCGGCATCGAGCTCGTAGGTGCACTCGCCGTCGCTCAGTGCCCCGAGCATCCGCCGCACCGACTCCTCGGCGTTGTCCTGGACGTGACTCATGTAGGCGGTCACCACATCCAGGCCGAAATGCTCGCACATGCGGCGCAGCTCGGCTGCCCCCCGCTCGTTAGCTGCGATCTGCGCACGCAAATCAGCCAGGTTGACCTCAGGGTTGCGAGACGGATGCGGTGCCCGACGAAGCAACTCAAGCGTCTCAGCCTCGCGCAGCACCCCGTCCCGCACAAGCAGCCAATTGTCGATGAGCACGCCCTCTTCTTCGACGACAGCGCTGAAAGCGGGCATTGAGCCAGGCGTGATTCCCCCGATCTCCGCATGATGGCCGCGCGAGGCGACGAAGAACAAGATACGGAGTTCCTCGGCATCGCCTTCGGAGCCGCCGAACACCGGCGTAACGACCGTGACGTCAGGAAGGTGGGTGCCGCCGTGGTATGGATCGTTGAGCACGTAGACGTCACCTGGGCGCATCGTTCCGAAGTTGCGCGCGGCGACGATCCTTATGCTTTCTCCCATCGAACCGAGATGGACAGGTATGTGGGGTGCGTTAGCGATCAGCCCGCCGTCGGCGTCGAAGATCGCGCACGAGAAGTCAAGCCTCTCCTTGATGTTGACCGAATGCGCGGTGGCCTGCAGCCGGACGCCCATCTGCTCGGCTACCGACATGAAGAGGTTGTTGAAGATCTCTAGCATGATCGGGTCAATTTCGGTTCGGGCCCCAGACAGTGACGGCCTTGCTGCGACGCGAGTGAGCAACAGGTCATCTCGTTGGGTCACGCTGGCCCGCCAGCCGGGCAGCACGACCGTCGTCGCATAGTCCTCGACGATCAGCGCCGGGCCTTCGACATGCTGGCCTTGTTGAAGGTCGCGGCGCCTGAGCAGCGGCGCGGCATGCCATGATCCGTCCGCGTACATCTGAACTGAGGTCCCGCCGCTGGCGCGGTCCTTGTCAGCGGAAGACACCTGCTCTGTGCATGTCGGATGCGCAGATGACGAGGTCAGCTCCACCGAGACGGCCTCGGCCACCACAGTCCGGTCGCGCATGAGGAAGGAAAAGTGCTGCCGG
>DATELR010000241.1:0-9958 GCA_035276345.1 Streptosporangiaceae bacterium | reverse complement strand
GGGAGCCGGGCGGTCGCGGCGCGGCGCCGGCTTGCCGCGCAGATCGCGGCCAGTAAGCGGGCCAGAACCCAGCGAACGGTCGCCCTGGTCACCAGCGTCCTCTCGGCCATCGTGTTGCTGACGGCGGGCTGCGGCTGGCTGCTGGCCAACTACGTGAGCAGCCATCTGGGCCGGGTGAACGCGGGCACCGCAGGCACCCCGCATAGCGGCCCGCTGAACATCCTGCTGGCCGGCGTCGATGTCAGGTCAGGACTGTCCAGGCGCCAGCAGCTCGTTCTGCATGTCGGCCGCGCCACCGGACGCAACTCCGACACGCTCATGGTCGTCCACATCACCGGGGACCACCGGCGCATCCAGGTTGTGAGCCTCCCGCGCGACTCCTGGGTACACATACCGGGCTTCGGGATGAACAAGATCAACGCTGCCTTCGGCCTTGGCGGTCCGCGGCTAATGGTCAAGACGGTGGAACAAGCGACCGGTCTGACGATTAACGATTTCGTCGAGGTGAACTTCCTGGGATTCGTCAAGATCATCGATGCACTCGGCGGGGTTGACGTCTGCCTGCCCTACGCGGTGAACGACCCGTACAGCGGCTTGCATATGTCGGCAGGACGCCACCACGTCGGCGGCATCAGGGCGCTGCAGTTCGCCAGAGACCGGCATTCGTTCGCGCAGTCCGACCTGGCCAGGATCGCTGACCAGCAGCAGTTGCTGTCCTCCGTACTCGCCGAGGCGGTGAGCTCGGGCACGCTGACGAACCCGGTCAAGTTCTCGCGCTTCCTGTCCGCGGCGACCGGCGCGACCAAGGTGGACAAGAACTTCGACGTCACCAGCCTCGCCGATGAGCTCAGGTTCATCAGGCCGGGCGCGGTCTCCTTCACCACGGTGCCGCTGGCCAATACCAACTTCATGGCTCCCAACGGTGAGCTCGCCGTGCTCTGGAACCGGGCCGCGGCGAGCACCCTGTTCAGGAAGATCAGGACCGATCACTGGGCCAAGCACCGGCATAAGCACCGGCACCATCACGCCGGATCAGCGAGCCAGCGGAGCGTCTGGCAGGCGAAGCCGAAGACCGCAGCCCAGGCCGCCTGCCACTGATCGGGTCAGCCTCGAAGTCCCCAGGCGACCAGGCCGTTGCCGTTCGCCGTGAAGATGCGGCCGCCTGCGAAGACGCTCTGAGCGAAGAACGGGCCGCCGGTGGCCAGGCGGCGCAGGATCTTGCCGTCTGAGGCCCTGAGCAGGAAGACCGCGTTCGGCCGCTTGGTGAAGGCGTAGGTGCCGACGGCCAGCACGCCAGCCCCGTCGAGAGTCGGAGTGCCGATCACCCCGTTGGGAAGGCCCGTCTGCCAGATCAGCGCGCCGGTATTCGGATTCAGTGCTTGCACCGAACCCGGGTGCGCGGTGCCGTTGATGATGTGCCGCGGGGTCGCGACGTACAGGACGTGCCCGTTGTAGACCGCGGCCGCTGAGCAGTTGGCGACCCCGTGCCGCGGCGCTTCCGCGCCGACCCGGCGTGACCAGGCCAGCCGCATCGTCGACCGGCGGAGAGCGTAGAAGATGCCGTTCTTATTGCAGGCGCCGACAAACGGCCCGAAGATCACCGGTGATGCCCCGAAGTCTCCGTTGTGTTCGATCTGGGCCCGTGGCACCTTGAAAGACCCGGCAGGCCGGAGCGAGAACGGAGTGAGCTTCACGATCGAGTTCGTGTGACCAGGCTCGGCGAAGCTGCGCTTCACATTCCCTGTTGAGACGTAGACGAAGCGATTGTGATCGACGGCGGCGCTCGACCAGATCGAGGCGCCGCGCCTGCCTGGCCGCAGCGTGTGGAACATCGCCTGTCTCTTCCCTGTGGCCTGCATGTAACTGACCAGGCCCGCCCGCACCAGCGGCCGGTCGCAATTGGACGCCACGCCGATGTAGACGCGTCCCTGCGCGACCGTTGGCGAGGACCACTGGAAGAAGTTGTTCACCGTCTTCGAGGGCAGCGCGATCACCGAGCGCCACTTGACCGACAGATTGGCAGCGCGCAGCGCGTACAGGTACCCGTCAGGCGCGCCGACATAGACGACGCGCTGGCCGGTCTGGTCGGTTGCGACGGTCGCGGTGCCGACGAACCCGCGCGCCGGATGGCAGGTCAGGGCACGCTGGAAGCCGATGAAACGCTTGGCGAGCACGCGCCCGGTCGCTGCGCTCAGCTTGTAGAACCAGCCGGTGACCGAGCCGATGTAGATCGCGCCATCGGCCACCGTCGGGCTCGCTAGAAAACCGCGCCGGGGCTGCCCGGCGATCGGCGGCAGGTTGGCCTGGAAGCGCCATCTGGCCACGAGCCGCCGCACATTCGACGGCGTTATCGTCCGTTCGCCGGGACTGAACGAACTGTGGGCCGGGCCGTGCAGATACGCCGGCCAGTTCGCTCTCGCGGCGGCAGGCTTGCCGGTTGCCTCACTCGGCGCGAGGCTCGCAGACCCCGCGACAGCTACAACCGCCACGACGAAGATGGCTTTCGCTCCAATGCCCCGAACCCCGCCCCGCATCGGCTTCCCCCAAGCCTCAGCAATAAAGCGGCACTCATTATGGCGTCAGAACGGCACCTCAGGCTCCTTACTGGCGCGCAGCGGCGAGTTGCGCGCGGGCATAACTGGAAATGCCCTGCACATCGGACGCGACATTGATCAGGCGGCACCCGTTTTCCCGGTACATCCGCGCGGTCGCGCCTTCGGTCGCGTGCACGCCCACCGGCTTGCCTGCCGCCAGGCACGCCGTCCAGATTTCCTCGAGCGCGGGCCGCAGCACGGCGTCGTCAGGGCTCAGCGCGCAGCCGAGCGAGTACGACAGATCTCGCGGACCGACATAGATGCCGTCAACGCCCGGCAGCGCCAGTGTGAGTTCGAGGTCGGCCATGGCAGCGCGGGATTCAACCATGATCACGCACAACGGCGCTCTCGCGCTGGCCAGGACGCCGCCGCCAGACCGGTAGCCAGCCGGTGGCATCAGGCATGCGCCGACGGCCACGCGAGCCTGCTCAGCGGAGTCCACATTGGGCACGATGACGCCTGCGCAGCCGAGGTCAAGTGCCCGCCCGATATCCGCTGGGTGTGCGTACCTGACCCGCGCCAGCGGCGTCGCTCCCCCGCGCTCGATCGCCGCCGTCAGCGCAGGCAGGTCGCGCTCGGTGGCGCCTCCGTGCTGGAGGTCGACGACGACATAGTCCAGGCCCGTGGCGGCCATCGCTCCGGCCGCGGTCACGTCGCCGGTGACGAGCCAGCCGCCATACAGTGTTTCGCCTGCTGCCAGCCGATCTCCGAGCGCGCCATTCTGCATGATCAATGATCTAAGCAGGAGCGGCCGCTATCGGAGCAACTTGCTGACCGAACCGCTGCCCAGCAAGTGACCGGCCGCGTTATAGGCCGTCCAGGTGACATCCCGATTGCGGAAGTCATTCGGCAGGATGCAGAACTTCTGACCGCCGAGCGTGACCGGGCGGAGGCGCAGGGCGCTGCCCTTCGCCCTGGTCACCAGCAGGTAGCTCACCGCTGGCTCGACTTGCAGGACGTTCAGGCCTCTGTCGGAGGAATAGGAGCCGGCCAGGTGCTTAACGACGGTTCCGGGCCTCAGCGCCCCTGATTGTGCGTTGCACATATCCTCATCGACGATTGCGCTTCTGAAGCAGCTGCCCCACGGACCGAGGTAGCCGTGGACGACGAAATGACGGCCGCCGAGCGTTACTGCGCCGACGCGGCCAGATACCGGATTCGGCAGATCGGCCTGATCTGGTTTCAGCCAGCGCTCTATCTGGATGGAACCGCGTCCGGTGAACGGAACTGCGTGCTCGACCTCGGCGCCAGCCGCGTAGACGGTTACCTCCCGGACAGCGCTCGCGAACGGAACCGCGATCGCAACCCAGCGCGCGTACTTCGGGCCGAACAGGTCCACCGGATGCAGCGTCAGCACCTGCCCGTTGCTCAAGCTGACCTGCACGCGGTCCACGTCATGGCGCACATACCCGTAGACCATCTGCACCCTGACCCAGCGGCCGCCGGGCTGCCGCGCTCCCTCGTCGCGATTTCCCCACAGTGTCGCTGCCGCGCCCAGATAGTCGCGAGGCCGCGGGCCGCCGCATGCGCTGGTACCGAGCTTGGACTCCAGGCAGAGCCCGTCGCCGTGCGTGCTGTAGCGAGCGAAGAACTGCCAGCGAGCGTGATTAACCAGCCCCGAGGCGACCAATCCCCGCGGCGAGCCTGCCGTGGGCGGGCTCACGGACACGTGGTAGCGAGGCGTGATCGGTGCCGGCGGGTGCAACGAATTCAGCAAGGTGGGCACCAGCGCTGAGGCCGCGAGAACCGCGAGGCCGACGAGGGCGGCCGTGACGCGCCTGCGGACCTTGACTGCCCTTCCTTGCCTGACGACGGCGTCGAACGGGACCGGGCCAGGTGCGAATTCGTCCAGCGCGGTACCGAGCTTGGCGCGGAAGTCCTGTTCGTCGTGGATGGTCATCGCGCCTCCCAGTCAGCTAGTTCCGCGCTGCCTCTTAGCCTCGACAAGGCCCGTGACGTCTGGCTCTTCACGTTGCCGACCGAACAGCCGAGCGTGGCTGCTACCTGCGCCTCGGTCAGATCGAGCCAGTACCGGAGCACCAGTACCTCGCGCTGCCTGCGCGGAAGTGTCCCGAGCGCCGCGATCACGGTGGCCCGGTCGCCGTGCTGGCCGGCCGGATCGGGCACCAGCGCCAGCATGTCTGGCGGAGATCCGGTCAGGCGTTCGGTCACCCGCCGCTTGCGGAAGCTGCCCAGATGAGCGTTGAGCACGATCCTGCGCAGGTAAGAGTCAGGGTCATCGGCCTTGCGCACCCTGGACCATGACGCGTAGGCGTTCGCGAGTGCGGTCTGGGCCAGGTCCTGGGCTAGGTCACGGTCGCCGGTCACCGCGTATCCGAGCCGGATCAGGCCGGGCCACCGGCTGTGTGCGAACTCGCTGAACTCTGCCGCTGCAGCGTCGTCCACGGCAACCTCCCTGCTCCTCTACCCTCCCAGAGAGCAGTCCCGGCAGAAAGGTTGCCATTCGCCGCCGAAAAGTCGCGGGCGGTGTCCGACCCCCGGGGCACAATTCCTGCTTGTGGAGATCAGCACGGACATTCAGGCGCTGCGCGACGCGGGCCGCCGGCTCTCAGCCGCTGCAGCCGAAGCCGGACCTGACGCCGCTGTGCCCAGCTGCCCTGAATGGGTGGTCCGTGACCTCGTCAGGCACCAGGGTGGCGTGCATCGATGGGCAGCCGGCATCGTAGGCACGCCGCGAACCGAGCCGTGGGACGTGGATCTCGACGAGGTCGTCGGCACCTGGCCGGACGACGCCGACCTGCTCGCGTGGTTCGACGCAGGCCTCGACTCGCTCGCGAACGTTCTGACGCAAGCCGATCCTGACCTGACCTGCTGGTCCTTCCTGCCCGCGCGTTCGCCGCTTGCTATGTGGGCCCGGCGTCAGGCGCATGAGACCTCGGTGCACGGCGTCGACGCTGAGCTGGCCGCTGGACGTCCGGTCGCTCCCTTTCCTGTGGCGTTCGCCGCTGACGGCGTAAGCGAGTTGCTCGAAGGATTTGTGCCGCGCGGCGGGCGCCTTCGCTCGGAGCAGGCGCGGGCGCTTCGCGTGCGGTGCACCGACATAGGGGCGGACTGGCTCGTCAGCATCGGGCCTGACCATGTGCAGACGACCGCCTGCGCACGCAACGACGATGGCACGCCATCTTCGGCAGATTGCGAGGTGGCGGGTACCGCCGAGGATCTGTACCTGGCGCTGTGGAACCGGCGTCAGGCCGGCTGTCTTCAGCTAACCGGCGACCGCGGCGTCCTCGATCTGTTCTTGACCCGGGTGAGCATTCGCTGGTCCTGAGACGCCGCTGCCACGAATGTGGCGTGCGCGCAAGTAAACAGTGTTTGTCTTTCCGCGCTCCGGGCAGTGATCGGTGGTCCCGGCGGTTGTCGGCCCAGCCGCCGATCCTGCCATTTGCGCGGATTGGAGCTGGGCATGCCTGGCGACGGCAACGGCGGCGCCCGCCGCGGCTTTCTGATCGGATACGAGGGGACAAGCGACCAAGGCAGCGTGCGAGTCTGCCTGGTCGGCGAGCTCGACAGCTGGGGCGCCGAGCTGCTTGACGAGTGCCGGGCAAATCTGCGTGCCATGCCCGTCAGCCGCGTCTGCTTCGATCTGAGCGCGCTTGCCGCGATAGACCAGGCGGGCGCCGTCTGCCTTATTGCCACCTGCCACGGCCTGCGCGATGAGGGCATGCAAGTCGACATACATGGCGTGCAGCACGCCGTTGGTGCCTTGCGCGAGAACCTGAGAACGACCTCTTCTGACGCGCCATTAACGGTCGTTGACCATCCGCCAGGCAGCTAGCCTGCGGGAAATTCAGGCGACCGGGTGATCTGAGCAGGTCGTCTCGGGAGGACGGGCATGGAAGGCCAGCTAGTTCCGCAGTCGACTTCCTGTGCGATCGCGGACGAAAACTCGCCCCCTGCGCAGCTGGGACCGTACCGGTTGCTCCAGCCGATCGGGCAAGGCGGTGCGGCCGTGGTGCATCTGGCTGTCGGCCCCGACGACCGGATGCTGGCCGTCAAGATGCTGCAGCGAAGCGACGCCGGGACCGTCGCTCGATGGCGGCTCGCTCGCGAGGTCAACGCGATGCGCAGAATCCGCAGCCCCTTTGTCGCCGAGGTGATCGATGCCGATGTGACCTGCAGCACCCCGTACATCGTCACGGCGTTGGTCGAGGGCCAAACTCTCGCAGAGGTTGTCGCAGATCACGGGCCGCTGCGCGGCACGGAATTGCAACGGGTGGCGCACGGGCTGGCCGAGGGCCTCGCTGCGGTGCACGCGGCTGGCATTGTTCACCGGGATCTCAAGCCAGGGAACGTCATGATGGTCAACGGCGACCCTGTGCTGATTGATTTCGGCATCGCCTGCGAGATAGGTGACGCGCCGATAACGCAAACGGGCACGTTCATCGGAACGCCGGGGTACCAGGCACCGGAAATCATCAAGGGTCAGCGCGCCAAGTCTGCCGCCGATGTGCATGCGTGGGGCACCACCGTGGGTTTCGCTGCGCGCGGGGAGCCGCTGTTCGGGACGGGAACGTATGAAGCCGTTTTTTCTCGCATCCTGCGTGCCGATGCGGATCTCGATGACATTCATTTCGCTCTGTATCCGCTGATCGCCGCCGCATTGCTGCGCCAGCCTGAGCAGCGACCGACCGCATCGTGGCTCGCCAGCCGAATCGCAAGCCTCGACCTCACAGCGCCGGAACCGCCGTCCATCCGCAAGCCGGCGAACCCGGTAAACACGGCTACCAGGCCGCTCCCAGCGCGGCCGCCCAATCCGGCGTGGCGGCGCATCGCCCGCGAGCGTCCGGCCGACTTCGCTGACCTCCTTCCGGCGGTCACATACGTTCCGGTGCGCAGGCCGGCGGCGGCAGATCGGACGGCCAGAAAGGCTGCTGCGCGGCCCCCGCATTCCGTTTTCGCCTTCGTGGCGCTAGTTCTGGCGGTCGCCGCCAGCTTCGTACTGCCGGTCGTCGGGATCCTGGCAGTGACGGCCGCGGTCACCGTTCTCCGGGCGGGCAACAAGGCGCGAACTGGCCTTGCCGTCCGCCGCAGGAGCCGCGGACCGCGGGCATGGGATTCCTTGCTTGTCTGCTCCTCGTTCCCGTGGGCGCTGGCGAGGTCTGCCATCGAGACGGTCGTGCTCGCGCCGATCCTGGTGGTCGCGGCCGGCGTTGCGGTCACAGCTTGGATGCACTGGTCTCACGGCGCGCACCCAATGTCGGTCTGGGCAGCCGGTGCCGCGGTTTATACCGCGTTGAGCTGTCTGGGCCCCGGGTCACGGGCTGCACGGCGCGAACTGAACCGGGTACTCAGTCCCACCGCTTCGTCTTCGCTCACTGCTGTCGTTGCACTGCTCGCAGCGGGGGTGCTAGCCATGATCGTTGTGGGCCTCGTGCTGATCCAGACACCGCCAACGTGGCCGCTGCCTGATTTTCCAGGCGTGAACCTGCATCTTTCCGGGTTCAATTTGGGCCACCACGGATAGCACTTTCGGGCTCAGGTCGGGAAGGCGCGCAGCCAGGTCTGATCGGTAGTGACATAGCGGTCGAACTCGAGCCCGGCGGCTGCCAGCGAGGTCATCAGCTGGTCAGTGGTCAGCTTGCGCGTGGTGAAGGTCTGCGTCCAGATCCGCTCGCCCGCCTGGTACTCAACCGTCGCGGACAGCAAATCAGGCGCCGGCCTGGAGACGTCCCGCAACCGGAAGATGATGCCGTCCGCGTCGCTCTCCGAGTCCGCCGCGGTCGTGAACCAGTCAGGGGCGTGTTGCTCGATAATCACGCAACCGTCAGGTGCGACGTGCCTGGCGCATGCGGCGAGCAGCTCCTGGCGCTCTGGTTCGCCCGGCACGTTGATGAGATGAGACGCCAGCAACACGACGTCGAACCGCTCGTCAAGCGCAAGGTCCTCGATCCTCGAGCAGACCGTCCTGGCGGTCGTAATGTGAGCCAGCATCTCGGGTGATTCGTCAACCGCGACAACGCGATGGCCGAGCTCGGTCAGCGGCCTGGTGACCCGGCCAGTTCCCGAACCGAGCTCGAGTATCGAGGCGGCCGGATCGCCTGCTGCCTCGTGGATGATCTCCGGTTCCTTGCGAGCGGACATCAGCGCGTAGAAGTCGACCGCGCAACCGTCCGGCGTGATAACGCCAGGCCCCGCACCACGCAGCCGCTGACTCGTCCCGTTGTCGCTCACATCTTGAGTGCTCACGGCTCGTGACGCTAAGCCGGCCCGCACCGCTGCGTCAACCACCTACAGTGCGGTTGACGGCACTTTGCCGTGGTTGGCGATGGCCCTAAGGAGGCGCCCATGCCAGTAACCGGCAAGAGACCAGGAAACCAGCTGGTGAGCCTGCTACCTCAGCTCGCTGTCCGCGGCGGCCTGGCCGCACTGGACTTCTACCGCGCCGCGTTCGGGGCCGATGTGGTCTACCAGGTCGGCGGAACCGCCGACAACCCGAGCGTGGTTGCGGAAATGTCGATTGAGGGCGCTGGGTTCTGGGTCGCGGACGAATCACCCGAGCACGGCAACTTCAGCCCCGAGTCGGTCGGCGGCGCGACCACCAAGATGCTGCTCATCGTCGACGACCCGCATGCGACGATCGAGCACGCGGTCGGGGCCGGTGCCACCCTTGTATATCCGGCGGAAGAGGAGCACGGCTGGCTGCTGGGCCGGGTACGCGACCCGTACGGCCACCATTGGGAAATCGGCAAGCCGCTGGTGGCCTGGCCGCCGGAGCGTGGCGCGCACGTCCACCGATGAACAGGCTCAGGCCGGGCGGCGGCGCACGAAGAATGAACTCATCAGTCCGACCAGGCTGCCCGCGACCACGAGCCAGGCACCGAGTCGCAGGTCCGTGTAGCGCAGGTCGGTGGCGCTGTAACGGGTGGCATCAAGCCCGATCCACAATCCGGCCGCCGCCAGAGCGATGAAGGAAAACAGGCTCGCGAACTCCTGAGACGCAAGAAGGCCGCCAATGAAGACGAGTGCTCCCGCGACGATGACGACCATTCCGAAGGAACTGGAAAACGTGCTCGTTGGCTGGTAGCGCCAATGCAGCACCCCGGCGACGGCGGTGTGCTGAATGCCGGAGCCAGGCCGCGGTCCGCGCGCGGTCACCCAGGACTGGATCGACCCGGCGGAGATCGCGATGCCGCAGAGCGCGATGAGGATCGCGATCGCCGCGCGGCGCGGGGTTCGCATGGGAACGGATCCTAGTCCGCCGGGTTCGTCCGTTCCGGAATGGCTCGCCGGCATTTGGGCGCCATCAATGTCTGCTGCGAAGTTCGCGTGCGACGGAGGGAACTGAGATGAAGGACGCCGAGCGCGACGGATACGACGTTGAGGCGGTGCGCCGGATCTACGAA
>DATELR010000240.1:0-2985 GCA_035276345.1 Streptosporangiaceae bacterium | reverse complement strand
CCACCAAGGCGAGCGAGCACGGGCCCGCTTGACCGGCTAGCCTTGGCGGCCCCGAAGCCGGCTGACATCGCTGCTCCCGCCACGGCACCGCCGGGGACGCCGGTCCGCACGACGCGCAAGGGCGGCGGCCAGAAAGCGCGGAAGCGCAAGTCGGCATCAAGTCCAGCGACGCAGTCAGCCAAGAGCCGCCAGCGCGCCGGCCGGGGCGGCAAGGTCGCGGCCATGCTCGTATGCGGCCTCGTGGTCGTTGCTGCGGCGGCCGCCTACGGTTACTTCAAGCTGATGCCGCGGACCTCGCACACCGTGACCACGCCTGCGGCCATCGGCGCCTTTACCCGCCAGCCGGCCAACACGATGGCTACCGGCCTGAAGCAGCGGATCCTGACCGCCGGGTCTGGCAACGTGAAAAACGTCGTCGCCGCCGTCTACCAGCAGAAGAAGGGCCCTGGCACGAGCAAGGGACCGCAGATTGTCGTCTTTATTGGCGGGAACCTCACTGGAAACGCGTCGGCCGGTGACCTGATCAGCGCATACATGGCCAGGCTGCACAAGTCGTTCACCGCCAAGCCTGGCGGCCTTGGTGGCCAGGCCGCGTGCGCACCAGGGTCAAACGGCAGTCCCGCTGAGTGCGCGTGGGCGGACGGGGACACCTTCGGGGTCCTGGTGTCGGCGACACTCACCGCCCAGGGCCTAGCCGACGAAATGCTCCAGATGCGCCCAGCCGTCGAGCACGTGATCAAGTAGGCAGGGCCGCCCGGAATTGGTCAGCTTGCTGGCTGGTCGGGCTTGTCGTCGCCGGTCTCGTCCTCGGCAGCGGCTGCTTCGGGCTTCGGCGCCGGGCTGGCTGGCTGAGGACCCGCCGGCTGCGGAGTCCGCAGCGACAGCCTGGCGACCACCATTGTGATGGCGGCCGCGAGTACCGCTAGCCCCGCGAGCTGACCACCGATAAGCCGTGGATCAAGCGGCAGGGCAGAGGATGTCTGTTCGACCCTCGTCGCCTTACCCGACGTCTTCCCGTTCTGACTAGCCGATGGCGATGCTGTCGGTGTGACGGTCGGGAACAGGCCGCCGAGGCTGGGCGGCGTGATTGTCGCGCCCGGGAACGGCTGCAGGGTCGTGGGCGGCAGCGGCGGAAGCGGCGGTACTGAGCCGCCGCCAGGGGAATGAACTCGCCGGCTCACAAAGGTGGTGACCGTGGCTTCGGCGGGCGACAGCGACCCGGATTGCACGCTCACGGTCAACGTCATCGGTGCGCCAGGCGTCGCCGTCTTCCGCACCTGATCGGTCAGCCTTAGCTCGAAGGCCTGATTGGCCGGCAGCGTCGTGATCGTGCACCTGTTCATCCGCGGGGTCGGGCACATGGTGAACGCCGGCGACTTCATCGAGCGGGCACTGCTCGTCGTTGTCACCGTCACCCTGGTGGCGCGGACCGTGCTCCAGACCCATAGCGAGTAGGTCATGGTGCCGCCGGGCCTGGTCGCCGACTTGTGCCGCACGACCTGGCCGCTCAGGCAGAGGACTCCTGGCTTATGCGACTTGGTGGGGGACGGCGACGGGCTCGGTGACTTGGTGCGCGACCGGGTCGGCGACGGGCTGGGTGAACGCGACTTGGACGGGCTTGGGCTGCTGCTGGCAGCCGGGCTGGTCGAGCTCTTCGTCTGGCTCGGGCTAGAGGAGGAAGACGGGCTGCGCGACGCGCTCTTGGTCGGGCTGGGAGTCTTCGACGAACTGGCGCTCTTCGAGGGACTGGGACTCCTGGACGGACTTGCGCTAGCCGGCATCGCCAGGAGGTTTGCCGACTCCACGGCGAGTGAACTATGCCCGCATGGGGATGCCATCGGGAGCGACGATGAGCCAAAGGCAGGCGCTATCGCGAAGCCTGACGCCAGGAACGATCCCGCAGCGAGGCAAATCGCGATGCGGCCGGCTCGAATGGTTCCTAGCGGCATCGGTGCGCTCCGATCATCGGGTCAGCCATCGCCGAACCGCGCCGACTGGGTCGCGCCTTGTCCTCAAGCATGACCGGGATTTCTAACCGTCCGCCTTGGGGGCCATGTATCCGAGCATAAGCCGACCGACCGAATGACTGAAGGGCGGAGGGGCAATGCCCGGGCGTTCAGGTTCATAATGATGCTATTTCGCCCGTGCATCACGAGCGTCCTTGAAATGGCGGTCTGATGAACAGTGAGCGTCGGCCAGATGGCGTGAATACCAGCGAGGCTGACGTGATGACCAGATCTGCCCGGCCTCCGGACCTGGTACTGCGCTATGGCGACGGCCCCGATAACGTCGCCGATGTACACGTCCCGTCGGCGGCCGTCACGGCAGCAGGCAGGACTGGTGAGCGAGCCCTGTTGACCATATTTATTCATGGCGGATTCTGGCGCGCTCAATACGGGCGACAGCACACGGCACCGCTCGCCGAGGCGCTGGCAGCTAACGGAATAGTCGTCTGCGCGCCCCATTACCGCCGAACCGGCCAGCCAGGTGGCGGCTGGCCAGGGACATTCGACGACGTTGCGGCGGCGATCGACCGGCTGCCCGCGCTGGTCGCCGAGGCGACCGGCGGGCTGGTTGCCGCGGATGCTGGTCGTGTGATTCTGGCGGGCCATTCGGCAGGCGGACACCTCGCCCTATGGGCAGCAAGCAGGCACCTTCTGCCACCAGGGTCTCGTTGGTACGCGGAGCGGTCCGGCTGGCGTGGCGTCGTGGCGCTCGCCGCCGTCAGCGATCTGGTCGGCGCGGAGCGCCAGGCGCTCGGCCGGCAGGCGGTCGGAGCGCTAATGGGCGGCGCGCCGGCCGAGGTTGACGACGATCGGTACTGGCAGGCCGATCCCGCCCGGCTGCTGCCTGCGGGCGGACCGGTGTGGCTGGTACACGGCATGGCCGACGACCAGGTCCCGTACCTGATGAGCCTGGACTACGCCCGCTGGGCCCGCGCCGCCGGAGCGCGTGCCGCCGCCGCAACCTGCGTGCTGCTGCCGG
>DATELR010000239.1:0-7813 GCA_035276345.1 Streptosporangiaceae bacterium | reverse complement strand
GTCACTGCCCTCAGCGGCAGCGCCTAGCCTGCCCAGACAACGGACCAGGCGACGTGAGCTCGGGGGTACCCACGCCGCCTGCGTCTACTAGCTCATCGGCACCCGATGCCAGGCCGTTACCAATCCCATTAGTTCGGTTTAACGACAGCACTTCGGGCCACGCCTAAAGTGAAATGACGAGGCCCCCGCATGTATGAGATGCAGGGGCCTCGCCAGGCCGGACCGGAGATACCCCGCCGACTGCCCCGGCGAGCTGGTCCGCTGGGGCAATCAGCGAACCACACTCCGTTCGTCCTACCACCGGTCCAGGACACCCGCTGGGATCCCGGTTGCCCAGTCTCCCTGCTTCCCCGGAACTAACTCCTTAGCCCTCCAGGGTTGCCCCTGAAGATCCGCAAAGCGCTCCAGTCGGCCCAAAGTTGCCTTCGAACCACAGAGCGTTCCGAGGTTCTCGGCGCTCCCTCCAGGCTCCCCGGGGTTTCCCCCAGGTCTCCCGAAGTTCCCTCCGAGTGGTACCCGTTTTCGCTGGTAGAGAAGTTTCTACAGCCAACCGTGGGGGCTGCACAAGAGGATTCGGCGACAATTTTCAAGATTCTTTAGCCGTCCACAGGCTGTCCACCGGACGAGCAGATCTGTCCACCGATGTACGGCCCCTTGTCCACAGCATGCGCGGTTTTCCACCAGCGCCATCCACAGGTAACGACAGCACGCTCAGAAGACGGGGATGATGTCCTCGGAGCTGATGTCGTCCGAGACGTCGACGCCCTCGATGTCGAGTTCCGGCATGGCCGGGAACTCGATGCCCCAGCGCTGGACGATGACCCGGATCTTCGCGATCGCGCTCCGCCAGTTCTCCGCCTGCTCCTCGTAGGACAGCACGCCCAAGCCGCCGTCTCGCGCGTGATCCATCAGCACGCGGTGGTTGTTCAGGAAGTACGGAGGCAGATCCCAGAATCCTTCTGGCGGCTCCCAGAGGATCATGGACAGGAATACGAAACCTGCCCGCAGCTGCCGCGTGATCGTTGCCCGCACGTCATCGGTAAGGCCCGGCCATTCGTTCTCCAGGATCGTCATGCAGATCTGCAGGTGCCTGGACTCGTCGCGGCCGATCCGGTGGAACATCTCGGAGAAGACCGGATGCTTGGTCCCCGAGGCCATGCCGCGGAACAACGTGGACGCGGCCATCTCGCCCATCATGAAGCTCGTGAAGAGCACAGGCAGCGAATACCTGCCGACCGCGTTGTTGTAGCCATTCCAGTACCGGCCGCCATTGTGGTAGAGCCACCCGATGTTGTTATGCGCCGCGCGCTCCAGGTCTGTCGCCGGCGTCCAGTCCAGCGGGCCACCGGGCCAGAGCGCTGCGATCGACCGCTGACAGCACTCCTCGTGGTTCATCTCGTCCCTGGTGATCGAGAAGAAGCACTTACGGACCGGGTCCTCCTCGTGTTGCTCGAAGGCCCTGATCGTGGCCCTGGCGAAGACCGCAGGCCCCGAGGCGTCGAAGTTCGCAAGCACGGCGAACCAGTACATGATGCCCAGTCGCTGCTCCGTCGTGAAGTCCTCGGCACGCAGCCCGTCCCACGGCAGGTCAGCGGGATTCCAGGCCACGAGCTTGGACTTCTGGTAAATGGCCGCGAGCTTCTCGGTCTCGACCCGCCATTCCATCGGGTAGATGTTCGGGCGGGGTATCTCGGGCGCCGGCCAGAACCCGCCATCAGGCACCAAGAGCTCGTGATCGACCTTCACTTCTGACATGTCGGTTCTCCTTAAGCCCGTGCGAACCCTGCGCGGCTGGCGGTGTCGCCGCGAGTGCAAGCGCACGCGACGTCGCTTCTTATTACAGCCTAAGGCCGAACCTGCGTTTACATGTAACAACCCGGCCGCCGGGCAGCGCTGCGAGCGACAGCGCCGGCACGTCTCGTGGCGCGTCTGCCGGCTCGCTCATGGCCAGCAACTCATCAGTGAAGTAGGCTTCGCCCTGTCCCGGGGGATTCCCCGGGAGACGCTGTGCGCAGCGAAGCCGGTGAGAATCCAGCGCTGTCCCGCAACGGTGATGCCTCCGACCGAGAGGACAAGCCCGGGCGCCTGCCCAGCGTCGGCGACCTGTCCTCGGAGGAAGGGCGGTTCGTTCCGATCCCTCCGGGGAGTCGCAACGGACGCACTTCGTCCTCCACGGCAAACCGGAGGATGAGTGATGACTCAAGTCCCGACGCGGCGGCTCATCGCCGTCGCATTGGCGGCCGGCCTGACGGCGGCCGCATGCAGCAGTAGCACCAGCAGTTCCCAGCCAGGAGCAGCGCCGCCGTCCAAGGCCAGCGGCGCTTTCCCGGTCACTGTCACCGCTGCCAACGGAGCCGTGCACCTGACCAAGGAACCGAGCGCGATCCTTTCGCTATCGCCAACGGCGACCGAGATGCTTTACGCCATCGGGGCGGGCTCGCAGGTCAAAGGCGTCGACAATGACTCCGACTACCCGCCGCAGGCGCCCAAGACAAAGCTTTCCGGCTTCACTCCGAATGTCGAGGGGATCGCAGCCGAGAAGCCCGACCTGGTGGTCGTGTCCGGTGATGCCGCAGGCCTGACCAAGCGGCTGGCGCCATTCCATATCCCGGTCCTATCGCTGCCCGCCCCGCCGAATATCGGCAGCGCGTTCGCCGAGTTCGACCAGCTCGGCCAGGCAACAGGGCACGAGCAGCAGGCGAAGAAGGAAGTGGCGATGCTGCGCGCCCAGATCCGCAAGATCGTCGCCGCAGCCCCCCATCACTCCAAGCCGATCACCTACTACTACGAGCTCGACCAGACCTTCTACTCGGTGACCTCGGACACGTTCATCGGCAAGCTGCTCGGCCTGCTGGGGATGAAGAGCATTGCTGACTCAGCGAAGGGCGCTGCGGCCGCTGGCGGGTACCCGCAGCTGTCGGCGGAGTACGTCGTCAAGGCCAACCCGGACTTCATCATCCTGGCCGACACGATCTGCTGCCACCAGACCGCGAGCACGGTGGCGTCCCGCCCTGGCTGGAGCGGAATGACCGCGGTGAAGTCCGGGCACGTGATCATGCTCAACGACGACGTCGCTTCTCGCTGGGGTCCGCGGATCGTGAACCTGCTCAGGACCGTGCTGGCCGCCATCAAGGGCAGCTGAGGTTGCCGGCCTTGTCACGCCAGCGAACCGATGCCGGGCCGGCCAGACCGCCGCAGCCGGATGCCAGACCGGCAAGGCCGGGCGGCCAGGCTGGACCGTCCCGCGCCGAGGCTGTCAGGGTGCCGCGCCGGGGCGGGAGAACCGCGCGGGCGATCGCCGTTGCTACCGCCATCCTCATCCTCGCGGTGATTGCAGGCGTCTCGATCGGCCCGGTCAGCGTGCCGCTCGGTGCGATCACCGACACGCTCATCTCGCACCTGCCCTGGCACCCCGCGGTCTCTGTCCAGCCGATCAACGCGGCCATCATCTGGCAGATCCGGTTGCCGAGGGTCGTCCTAGGCGCGCTGGTCGGGGCGATGCTGTCTGGCGGCGGTGCTGCTTACCAGGGTGTGTTCCGCAATCCGCTTGCCGACCCTTACCTGCTAGGAGTCGCGGCCGGCGCAGGTCTCGGCGCGACTGCGGTGATCATCAGCGGCGGCAGCCTGGCGCTGCTTCCCGTTGCCGCCTTTGCCGGCGGAGTCGCGGCCGTTGGCATCACCTATTCGCTCGGAGCGACCGGCCGCCGGATCGATGACATCGGACCGCGCGGCTCGGCGGGCAACGCGTCCATCCTGCTCGCCGGCGTCGCGGTCGCATCCATGCTCACGGCCGCGCAGACCTACCTGCAGCAGGCCCACACGCAGACACTCCAGTCGGTCTACGCGTGGATCCTCGGCGGCCTGTCTGACGCGACGTGGAGCCAGGCCTGGATGATCCTGCCCTACGTGCTGATCTCAGGGCTGACCTTGCTGGCTTACCGCCGGCTGCTCGACGTGCTGCGGGTGGGCGAGACGGAGGCGGCGACGCTCGGCGTCAACGTGCCGCGGCTGCGGCTCATCGTCGTGATCGCCGCCACGCTCGGCGTCGCAGCTGCCGTCTCGGTCAGCGGCCTCATCGGTTTCGTGGGGATCATCGTCCCGCATATCGTTCGCCTGACCGCTGGCGCAAGCTACCGGATCATCGTGCCCGTCTCGATGATCGGTGGTGCGGCGTTCCTGGTGCTGGCCGATATCGCAGCCAGAACCGTGCAGCCCGACACCGAGGTCCCGATCGGGGTCATCACAGCGGCCATCGGCGCGCCGTTCTTCCTTTTCGTGCTCCGTTCCCGGCGCGCGAGAGCAGACCTGTCATGAACGGCGGATTCGGGGGCTCAGCAGCCGGGCCGGCTCAGATCGCGGTTACGAACGTGAGCGTCAGCTTCGGGGCCAAAACCGCCATCGAAGGCGTCAGCGTCACAGTGACGACCGGTGAGTGGGTGGCGCTGATCGGCCCGAATGGCGCGGGCAAAACCACATTGCTCCGCGCGATCGCGAGGATGATCCGCTCGGCCGGCGGCATCAAGCTGGCCGGGCAGCCGATCTCCAGGCTCGGCCAGCGCAAGCTCGCCAGGCTGATCGCCTACGTGCCGCAGCACCCCGTGCTGCCGGCCGAGATGACCGGCCTGGATTACCTGATGCTCGGCAGGACGCCGCACCTCGGCTACTTCGCCGTCGAATCCGACGCTGACCGCAGGATCTGCCTGGACCTGCTCGACCGGATGGCACTAGCCGACATGGCGGGGCGCCGGCTCGCGACGATGTCCGGTGGCGAGGCGCAGCGGCTCGTGCTCGCCAGGGCACTTGCGCAGCAGGCGCCGATCCTGCTGCTCGACGAACCGACCAGCGCGCTGGATCTCGGCCGCCGGGTCGATGCGCTGGAACTGATCGATGAGCTGCGGACCGAGCGCTCGCTGACCGTCTTGTCCGCAATCCATGACCTGACCCTGGCCGGCCAGTTCGCCGACCGCCTGGTGCTGCTCCACGAGGGCCAGGTTGCCGCCGATGGCAAGCCCGCCGCTGTACTGCGCGATGATCTGCTCAGCGAGACCTTCGGCGCGGGCGTGGATGTGCTCCGCACCGCCGGCGGCCATCTCGCGGTGATTTCGCAGCGCCGGGACTCCGGCCGGTCATAACGCCAGCACCTTGACCATGATCAGGCAAGGGTTGCCGGGCCAGAGTCCGGTAATCTCCTCCAGCGGCTCGAATCCCATCCCCTCGTAGAATCGCCTGGTCTGCGCGTAGCCCGCATCGGGATAGCTTGGCCCGAGCGTCTTGACCTGCAGCAGCCTGACGTTGTCGGCTGCCAGGTCGCGCTCGAGCGCCTCGACCAGCGCCCGGCCGACGCCGCGCCTGCGCAGCTGCGGTTCCACGGCCATCAGGTGAATCTCGGCCGCCGCAGGGAAATGCCGGTTGGCCAGGAGCACGCCGACGGGTGCGCGGTCTGTTCTCTGCCTTTCGCCGGCTGGCCATGCGAGGTATGTCGGCAGCGTTGCTGCCGACGCGACGTAGGCGGCGTTCGATGACTCGATCCCGAACCAATCGGGCAGCATCGTCAGCAGCCGGTCCACCGTTTCAGGCGATTGCTGTCCCGACGTGACGATCCAGGAGGACCGTGGGCCCGGCGTCAGAACCCGCCCCGCCCGCCTGCCTGCAGCCAGGCGAAGGCCATCGGGGAAAGCGCGGTCAGGTCGATCGCCGGCTCGACCGTGGAGTAGGACTGCACGTTGTCGCGGAACACCGCGTGGTGCCCGCGGAACGCCGAGTAGGGGACGTTGCCGGGAGCATTGGCAGAGCACGGCCGCATGTTGGCGACAGTTCCGGTCGCGGCGAAGCTGTTCGGGCCTTCGACCGCGGCGCCAGCCAGGACCGGCGGACTTCCGTCGTGCGAGCCGATCAGGTTGGTGACCTGGTGCTGCATGCAGTCGGGGTAGGTCGTGCCGTCTCCGACGATCAGCGAGAGGCCCCACGCGTTCGTGCCGAGGACGTCATCGAGCCAGCGCTGTCCTGACGCGGCATAGACCGGACGGCCGGCGAGCGCGTCGTACTCGCTGGCCATGACCGACAGGCCGATCCCGTGCGCTGTGGTGTCCCACTGGTCCCACGCGAAGCCAAACCGGAATGGGTCAGGCCTGCCGATGCGGATGGCCCGCTGAATCTGGCCGCGCAGGTCCGCCAGCAGCGCTGACTTCGTCACGGCCAGCCGCGGGTGCGCACGGCCGATCGTGCGGTACAGCTCGTAATCGGCAAGCGCGCTGACGTCGTAAAGGTTCAGGGTGTCGCCGAGTGCAGATTTGCTGTGCATCCACTGGTGCGCCCAGCGTGCGGCATCGCTCAGGTAGGTCCGAGCTGAGCGGACCGGCAGCCCTGCGGGCAGGCCGGCCTGACCAGCCGACCGGAGCGCCAGCGCCAGCTGGGTTGCCCCGAGCATCATGTCGTCCCGCCACGATGTCTCGCCGTAGAAGTCAAACGGCAGCACGGTGAGCAGGTGACCCTTCCAGTGCGTCCCTGCGAGGGAGTAGACGGTCTCGGCCGAGCGCAGGCAGCGCCTCGCGTAGCCGGGATCGCTAGTGCGGAAGACGCGGTAGCAGAGCGCGAAATCAGCGGCCAGCCGGCCGGCCAGGTTCGGGCTGATCGGAGCGCCTGGCGGCCCGGCGCGGAACACCGGCGGATGCCTGATGTACAGGTCGTGGGGATTACGGGCCCGGTAATGGTCGTCTGCCTGCGGCAGCCGCCAGATGTCATGGTCGCCGACGTAGAAGTCGTTCGCTTCGCCGGTGCCGACCTGGAAGTACAGCGTCTTCGTCCGCTGGTTCCACATGCGCTGCATGAAGTCCAGGCCGAACTTGGCCTCGGCGAGGAAGCTGGTGCCCCCATGGCGGCGTCCGTGAGCTGCGCCGAGCTGCGCAGGGAACGAGACGATCCCCTGCAGCAGCATCGCCACCGTGTAGCTCGTCGTCTGCGTGAACTTCAGGTAGTCCCCGGCGTCCCACCAGCCGCCGGTCGCGTTGATCCGGACGCCGGTGGCGTACTTGCGCAGGCTGCCGCGGAAGTTGCCGTCCGGGGTAACCTTTGGCGCCCGGAACGTCATCGCATGGGCGTCATTGAGGTGACCGGCCGCGGTGCGCAGGGCACTGCGGACGAAGTCGGCCCCGTCGCGCTCGTTCTGGTAGAAGGACAAGGCGTTAGCGACCGGGGCCGCATACAGCCGCGGCGCCGGGGCGATCCTGAACCAGGGCGAGACCGTGCGTGGATGCGCGGTGAGGGCCAGCCGGTAGTTCCCCGGCCGCTGCACGCCGCTGAACTTGATCGCCCACACCGCCGGGTACCGGTGGCTCCACGAGCCGAGATTCTTGGTCGCCGTGCCGCGCGCGACAACCCGGCACGGATGCACGCTGATCAGTTCCCAGCGTGCGCCGGGCTTGGCGGAATGTGTCATCAGCGCGGCGAGCTTCACGGCTCCTGGCGCGTAGCCGACCTGGTCAACGCGGAAGACCGCAGCTGGCGGGGAACCCACTGCCTGCGCCGAGCCGTGGGTGGCCGCCTTGCCGGTATGGACGACGGCGTGCGGCACAGCGGCGTGGCACGCGGCCTGCGGAGCAGGGTCAGCACCCGCGGCGGCCGCCCCGGCCGCTGAAACCAGGCCGGCCGCCGCCAGCCCGCTGGTCAGGAGAATTGCCGTTAGCCGTGCGCGCGGTGTGGTCACCGCGCCAGGCTAAACCCGGGCGCATTCCCGGACAAGCATCGGCCAACCGGATAAATCCGGGGATCGATCCGAGATTCCCCACGGATCCCCGGATCCATCCGTCATGGCGGC
>DATELR010000238.1:0-2518 GCA_035276345.1 Streptosporangiaceae bacterium | reverse complement strand
GGTCCTGGAACTCATCGAGGGAAAGCCGGCCCACCGCATAGTGCTCGCGCAGCTGGGCGGCCGCCGCGTCCCGGTCCGCGTCCGTCACTGCCCTACCGCCGTACCTCGCCACGAGAACCTCCCCGGCCGCTCCCGGGGCGTCCCCAGGACCTGATGCCGACACGATATGTCGCGTAGCAGCCCGCGGCAAATGGCCAGCGACGTGGAAGGCCGGGATCGTGCGCTGGCTGGACAACCGGTCGCTGTCAGCAATCCTTCTTCATCTGACGCTAAGGGACCTCGCGAGGTTGATCTCCCAAATTTCTCCCAAAACGATGAAGACCCCATCCCGCGAGGAGGATGAAGTCTGTCCGATGGCGTCTGAGCTGGCCTTATGCTAGTGGGCGATACTGGGATCGAACCAGTGACCTCCTCGGTGTGAACGAGGCGCTCTCCCGCTGAGCCAATCGCCCGCCGCCGGGCTCAGGACCGTCCCGGCGCTCCCATAGGGTAGCGCATCCTCGCGTCGCGTCGCACGTCAGGCGCGGCGGGCGTGTGCCGCCGGGACGCATGTCACTCTGTGTAATAGCCGGATCCCGCAATCGTGCGTATCGGAACGCCATCAATTACGCTCGGTATTGCTATTAAAACGCTTCGTAGATAAATACGTGAGATGAGTGTCACAGGCTATGCAATCGACGTGCCGGAACACTAAACTGCATCAACGTCATCGCCCTGGGCCAAACGGCATTTGTCCAGGTCAAGGCAATGATGAGGGCCTGATCTTCTGGCAGGGAACGAAGGGCGCAAAGCGGAGTGGTTACCATCTGTAATGCTTCACCACCCGTATGCGTCATAGTCGCCCGCCGACCGCGTCATATTGGCAAAGCTCCGGGTGCCCGGGTCCCGGCTAGGTAGGGTTGGTAGGCGATGAACCGAAGCAGCAGCACCACGATCTCGGCCGAGCTCGGTATTAAGCTTGTTGTCCCGCAGCAAACGATTGTCCCCCTTGTGGCCAGTATGTACTACAGCGGCAGCGACCCCTACGCAGTGCGCATGGCGTTCCACGTCGGCACCGACGAGCCGGTCGAGTGGATCTTCGCCAGGGACCTGCTGGCCGCTGGGACCGAGTCGCGGCAGGGCGAGGGAGACGTGAGGGTGTGGCCCTCGCCGGCATCGGTCGCGGAACCCGGTGACCTGGACCTGATCGGCGCGGCGGACGCCCTCCAGACTCGGGGAAAGGTCTTGAATATCGCCCTGTCGTCGCCATTCGGCCAGGCTCACTTCGAGGCGCCGGCCGAGGCCATGTCGGCGTTCCTGCAGCGGACTTATCAAATCGTCCCGGCTGGCCAGGAAAGCCGTTATATCGACATCGAGACAGAGCTGAACGATCTGTTCCGTAACGCGTAACAAAGCATCCCGGCCCGCCGGCCTGCTGGCGAGGCAATCCCGGTCCGCTCTCTCGCGGTGGATCGAGGTTACTTTCCGTGACGAACCGCTCAGCGGCGGCGGCCTACTGAAAGGCGGAGAAGGCTTCGGCGGCGGTCTGGCAGATCTGCGGCAGCAGGTCGTTGACCGCGGCGAGCTGGGCCGCGACCTCCCGGTCGATGTCCATCCGCGGAACCGCGGACCGGACCAGGGCGTGCACGGCCTTGAGCGGGACGCTCGGCTCGGCCACCTCCGCCCGCAGGTCGATGCCCTGGGCAGCACAGCAGATCTCCACCGCCAGGCAGGCGCGGACGTTGCTCACCACGTCGCGCAGCTTGCGGACCGCGGTCCAGCCCATCGACACGTGGTCTTCCTGCTTGCCCGACGTCGGGATGGTGTCCACGCTGGCCGGGTGGGCGAGCACCTTGTTCTCGCTGACCAGCGAGGCCGCCGTGTACTGGGCCAGCATGAAGCCGGAGTTGGTGCCGGCCGCCGGGGCCAGGAACGGCGGCAGGCCGCGGGAGAACGCCGGGTCGAGCATCCGGTCCACCCGCCGCTCGCTGATCGAAGCCAGTTCGGCCAGGGCCATGGCGAGCATGTCGGCGGCGAACGCGAGCGGCTCGCCGTGGAAGTTCCCCGTGGTCATGACCTCGCCGTCCGGCACGATGACCGGGTTGTCCACCACCGCGCCCAGCTCGGTGGTGATGATCTGCCGGGCGAAGGCGAGCACGTCCCTGACCGCGCCGTGCACCTGCGGCGCGCAGCGCAGGCAGTACGCGTCCTGCACCGCGTGCCTGCTGTGCCGGTGGCTGGCCAGCAGCGGCGACCCGGACAGCAGCCCGCGCAGGTTGGCCGCGCTGACCAGCTGCCCCGGATGCGGCCTGATCACCTGGACCCGCTCGTCGTAGGGCCGGTCGGTGCCGAGCAGCGCCTCGACCGAGAGCGCGCAGGCCACGTCGGCCGCCTGCACCAGAATCGCGGCGTCGTGCACCGAGAAGGCCAGCAGGGCCTGCATGGGTTCGGTGCCGTTGACCAGTGAAAGGCCTTCCTTGGGGGCGAGCGTCAGCGGCTCGAGCCCGTGCTCGCGCAGCACCTCGCCGGCCGGGCGCCC
>DATELR010000237.1:0-7706 GCA_035276345.1 Streptosporangiaceae bacterium | reverse complement strand
CCCCGCCCAGCCCGCCTGGCCCGGCCGCCTCGGCCTGCCCGGCGACAGCGAACCAGACAAGCGCGGCAAGGCCGGCCGTGGCCAGGCCCACGATGACGCCGACGACGATCTTCCCCCGCCTGGTCAGCCGGACACGCCCGTTGGCGGCCGCCCGGCGGGCGGGCCCGCTCGCTGCTTCCCCGACCCGCGCTGGCCGGGCGGCCGCCTGCTCCTTGACCGGCCGCTCCGCCGTATCCTCTCCTGATCGAGCGACCGCCGCGGGCGCGGCCGTTCCCTCATCTGGCTTGGCTTCCTGGCGCGGCGGCCTGGTGGCCTGACTTAGGTCGGCACCTCCAGGCAGAACGGACAGCGCCGGCCGGCGCGACGCATGGCCGCGCCTTCGCCGCGGATAGGACGTCCTCGAGCGCATGACCGTAATTTCCGGCCTGATCCTCGCGTCGAGCTTGGCCTCAGCAGCGCTCGTGATTCCCATTGCCGCCTCCTGGTAACGAACGACAGTTCGATAGTATCCCTGTTCGATCGGAGGAACGTTCGATCGAACGCAGGTACGATCGAATTTATACCGCAGGGGTCCGACACTTTTGAGAACGGTCGAACAGATGTTTGATCTAGCCGTTACGAACCGCTAGCGTCGGCGATGAAACCAGCCAGCAAACCGGAGGCCAGAATGAGCGGCGACATAGAGGGCGCAGCATCATCGACCACGGGTACACAGGGCAGCCGGGTGGCCGTCGGAGCGGACCCTCCGGACGGCACCAGCGCGAGTGCCAGCGACAAGCCCCGCGGCCGGCCAGGCAGGAAGCCAAGGGGCAGTGTCCCCGTTCCGGTTCCCGACATGCCTGACCAGCCCGATCCCGATCACGTCCTGACCTGGCGGCAGCGGAAGGTTCTGCAGGTCATCCGCGAGTCCGTCCAGCGCCGCGGCTATCCCCCGTCGATGCGCGAAATCGGCGAGGCTGTCGGGCTCACGAGCACGTCGAGCGTCTCCTACCAGCTGTCGACTTTGCAGAACAAGGGCTACCTGCGCCGCGACGCTGGCCGCCCGCGCACCGTGGAGGTCAGGCTGCCGGGACACCCCGCCGTGCGACCCGAACCTGCTTTCGATGATGACTCGGCGATGGACATTACCTCGCAGGAGGCTGCGTACGTCCCGGTAGTCGGCCGGATCGCCGCAGGCGGGCCGATCCTCGCCGAAGAGGCGATCGAGGATATCTTCCCGCTTCCCAAGCAGCTCGTCGGCGAGGGCACGCTGTTCCTGCTGAAGGTCGTTGGCGACTCGATGATGAACGCCGGAATCGTAGATGGCGACTGGGTCGTCGTGCGTCAGCAACCCGTGGCCGAGAACGGCGACATCATCGCCGCCATGATCGAGGGCGAAGCCACCGTCAAGACTTTCAAGCGGTCAGGGAGCCACGTCTGGCTGATGCCGCACAATCCGGCTTATACGCCCATTCCTGGTGATGAGGCTGACATTCTCGGCAAGGTCGTGGCCGTACTGCGACGGGTCTGAGATACCAGCGGATTAACAGGACGCTCGGGGAACAGCCGGCTGGCAGGCTGGCCCCGGTCCACGCAACACCCGCGGGACGTGCCCCCGCACTGCGCCAGGGCCAGCTGGTCGTGGCGCAAACGGCGGCCGCCGGATAATCCTGGCGGCGCCCGCTTACATTTGCCCGGCTACGCGGCTGGCACGATGTTGACCAATTTGGGCGCGCGCACGATCACCTTGCTGACGCCCCTGCCGTCCAGTGCCCTCACTGCTCCGGGAGCGGTTAGCGCCAGCTCCCGCAGTTCGTCCTCGGAAATGCCCGGCGGCACCTCCAGCCGGTCGCGCACCTTGCCGCTGACCTGAATCACGCACGTGACTTGCTCTTCGACCAGCAGCGCCTGGTCGGCCAGCGGCCATCCTGCCAGCGCAACGGACGGCTCATGGCCCAGCCTCTCCCAGCACTCCTCGGCACTGTAAGGGGCGAACAGCGACAGCAGGATTGCCAGCGTCTCCGCTGCCTCCCTGACGGCCGGATCGCCAGCACCCGGGCCGGTATCGATCGCGCGCCTGGCCGCGGTCGCCAGCTCCATCAGCCTTGCCACCGCCACGTTCAGCCGCGCTGACTCGACCAGCCTGGTGACCTCTTCGATGGTCCTATGGGTCACGCGTCGTAGTTCGCTGTCACCGCTTACCGGCGTACCGGCGGCGGACGCACGGCCGGCGTCCGCGGCGATCCTGATCGCACGGCCCAGGAACTTGACCGACGCCTCAGGCCGCACATCGGCCCAGTCGATGTCGTCCTCAGGCGGGCTCGCGAACAGCATTGTCAGCCGGATCGCGTCGACACCGTGCGCTGCTAGCTGGACGCCCAAGTCCACGCCATTGCCCAGCGACTTCGACATCGCCTTGCCCTGGTTGATCACCTGACCCTGGTTGATCAGCCGCAGGAAGGGTTCGGTGAAGTCCACCATGCCCATGTCGTACAGGACCTTGGTGAAGAACCTGCTGTACAGCAGGTGCAGGATCGCGTGCTCCACACCGCCGACGTACAAGTCGGTCGGACTCCAGCGGCGGACCGAGTCGACCTCGAACGGCCCCGCCGTGTAGTGCGGGGAGCAGTACCGCAGGAAGTACCACGATGAGTCGACGAACGTGTCCATCGTGTCGGTGTCGCGCTTGGCAGGCCCACCGCACTTGGGGCACTCGGTGTTCACCCAGTCAGTGGCCGCGGCCAGCGGCGAGATCCCCTTGGGAGCCAGGTCCTGGCCGCGCAGGTCGGGCAGCGTAACCGGTAGCTGCTCGTCGGGCACCGGCACTTCGCCGCAGCCGTCGCAGTACACGATCGGAATCGGCGCGCCCCAGAACCGTTGCCTGGAAACCAGCCAGTCACGCAGCCGGTATCCGACCGTGGCGCGGCCCGTGCCCTTCTGCTCCAGGATCGCGGTGATCGCCGCGATGGCTTCCACCTTGTTCAGGCCGTCAAGCGGGCCGGAGTTGACCAGCGTGCCGTCGCCTGGAGTTGCGTCGCCGCTCTGTCCAGGATCTGGCAGGTCAGTCTCGACGACCACCCGCACCGGCAGGTCAAATACGCGCGCGAAGTCCAGGTCGCGCTGGTCATGCGCGGGCACAGCCATGATCGCGCCGGTTCCGTAATCGGGCAGCACGTAATCGGCGGCCCAGACGCTGATCCGCTCGCCGTTGACGGGATTGATCGCGTACCTGCCCAGGAACACCCCGGTCTTCGGCCGGTCTGCAGACTGGCGCTCGATGTCTGTCAGCTTGCGGACCTGAGCCAGGTAGGCGTCCAGTTCTTCCCGCCGGTCAGGTTCGCACAGCTCGGCGGCCAGCGGTGAGTCAGCGGCAACCACGAAGAACGTCGCGCCGTATAGCGTGTCAGGCCTTGTCGTGAACACGGTGACCGGCTCGTCCCGTCCCTCGATCGCGAACTGGACCTCGGCGCCTTCGCTGCGACCGATCCAGTTGCGCTGCATCAGCAGGACGCGCTCCGGCCAGGTGCCCTCCAGCGGCTTCATGTCCTCCAGCAGCCGGTCGGCGTACTCAGTGATCTTGAAGTACCACTGCGTCAGCAGCCGCCTGACCACCTCGCACCCGCAGCGCTCGCAATGACCGTTGATGACCTGCTCGTTGGCCAGCACCGTTTGGTCCCGCGGGCACCAGTTGACGTATCCGTCGCCGCGGTAGGCCAGGCCTCGCTCGTACAGCCGCAGGAATAGCCACTGCGTCCAGCGGTAGTACTCCGGGTCGCAGGTGTGCAGCCGCCTCGTCCAGTCGAACGACAGCGCGTACCTGCGGAACGAGCTCGCCTGCTTCTCGATGTTCGCGTAGGTCCAGTCGGCAGGGTGTGAGTCGCCCCTGATCGCGGCGTTCTCGGCGGGCAGCCCAAACGCGTCCCACCCGATCGGGTGGAGCACGTTGTAGCCGCGTTGGAAGTAATAGCGCGCCATCGCGTCGGCAACCGCGTAAGCCTCCGCATGACCCATGTGCAGGTCCCCGGAGGGATAGGGGAACATGTCGAGCACGTACGTGCGCGGCCTCGGGTCGCCGGGGTCGTCGCTGGCCTCGAACAGGTTCATCGTGTCCCATCTGGCCAGCCACTTCTCCTGGACCGACCTGGGATCCCACGCTGTCTGCTGGTGGCTTGCGGCTGCCACCTCCGGGCTGTCAACGGCTGTCATCGTGTCCTCGCGATTGCTTAGTACGGGTTGCACCCTTGCGCTTGCACAGTCTCTGAAAGCAAAAAGCCCCTCGGTCACGAGGGGCAGCCGCGCCAACGGTTCAGAAAGTCGGCGCGGCTAACTAAGGAGCAGCATGGTGCAACGCACGCGGACAGGATATCTCACCCCGCCGAGCCGGCGCCATCGAAGCCCGACGGCGCCCCGCGCATGCGTATCGGCGGGCGGTACACCGTCTTCGCCGCATTCCCAGCGGCCCAGGTGCATTGCTGATTTAATTCCTCGCATGAAGTTGTGATGACGAACTAAATAAACAGCCTTGACCCGCCCGCCCACCTCTATGCCAGGGCTGCCGATAATGGCGTTTTCAGTCGGGACCGGGACAACCGCCTCATCGGCGGGCTCCCGCTTGAGCCGCACGCCGAGCGCCTAACCTGGGCATACGGGGTAATCCAGATCACGGGGGATACTGCCGGGCGGTTCGGCAATTCCGGGGGAATAATGGATCTTCAGCGTTCTGCGCTGCTATTTAATTCGGGCAATTCTCCTCGCGCGGCATTCGGCGGAACCAATGACAATTCATCTCATTGCCGCCGCTACGGGCTGCCGTCATGAGCGACAGCTCCCCCGATGCCACGTCGGTTCCGCCGGCCAGCAAGGCAATTGCCATTGTCGGGCTGGAGTGCCGCCTGCCAGACGCGGACGACGCTACTGCGCTGTTTGACGCCGTGCTCACCGGCCGGCGCGCGTTCCGCCGCATTCCGCCGGGCAGAGTGGATCTGGCCGAGTACTTCGACCCCGATCCGCAGGTGCGTGACGCGACGTACAGCACGCGAGCAGCGCTGCTCGAGGGCTGGCGTTTCGACCGGGACGCGTTCGGAGTCTCCCGGTCTGACTTTGATGCCGCCGAGCCAGCTCACTGGCTCGCCCTGGAGACAATGTCCAGAACCCTGGCTGCCGCGGGCTTTCCCAGCGGCGATGGCCTGCCAGCCGAGCGGACCGGGGTATTCATCGGCAATCGGCCAGCCCAGAACGGGCCGGCATCCGCAGCCCTCCGGCTGAGCTGGCCGTATACCCGCAGGGTGCTGGCTGATGCGCTGACCGCGGCAGGAATGAACCCGCGGACGCGACATGAGATTCTCGTCGCCGCCGCCTCAGGGTTTCTGGCGCCTCTCCCGGATGTCACCGCGCAATCACTCGCCGGCGGCAGTTCCGCTGGCCTGGTGTCGGCAGCCTGCGGCCGCTTCGGCTTCGGCGGCGGCGGACAAACGGTCGACGTCGGTGACGCGTCTTCACTCGCCGCGATCACGTCGGCGTGCCTTGCGCTCGCAGCCGGGCAGCTGGACGCGGCCGTCGCTTGCGGGGTCGACCTGAGCATCGACCCCTATGAACTCGTGGCGCTCGCCAAGGCCGGCCACCTCGCCAGGGCCGACATGCGCGTCTACGACGCCAACCCGACCGGATTCCTGCCTGGTGAGGGCTGCGGCGCGGTGCTGCTGATGCGGACGGCGGACGCCAGGGCCCGGGACCTGCCAGTGTTCGCCGAGATCGTGGGCTGGGGCGCCGCTTCGACTGGCGGGACTTCGGAGGTTGACCAGGCTGGGGCCGGCGCCTTCACCCCCGATGCGCGAACGCGGCTGCTCGCGTTGCGGCGGGCGCACGAGATGGCCGCGATTGAACCAGGGGACGTGCAGATGGTTGAGGGCGCGGGCAGCGGAGTCGGGCGTGCCGACGACGCCGAGCTGGCCGCTCTCGCCGCACTTCGATCCGACGCCCGTCACGTCGCCGTTCTTGGCTCGGTCAGCGCGAACATTGGCAACGCCGGCGCTGCCGCCGGCGTGGCCGGGCTGATCAGGGCCGTGCTCTCGATCTGCAATGGCGTGCTTCCTCCCTCGACCGGCGTCCGGACGCCGCATCCGATGCTGCGAGAAGCACAAGGCGCCCTGCGGCTCGCTGCTACCGCCGAACCTTGGCCGGCCGGCCCGAGGCACGCTGGCATCACGTCAGGCTCAGAGGGTGTCGCATTCCATCTGATCCTGCGCGGCGAACCTGGTGCGCCCAGCGCGCCGAGCAACGTGCCGCGTCGCCGGCCCGGCAGGTTCAGCGCCAAGTTCAGGTCACAGCCGGAGGCCTGGGCCGAGCCGGATCGCTGCCCGGGCGCAACGCCGGCCAGCGGAAGCTACACACCGTCGCCAGGACACACGTTCACATACCTGATGAGGGCGCCCGACCAGCCCGCGTTGATCAAGCTGCTCTATCGGATAGCCGCGATCGCACCGTGGCTGTCCGACGCACAGATGCAAGATCTGGCCGCGCATCTTGCCCGCTCGGCGGGCGAGCAGGGCGACGGCGGAGGTACCGAGATCAGGATCGCGCTCACCGCGACCAGCCAGGAGCAGCTTGCCGAGCTCGCCAGGGCGGCGATATCCCTCGTCCCGGCGCAGGACGTCGCGGCGCTCAGCGTCCGTGAAGGTATCTGCATGGCCGCCGGCCCGCCCGGGCCCGCCATGTCGTCCGCGGCCGATACGCGCCCGAAAATAGCGCTGATGATCTCAGGCCAGCCCGCTGAGCCGGACGAGATCCCGTTGCGCCAGCTCAGCAGGCTGCTCGACATCCTGTCGGTGCTGGATGGCCTGGGCGTGGAAGTGTCGGCAGCGGTCGGCCACGGTGTCGGCGAGATCGCCGGCCTGGTCTGGGCTGGCTGCACGAGTCCCATCAACGCGCGGGCGCTGACAACGCTCCGGTCGGCCGCGGTGACGGCACCACGCGATGCCGCACCGGGCGAGCTCGCTGCCGCGATCGGGAAATACGGCACGTTCACGTTCCGGCCGCCGCGACGGCGGCTGATTTCCGGCTGCACCGGCTCCGAGGTCAGCACCTCCGATGTGATAGCTGAGTTGCTGAGCGCTGAATTGTTCGACGCCCGCCTTGCCGCCGACGCGGCCGCCGCTGAAGCCATACCCGATGCGGTCGCTGGCTCGGAGCGAGCGCTGCGCGCCGCGATCCTGACGGCGACCAAGGGCGCGGTGCTGGTCGTGCAGGCGGGCCAGGACCAGACCTTGGCGCGCCTGTTCACCGAGCTTGGCACAAGCCTGCACAGCGATGGCGATCCTCATTCGCCGTCTCCGACAGTGCGAATCGATGCTGACCCGGCCGACGACGCCGCCGCTGCGCGCGCCGTTGCAGCACTGTTCGTTGCGGGCGCCATGAGCAAGCCTGAAGCGCTCTACGCCAGCCGGCCCAGCCGTCCGATCGACATCTGGCGCGATCCTGAGTTCATCGGGCACCCGTGGCAGCGTCCGGTGCGCGTTACCGCGCCCAGTCAGCCCGAGAAAGCGCAGACAGCAACTACGACCCACACCGCGCCGCAGGCGCCGCCAGGCCCGGCGACACCAGCGCTCGCGACACCAGCCCCGGCGCTTACCTCCGGTGGAGACCCGGCTGCCATCCACACGAAGGCTGGCGCCAAGGCGTGGTTCCGCTGCTACGCGGAGGCGTCCCAGCCGCCTGCTCTCCCTGTTCAG
>DATELR010000236.1:0-8354 GCA_035276345.1 Streptosporangiaceae bacterium | reverse complement strand
TACAAGCCGGCTCCGGTAACTGCTGCCATCACCGCGCCCCATCATGACTCACCCTGGTTCGTGGTCATCACTTTCACCATCAACAAACCCGGCGTCTATCGCTTTGACCGAGCAAAGATCAGATACCTCACTGGCGGGCATGACGGCTGGCAATACCAGAACCTTTCCACAACCTACAAAATTGCCGACCCGCCACTTCCGGGCCCGGTACCCATTCCGCGGTCGGGCATCTGCGGGTAACCATGTTGCCAACCTGAGTTGGACCACATCACTGCGCAGGTCAGCCGTCAGTGGAATCGGGCGGGGCTCCCGATAAGCGCTCTGACGGCGAGCGCGGAAACCCAGCACATGCCCAGGCCGAGGAGGAACCGTTCGCTGATCCCGTATACCTGCGTGCCCCAGGTGTACTTGAGGATGCCCGCAGCAAGCACGGTGAGTAGCGCCATCGCCGCAGCTGCGCGCCGGGTCGCCCGGGTCGTGCCGTAGCTGGAAACCACCGTCATGGCCCCGATAGCTAGCGTCCCGGCCAGGATCGCGGCCGCTACATGCACCTGGCTGGCGAGGGTATGCGCTGCCCCGGGCTGGTCTTTCGGTGCCAGGCCGGCCACGATGCATGCAGCTGCGTAGAGCGTCACGCAGAGCGTCAGCAGGTGCCTACGGTGCCCGGCGTACTGACCCAGGGTGATGGCGCCGGCGGCTACCAGAACCCCGTAAGCCGCGAAGGCCGCCCTAGCGGCAAGCGCCCAGCGCTCGCCTGGCGAGGCGAGACGGCTCACAGCCTCGGACCACTGGTCATAGCCTGGCGTTAGCGAGCCGATGACGATGACGGCAAGTGCAAACACTGGGGCGCTTACCGCCGCGCATCCCAACTGAATGCGATGCCGTCGTGGCGAGGTAATGCCAGTGTTCACTGGTCATGCCGCACGGGCTTGGGATCTGGCGATGACCAGCCCCGCGGCACCGGCCCCTATGAAGTTGCAGAAGAGATCCCAGCCTGTGTTCCAGTACCCGCCGACATGTCCTCCGTGATGTGCCAGGGTGGCGAGAAACTCGACCATCTCATTGAGCGCGCCCAGCCCCAGCCCGGCGACGACGGCCAAGAGCACCAATACGCCGCGGTTATCCGAGCCCGCATGCGGAGCGGCGAGCATGACCCAGCAGGCGAATGCGACGACGAAGCTCACGTATGCGTGAGCGAGGTGGTCGTACTGGAGCAAGTGAGTACCGGCCGTCTTGCTGTATGGGCCGATGCTCGCGTTGAATAGCACGTTCTGGCCAACATTGATGAGCCCACCGGCCAGAGTCGCGATCGCCGCGATCGCCAGCCCGGCTGCTAGGGGCGACGGAAGTGCGGCCCGGCGCAGCCACACGATGGCCGCGCCAATGCAAATCACGGAGGACACGTAGCCCACAGTGCTCGGCGAGCCAGTCGCGAACCCGTAGACGCAGAAACCTGCGACCGATAGAGCTGCAGCTTGGAGTGCCCGGCGCTCAGCGCAGCTGAGCCGGGAGCGCCGCGGGCCGCGCAATTCAGGGCGACGACCTTCTGTTGAATGCGAGACCTGCTTGCTGAGCATCGCATTCGGGCCCTTAACAGATGACATGATTCACACGATGCCAGAGGGCTTTCACAATGGCATGAGCCTAGCTACTCACAAGTAACTGAGTATGCGCACCAAGCTGCCCGCCCCGTGTTCGCCTCACCGACACACACGGACCCCAGGCCGGCCAGTTCGCGAGTTCCGCCGGAGTACGGTTTCCGCAAAGCCATCGCTCGCCCTAAGGCGAGCCGGTGCCGAGCGACAGTGAGCCCTCTTCGGTCTCGAAGTCCTCGGCGATCTCGCGCGGCGCGCGCATCCGCCAGGCGTCGGTGACCAGTTCGGCCAGGCGTTCGGCGTCAACTTCATCGAGCCGCAGCATCACGAGCGGCCAGCCGTCGTATTCGCGCGTGGTGAAGAACAGCTGCGGCTCCCCCAGTGAAAGCGCCTGCTTCTCGGCCTCATCCCCGACATAAAGAACCGCGATGTCGGTTCGGATCTCGCGCGGCTTTCCCGGCCGCCTCTCTGGATAGGACCAGACGAAACCCCTGCCACCAACCCGGAAGTCAAAGCCGTCGCAGTCAATCTCCTCGACCGCGGGCAGGGCGAGCGCGAGCCGGCGCACGTCGTCCTCGTCAGCCACCGAGCTATCTCCTCCGCGGTCTCGGCACAACATGCTCAGGCTAGGCCTCGGCACCGACACTTCGACACCGGATCGACCGGCCGGCTACGCGAATGGCCGGAGCTCGAACGTGCCGATCCTCGACGTCGGATGCCGGGACGAGACCTCGATGGCCTGTTCCAGGCTCTCGCACTCCAGGACCGTATAGCCGGCGATCTGCTCCTTCGTCTCGACGTACGGGCCGTCGCTGATCAGCAGCTCGCCGCCGCGCACCTGCAGCGTCTTCGTTTCGCTAACCGGGCGGAGCGGTGCGCCGCTGACCAGGATGCCCCGCGCGACCATCTCGGCGTCCCAGTCGTCCAGCTCTCGCTGGTCTTGCGGATCCCCGACCTCGTGCCCACCTTCGCGCCAGCTCAAGATTGCCTCATCGATGTAGTGGATCAGCAGGTACTTCACGCAGGCTCCCTTGTCACGAATGAAGGCCCTCCCCTGCTAGCACGACGTTCGCGAACGCCGAGGATGGACATCACGATCGCACGGCCCAGCGGGCGCCAAGGATGCGGTACAGCCCGGCCCGGTTGTAATACGTGTTCGTGACGACCTGGATGAGCAGGAAAGTCACCGGCCAGAGCGCGCCGCCGAGCCCGGGAACCACGTCAACGGGCAGCGTAAACGACATGACCACGCGAGCGACGGCATCGGCAAGCAACCCGGCCGCCCAGATCATGGTCGAGACGCGCCAGATCCGGCGGAAGTCCGCACTCACCTCCCAGTGGCCATCCCAGGAGCCCGCCCCGAACAGCCGCCTGCCCTCCATAAACGACCGGGCGAATGTGAACGCGGCCGGGCGGCGCGCCCACAGCGTCGCGATGAACCAGAGCCCCCACAACCCGGTGATGAATCCGTCCCTGGCCAGGATCAGCCGCGGGCTGTGCACGGTGAGGGCGAGGCACACGGTCAGCGCGATGGTGCCAAGGACGACCATTCCGACCGTGTCTATCTGCCGCTTCACCGCCAGCTTCGTGATGACGGAGACTACGGGAACGACGGCCGAGATCGTCAGTGCCAGAAGATTCGGCACTCCGGCGCCATGCAGCACGTAGTAGACCGCGATCGGCGCGCCGATGTCGAAGACCAGCATCCCGAGCTGACCACGCGCGCGAGGCGGCGCAGCCGCTGGCGTGCCAGCCTGCGCCTCATCTGCCGGCGGAGCCTCGATGCCGCTCATGTCGTCCTCGTCGTGGCCAGCTCAAAGACAGTCGCCACCTCGGCGCCGTACGCCTGGACGTCGAGATCCGGCTCCGCCGCGAGCAAGAACGGCAGGCCGTCGACGGCCCGCTGCACGAGTGTCGCCATCACCTTCGGGTCGAAGTCGCGGAACTCCCCGTTCCGTTGCCCGTCCCGCAGGATCTGCTCGATCGGCGCGGTCACCGCTTGATCGGACTCTGGCCCGTAGTCGAAGCCGCCGTTCAGGAAGATCTCCAGCAGCGCCTTCATCTGTTGGCGATTGGCCCCGATGAACTGGACGTTCCCCTCGATGTAGGTCCGCAGCGCCGCTGCCGCGCTCGTGACTCCGGCGAGCCGCTGCATCATGTGTGACCCGATACTCGCGACGATCTCGTGCACCACTAGCTCGATCAACTCGTCGCGGGTGCCGAAGTGGTAAGAGATGAGGCCGGTGCTCGACAGCCCGGCCCGCTTCGCGATCTGAGCGAACGAGGCATTGCGGTAGCCGAGCTCGCAGATCGTGGCGATGGCGGCCTCGACGATCTGGGCCCGCCTGGCAGTCTCGGTAAACGTCCGCGCTGGCGCCTGACCGGCCGGTCTTGCTTGCATGAGCTAATAATAGCTCACTCAAGCAAATCTAATGGCCGCCGAGTCCGAACAGGCGCAGCAAGCTGCTGTGCACCGTGCTGGTTGCTTCGTCGATCGTCATCCGCCCGGCCTTGACCTCTTCCTCGGCCGCACGGGCGAGCGCCAGGGATGCGGTGACGAGCCAGGCCGGCGAGACGTCGGGCTCGAAGTCTCCGGTTTCCTGGCCACGCCTGATGATGTTCTGCAGCCAGTCGAGAACCGGACCGTGCCGGTCCGCGTCTTCGCTGGCGCTCACTGGCGGCAAGTGCCACAGGAACGGGTACTGCGCACTGACCTTCCAGCCCACCTCGAGGAGATCGAGCAGCGCCTTAGCGGGCGGTTCGTCGTCTAGGCCGGCCGCGTCGAAGGCAGCCATCGCGTCCGACGCCGCGTGCTCGAAAACCGCTTCGAGCAGTGCCTCGCGCGAAGCGAAGTGGGCGTACACAGTCTGCCGCGTCACTCCCGCGGCCCTTGCGACGTCCTCGATGCTCGCAGCTGGATTGCCGTTCAGGACGCTGATCGCGGCACGGATGATCGCGGTCCGGTTGTGCTCGGCGTCCGCCCGCCTGCGCCGGCGCGCTCGCTCAGCGGGGAGTCCTGCCACGTCAGAACCTATCTTTGACAGCCTGTAAGACATAACTTAACCTTGACAGTATTGTAAGAGATACGGAGGAGGAGTGGAATGACCAGTGGCCCGTACGCGATCGAGGCCAGCGGCCTCCTGAAGCGGTTCGGCAGCACAGCGGCGCTCAACGGCGTCGATCTGGCCGTCAAGACCGGCACCGTGTATGGCCTGCTCGGCCCCAACGGAGCAGGCAAGACGACCGCGGTCCGCATCCTGGCGACCTTGCTGGCACCAGATGCCGGCTCAGCCCGGATCCTCGGCCACGACGTGCTCGCCGAAGCCGACGCCGTACGACGCCTGGTGGCGCTGGCGGGCCAGGCCGCCACGGTGGACAACGACCTCACTGGCTCGGAGAACCTGAGGCTGGTCGGGCTCCTGGCTGGTCTTAACCGCAAGGCCGCCCGGGCACGCGCCGCCGAGCTCCTTGCTGCGTTCGAGCTCGAGGACGCCGCGTCCAGGCAGGTCAAGGCCTATTCCGGTGGGATGCGCCGCCGCCTGGACCTGGCCGCCAGCACCCTTGTGCGCGCGGACCTGTACTTCCTCGACGAACCGACGACCGGTCTCGACCCGGCGAGCCGGGCTCAGGTTCACGCGCTTGTGCGTTCGATGGCGGCCGACGGCTCCACCGTGCTCCTCACCACCCAGTACCTGGAGGAAGCCGATCTGCTCGCGGGCCGGATCGCGGTCATCGACCACGGCACTGTCGTGGCCGAAGGTCCGCCGGCCCAGCTGAAGTCGGCTATCGGCGCGGGAACGCTGCAGATCAGGCTCGCGGATCCTGGGCAGCGCCCCGATGCGGAACAGATCGCGAGCCCGGTGGTCGGCGCCCCGTTCAAGCCCGGATCAGATCCTGCGGTGCTCACCACGACTGTCCCGGCCGGCGACCGCAGCGGCGTCGCAGGCGACCGGGCTGCAGCCGCGGTGGCGGCGCTCTGCAGCGCCGGGATCGCGGTGCAGGACTTCTCCTTCGGCCAGCCGAGCCTGGACGAGGTCTTCCTCAGGCTCACCGGCCAGACCAACCTTTTCAACGACACCACCATGGAGGCCGCGCGATGACCAGCATGACCGAAGCCGCGATTCCTGCATCGCAAGCCGGAGGGTCGCTGGGCGGCCTTGCCGCCGGACCGCGCCCGCAACCGCCTGGCCCGCTGACCGCGACCGTGGCGTTCGGCTGGCGGGCGCTGCTAAAAATCAGGCACGTCCCTGAGCAGCTCTTCGACGTGATCGCGATCCCGGTCGTGTTCACGCTGATGTTCACGTACCTGCTCGGCGGCGCTATCAGCGGCTCGACCAGTCAGTACCTGCGGTTCATCCTTCCCGGAACCTTGGTCATGGCCGTCCTGCTGGTCGGCATGTACGCGGGCATCGGGATCAACACAGACACCTCGACCGGCATCGCCGACAGGTTCCGCTCCCTGCCGATCTGGCGCCTGTCCCCCGTGGCCGGCGCGTTGCTCGGCGATGTCGCCCGCTACCTGCTAGCCGGCGGGCTGGTGCTCGCGCTCGGCGCGGCCATGGGCTTCCGGCCGCCGGGCGGCGCGCCCGGGGTACTGGCGGGAGTCGGCCTGCTCCTTGTTTTCGCGCTCAGTCTCTCCTGGGCCTGGACCACGCTGGGCCTGGTCATGCGCAGCCCGCAGGCGGTGATGAGCACGGGAACGGCCGTCCTGTTCCCGCTCACGCTCGCCAGCAACACGTTCGTCGTGCCGAAGACGATGCCCGGCTGGCTGCAGGCGTTCGTCAGCGCCAATCCCGTCAGCCATCTCGTGACGGCGGAACGAAGCCTGATGTACGGCCACCCCGCCACCGGGCAGATCTTGCTGGTGCTAGGCGCCTCGGCACTGCTCGTCGCCGTGTTCGCGCCTCTCACCGCCTGGCTGTACGGCCGCGGGTGACGTCCGCCCGAGAATGGTCTGCCTCGAAACCGAGGAAGGGGCACGACGATTGGCGCCCAGCGGAGTGCTGGTGACCTGAGAATTTGTACGCAACGATCCGGTTGACGGCAGCAACTCTACCTAAGTAGAGTTGCTGCCGTGTTTTCACGGCGTGCCTTCTCGCCACAATGCGCCGAGCCCTCGGTCCCGCGACACTGCTGCACGCTCGCGAAACAGACGGGCCTTAAGTCAGGCACTCTGTGGACTGCCTGAGCCGGCGGGCGGCCGCAGTCCTGCGCTGGTGCGCCTGGCTGCTGCCGGCCGGGCGTGCGGAATGGGCCGAGGCGATCCTCGCGGAAGCCGAGAATGTGCCCGCCGGATGGCAGCGGCTGGCGTGGCTAGGCGGCGGACTGCGAATGGTGTCTGGGGAGTCGATGATCATGCGGAAGGCTGGCGCGATCTGCGCCTTCGCGGTGGCTGTCGGATGCATCGCCAGCTTGAGCTGGCCACAGTCAGCGGTGAACCGCGTGACCATAGCTAACAGGGCCGGCCTGCTAGTGACCGTGACGCTGCTGGTAGGCCTTTGGGCAGCCGGGCGCCGGATCGTTGGTCCAGCGCGTGCAGGACGCGCGCAGCGGCTCGTCCGGGCCGGAGGCTACTCGGCGGTTCTCGCGCTGACGCTTGGCAAGGTGTCTGTGGAGCGCATGCGCGACCCAGCCTCCCTGGGGCCAGGGGCAGGCGGCCTGCTGTGGACAGGAGAAACGCTCTTCCTGCTGATGATGGCCATCTTCACCGCCGCGGTGATCATGGCAACCGCGCAGCGGTCGCCGGTCACGACCGGAACCTTGCTCCGCGGTATCGTCGCGGGCCTGCCGATCGGCATTGCGGTGTTCGTGTTCCTTCCCCTCGGGGTGGTTCGTTATCAAGCGAGCCGGGTGCTGCCAGCGGTGCCCCAGGGCGCCTTGCAAGCGATCGCCTGGGCCGCGGTGCTGGTTGCGCCAGCCGTGGCCGGCGTCCTGGCCTCGCGCCGGTTCACATCCGACCAGGCACTGCCGCCTGCGGCGGGTCCGGCTTCTGGGTTTAGCGCTCGGTTGCGGAAAGCGTTCGCGCTGGACGGGGCGGACACGGACGGCGCCGCCGCAAACGAGGCGAGAATACGCCAAGGCGTTGCCGCCGGGCTGGTGGCTGGCCTGACCGGCGCCATGCTCGCCGTGTTGCTGGGCACCGCCACGATCGCCCTGCTGCCGCACGACAGCCAGCTGCTTGGCTGGCTGTACCCGCACCTCAGTCACGCTGCCACATTGCCCGCAGAACAAGGTGCTGGCGGCAATGCCGCGGGATACCTGCTGCTCCTGCTGGCTGTCCCGTTCGCCGGCCTCGGGGCGGCATCGGTCGCCGTGTTGATCGCGAATCCGGACCCGACCCAGCCGCCCGGCGGCGGCCACCCGCGCGGAGACGACCCACCCGCGATTCCGCCACCGCCAGACGGCGGCGAGGACTGCAGCCCTGACACCAGCACCGAACCCGTTCTCTCCCTGACCTGAGCATTGCCTCGGAGTACTCGCATCGGCGCGCGTTAGACACCTGAGGTGCCCCTGGCATCCAGGGGCACCTCAGGCCGAGCTCAGCTAGCCGCGTCCAGGACGGCGGCATCCTCGCCGCCCTCTTCACCGAGGATCGAGCCGATCTGCGCGACCTTGTCAGGCCGCGTCGCACGCAGCACGAGCAGCACCGCCACGCCGACGATGAGCCACGCGAGGGCCAAGTACGGAGTCCACTTCAGGATCCCGGGAGGCGTGGGGTGGATCGAGCCGTAGAGCGCCGCGCCGAAGACGACAGCGCCG
>DATELR010000235.1:0-5446 GCA_035276345.1 Streptosporangiaceae bacterium | reverse complement strand
GCTGCTCCTCACCGGGGCTTTCCGCCGCAGCGCGCTGGTTCCGGGAATCGGCTTCGGCCTGCTGGTCCTTTCAGCCGTCCTGATCGGCGGCGTGTACCCGTTCATCATCCAGCAGTTCGTCGTCAAGCCGAACCAGCAGGTGAAAGAACAGCGCTACATCAAGCGCGAGATCATGGGGACCAGATCCGCTTACGGGGTCGCGAACGTGCGGGTCATTGGCTATCCGGGAGTTTCCACTCTCCCGACGACCACGCTGGCGCGGCAGGCGAATGCAGCGCCTGACCTGCGAATGATGGACCCAGGCGTGATGCCCACCACGTTCGAGCAGCTGCAGCAGGTCAAGGGCTACTACCACTTCGAGAGTCCGCTGTCGATGGACAGGTACACCATCGGCGCGACCTTGGCGCCGCCGCAAGACACCGTCGTCGGGGTCAGAGACATGGCAGGGCCGCCCTCGGGTCAAAGCAACTGGATCAACACGCACCTGATCTACACGCACGGTTACGGCTTCGTTGCCGCGTCAGCCGGCACGGCCGCGCCGGACGGGAGTCCCAACTTCACAGAGCAGAACATCCCGCCGACCGGGCAGCTCGGCAACTTCCAGCCGCGGGTCTATTTCGGCCATGAAGGCGCGAGCTATGTCATCGCCGGCGGTCGCCAGCGAGAACTGGACTTCCCTAACGAAAGCGCGGGCGGTCAGAAAGACAGCCACTACCACGGAGGCGGCGGGGTGTCGGTTGGCTCGTTCGGCAGCAGATTGCTGTTCGCGGTGAGGTTCCGCGAGCTGAACATCCTCATCTCGAGCGCCATCGACAGCAAGTCGCGGATCTTGTACATCAGGGACCCGATCGAGCGCGTTGAGAAGGTCGCGCCATTCCTGACACTGGACGGAGACCCGTATCCGGTCGTTGCGGGCGGCAAGATCCTGTGGGTGATCGACGGTTACACAACGACCGACGATTATCCATACTCCCGGCGGGTCAACCTGTCCGAGGCAACCTCGAACACCTACAGCCCTAAGGGGCTAGCCGTCGGCCAGACAGGCGAGATCAACTACATCCGCAACTCGGTCAAGGCGACGGTCGACGCCTTCTCGGGCGCGGTGCATATCTACCAATGGGGAAAGGCCGGCCCGATACTCAGCTCCTGGAAGAAATCTTTCCCCGGGCTCATTTCGCCGCAGAGTGCGATACCCAAGCCGCTGGTCCCGCATCTGCGGTATCCGGAGGTTCTGTTCGATACGCAGCGCCTGATCCTCACGCAGTACCACGTGCAAGATCCAGCGGCGTTTTACGCTGGTCAGAACTTCTGGGCCGTCCCAGCCGATCCCAGCATCCTGGAGAATCCGGGTCAGAAGAAGCTGGGCGGGATCAGCCAGCCGCCCTACTACCTCACGCTCAACATGCCCGGTTCTTCGCGTCCAGCGTTCTCGCTCACTTCCGTGCTCACGTTCCAGAGCAGACCGAACCTGGCCGCCTACGTTGGTGTCAACAGCGACCCGCAGAGCCCGCAGTACGGGCAGATGACGGTCCTTCAGCTCCCGCAGAGTCAGGCGATCAGCGGTCCTGGGCAGATCCAGAACCAGTTCGAGAACTTCACCCGCGCCTCCAAAGAGCTGACGCAGCTCAGGGCTCGTCAGGGCGGGTCGCGTGTCACTCAGGGGAACCTGGTGACCGTGCCGCTGGGAGGGGGCCTGCTGTCGGTCGAGCCGGTGTACGTGTCGGCGTCCGCCAAGGCCAATTCCGGGTCATTCCCCCAGTTGAAGCGCGTGTTCACGTTCTTCGACGGACAGACGGGCTACGAGCCGACCCTGACTGCGTCACTCGCGGACCTCTTCGGCACCCTTGGTCAGCCACCGACAACCGGGCCTCCCGGCGGGCCGCCTGGTGGGCAGGTGAATGCGCAGGTGCTGCAGTTCCTGCAGCAGGCGAACAAGTTCTATGAGCAGGCGCAGGCAGAGCTCAAAGACGGCCGGCTTGACTTGTACTACCGGGACATCGTGAAGATGAAGGCCGCGCTCGACCAGGCCAGAAACGCCGCCAAGACGGCAAAGACCGGACAGGGAGGCTCGGCGACACCGATACCGTCGCCGTCGCCTACCGGTTCTGCGTCCCCGTAGGGATCGCCGTAAGGCGCGTGACGGCGGGATTGAGACGCGGCGTTGCGGAGAGGTGTGCCAGTCATTAACCAGGTGTGCTCTGCAGTGCAGAAAGCGGCAAAGGCCGCGCTTGGCGGGCCACGTCGCACTGCGCGAGGGCGTAGGCTCGGTGCTGCGGGGACGTTGGAGGGCGCAGACTTCACTGTGGCAGTTCCCGGATAGCGAAGAAGGGCCATCAGAGAGGAGCCTGACGCGCGGTGGGTCCCCGTGTGCTCGTTGACGCGACTGGCGTTCCCGTTGACCGCGGTGCGCTAGGCCGCTATGTCGACGGCCTGGTCAGGGCACTAGCCGAGGGCGGGGCCGATCTCGCGATTGCCTGCCAGCGCGCCGATCAGGAGCGATACGAGCGCCTGCTCCCAGGTGCACGCGTCGTCCCCGGACCACCGGCCATCGCGCACAGGCCGGCCAGGCTGGCGTGGGAGCAGAGCGGGCTGCCTCTCGTAGCGAGTCAGGTCGAGGCCGACGTGATCCACTCGCCGCACTACTCGATGCCGTTGCGGCCTGGCCTTCCCACCGTCGTCACCATCCACGACCTCGCCTTCTTCACGGCGCCCGACACGCACAGCCCGGTCACCGCCACCTTCTACAAGGCTGCGATCAGGACGTCAGCGTGGCGGGCGACCCGGCTCATCGTGCCGTCGAAAGCGACTCGCGACGAGGTCGTGCGCGTGCTGGAGGCCGACTCCACCAAGATCGATGTGGCGTACCACGGAGTCGATCACGCGCTGTTCAACCGGCCGGGCCAGGCGCAACTGGACCGCGTCGCTGGCCGTCTCGGCCTGCACGGCCGGCCGTACGTCGCCTACCTCGGCACGCTCGAACCGCGCAAGAACGTGCCGGCGCTGATCGCCGGCTGGGTCGAGGCCGTCGCTGACCTCGCTGAGCCGCCTGCCCTCGTGCTGGCGGGCGGCACCGGGTGGAGCGACGAGGTGGACGACGCGGTCGCGGCGGTGCCGGCGCATCTGCGCCTGGTCCGCCCCGGCTACCTGCACTTCACCGATCTGCCAGGGTTCTTCGGGGGAGCGCTGATCGTGGCATTTCCCAGCATCGGCGAGGGCTTCGGCCTGCCGGTGCTCGAGGCCATGGCATGCGGCGCTCCGGTGCTCACGACGCACCGCACCTCGCTGCCCGAGGTCGGCGGAGATGCAGTCGCCTATACAGAACCGGACGCTGAAAGCATCAAGGTCGCGCTGCGCGGGCTGATCGACGACGGCGCTCAACGAGAGTCGCTCGGGAACTCGGGTTACGCCCGCTCCCTCGAGTTCACCTGGGCAGCCTCAGCGCAGGCCCACATGGCGTGCTATGAGCGCGCCGCCGCGACCAGGCAGGGGTAGTCTCCCTGGCTATGTCGAGCGATCGCGCGAACAACAAATGGGCTGACGAAGAGCGCGACGGCGACGGCGGGCTGCTCGAGGCAATCCTGCTGGTCGGCGGCCAGGGAACGAGGCTGCGCCCGCTAACCATCGGCATGCCGAAGCCGCTGCTGCCGACCGCGGGCGTTCCGTTCCTCGCGCACCAGCTGGCCAAGGCGGCCGCGTCGGGAGTCCGGCGGGTCGTGCTCGCGACCGCGTTCAGGTCGGAAATGTTCGCCGAGACGTTCGGAGACGGGGCGGAATTCGGCCTGGAGATCGTTTACGTCTATGAGGCGGAGCCGCTCGGCACGGGCGGCGGGATCAGGAACGCCGCGGCCAGCCTGCGCAGCGGCCCCGACGATCCGGTGGTCGTCCTTAACGGCGACGTGCTATCCGGCCACGACATCGGCGCGCAGATCGACATGCACCGCAAGGCCGACGCCGCCGTGACGCTGCACCTCGTGGAGGTGCCTGACCCGGCGAGGTTCGGCTGCGTGCCAACTGATCTCGACGGCCGCGTCACTGCGTTCCTTGAGAAAACGCCGAACCCGGTGACCAGCCAAGTTAACGCCGGCTGCTACATCTTCACCCGGCGCTACATCGACGCGATGCCCGGCGGCCGGGTGCTGTCCGTGGAACGCGAGACCTTCCCGGGCCTGATCGACGCCGGAGAGACCGTGATGGGATATCTCGAGTCGGCGTACTGGCTCGACGTCGGTACGCCGGAAGCTTTCGTGCGCGGCTCATGTGACCTCGTGCTCGGCGAGCTCGTTTCGCCGGCGCTGCCTGGTGAATGCGGCGATGCGCTGCTGCTGGAAGGCGCCAGCGCGGACCTGTCAGCGCAGCTTTCCGGCGGTTCGGTGGTCGGTCCAGGCAGCGTGGTCGGAGCCGATGCGACCGTGGCGGGCTCCGTGCTGTTCGACGGGGTCACGATTGGCGCGGGAGCGAGCGTCGTGGCCAGCGTCGTCGGATCCGGCGCTCGGATCGGCGACGGAGCGGTGCTGGACCAGGCGGTAATCGGCGCGGGCGCGGAGGTCGGTGGCGGAAATGAGCTGCGGGGCGGCATCCGGGTCTGGCCAGGCGTCCGGCTTTATGGCACCGCGATCCGTTTCTCCACCGATGCATGAGCGCCGAGGGTCCTGGCGGCTACCAGCCGGCCTAGCGCTCGCCGGCTTGTGACCGGCGGCCCCGATGCGGCAGTCGCTCGAACGGCGCTGGCAGGCGCCGTTCGCCGTTGACGTAGCCAGCGTTCTGTCGGTACATCGACGCGGAACCGGCGATCCCGCCTACGCGACCGACCATTCGGGCGCGATCTGGCGTGCCTGCCGCACCCCCGACGGGCCAGGCAGCCTCCGGATTGCCTGGCGCTACGTCGCCGCGGCCGATCGGCCTGGCGCACGCGTGACGCTCGCCGACGCGAAGGCCTGGGGTCCGGGCGCTGGCTGGTTGCTCGAGAGCCTGCCTGCCGTACTCGGCGAACAGGACCGGCCAGAGGACTTCGTTCCACAGCATCCGGTGCTGCGCGAGCTGGCGAGGCGGCACGGCGCGATCAGGATCGGCAGGTCCTGCCTAGTGCTGGAGTCGCTCGTCCCCGCCGTCCTCGAGCAGAAGGTCGTCGGCAAGGAAGCGTGGCGAGGCTGGCGGCTGCTGTTGCGCAGATTCGGCGAACCCGCGCCTGGCCCGGCGCCCCCGGGCATGCGCGTGCCGCCAGAGCCGGCCGGGTGGGCGTCGATCCCATCCTGGGAATGGCATCGCGCGGGCGTGGAGGCGGTCAGGGCGCGGACGATCACCGCCGCCGCGCGGGTAGCCGACCGTCTCGAAGAGATCCTGCACCTGCCGCCTGAGCAGGCCGATCGCAGGCTGCAGGCGCTGCCGGGAATAGGCGCATGGACATCGGCCGAGGTCAGGCAGCGGGCGTGCGGCGACCCGGACGCCG
>DATELR010000234.1:0-13802 GCA_035276345.1 Streptosporangiaceae bacterium | reverse complement strand
GGGCTGACGCCTGCGACCGGGTAACGATTCAGGCGGCTTCGGGACGGCGCGGCCTGATCCCCGGGCAGCGGGGCAGCACGTAGCTACGGGCTATGCTGCCGGCCGTGGAACTTGACCTCTCCCTCAGCCCTGGCGACCTGACCGCGCGACTCATCGATATCGAATCGGTCAGCGGCTCGGAGGGGCCGCTCGCCGATGCGATCGAGGACGCGCTCGGCGAGTGCGAGCACCTGACCCTCACCCGCGACGGCAATGCGCTTGTCGCAAGGACCGATCTGGGAAGGCCGCAGCGAGTCGTGCTGGCCGGTCATATTGACACCGTGCCGATCGCAGGCAACGTCCCGTCCAGGGTTGACGACGGGGTGCTGTACGGCTGCGGGGCCGCGGACATGAAGTCCGGGGTTGCCGTCCAGTTGAAGCTGGCAGCGGAGGTCGCGGCCCCGGTCGTGGACGTGACGTACGTCTGGTACGACTGCGAGGAGATCGAGTCCGAGCGCAACGGATTGCTGCGGCTCAGCAGGAACGACCCGGCAAGCCTGGCGGCGGACTTTGCGATTTTGCTCGAGCCGACGGGCGGCGTTGTGGAAGGTGGCTGCCAGGGCACGCTGCGGGCCGAGATCCGGGCGGATGGGGAACGCGCACATAGCGCGCGGGCGTGGATGGGTCGCAACGCGATCCACGGGGCAGCGGAGATCCTCGCCATCCTGCGGAAGTATCAGGCGCGCGAGCCCGAGGTCGACGGGCTGCGTTTCCGCGAGGGCCTCAACGCGGTCGGCATCCGGGGCGGGGTCGCGGGCAATGTCATACCTGATGAGTGCGTCGTGACCGTTAACTATAGATTTGCTCCGGATCGCTCTGCCGATGAGGCGGCAGATCACGTACGCCAGGTATTCGCAGCCTGGCCGGTTACGATCACTGACGCTGTCGGCGGCGCAAGGCCCGGCCTCGGCAGCCCGGCAGCCGCGTCGTTCGTCGCCGCCATGGGTGGCACGCCGCGCGCCAAGCTTGGCTGGACGGACGTGGCCAGGTTCGACACGCTCGGCGTTCCTGCCGTCAACTTCGGTCCTGGCGATCCGTCGCTAGCTCACTCCCGCGGCGAGCATGTGCCGCTGGCCGCTGTTGCCGAGTGCGAGAGCCGGATGCGGGCCTGGCTGCAGGGGTCTGCGAGCTAAATCCGCCCGGAGGCATGTGCCGTGACTGTTACCTGGGCGGGGCCTGCACGAGGTCAAGCGCCTTGGTATGCGACGCGCCATGGACATCGGCCCAGGTGACCTTGACGGATTCACCTGGCTTGAACTGCAGCATGACACTGGTCAGCTGCTTCGGCGAGGCGATCTTGTGCCCGCCGACGGACGTGATCACGTCGCCGGCGACGATCCCGTGCCGGTCTGCGGGAGTGCCGCACAGTTCACCGATGATCAGGGCGCCTGACGGAACCGGCGCGACGTGAGTCGGGACGCCCGCGCCCTCCTGGCTCTGCAAGCAAACCGGTGGGGACGGTTGCACGGGGAATCCCGATGCCCCCTGATCCTGCTTCATCTGACGCTGCCGCTGCTGCTGCGGATTCGTTTCGGTGCTGGCCGCACCCGCCGGGACCAGGACGCCAAGGAAGCCGGTCGACCCGATCTGGATCTGCGGGCCGGACTTGCCGCTGATGATCTGCCTGGCGATGTGAAGCGCCTTGTTGATCGGTATCGCGAACCCGACGTTCTGGGTTGAGTCACCGAAGCTTCCGGTCGCGGCCGCGGTGTTCATCGCGATCACCTTGCCTGACATGCTGGCCAGCGGACCGCCCGAGTCGCCCTGCACGATGCCGGCATTGGTCTGCAGCATGCCGTGCAGTGTCTCCTTGGTGGCAGCTCCGCTATCGCTCGCGGTGATCGTCCTGTTCGTGCCGGTGATCTTGCCGACCACGGCAGGGAACCGGCCTGTCCCGTAGGCGTTGCCGATTGCGATCACCTTGTCGCCGAGTTTCACGGTCCCGGAGTCGCCGAGGGGCACCGTACGCAAGTTGTGCGCGCCGACCAGCTTGATCACGGCGACGTCGTCGGCCGAGTCGTATCCCAGCCATTGGGCCTTGTATCGCTTGCCGCTCGACACCAGGGTCGCGTAGAGCTTGGTCGTGTCGGTGATCACGTGGTTGTTCGTCAGCACGAGGCCGTCGTTGCTGATCACCATGCCGGTCGCGGCGGCCTGGCTGGCCTGGTAACCGAGGTCGCTCGAAATCTCGACGAGTCCTGGCCGGACCGCGCTCACGACGTTGCGCTCGGCCGGGCTGTTCACGCTGTGCTGCGCCGCATTGCCGCCGCTTGGGATGCCGGGGAAGCTACCCGGGTTGCCGCCGTTGGGCGCACCACCGGCGGACGGGGATGAGCTCTGGTTGCTGTGCAAGGCGTACCCGGTCAGGCCGGCGCCCACCGCGGCCGCGACGACGGCGACCGTCAGGTAGGTCAGCAGCGTTCGCCTGCGACGAGCCCGAGATCCCGGTTCCGGGTAGTAGCCGCCGTAGCCGCCCTGGCCGTACCCACCGGGTCCGTAACCGCCAGGACCATAACCACCGGGTCCGTAACCACCGGGTCCGTAACCACTGGGTCCGTAACCGCCAGGTGGGTAGCCCCCCTGGCCATAACCTCCAGGTCCATAACCACTGGGTCCGTAACCGCCAGATTCGCCCGGGTGGCCTATTGGAGTGGTATGACCGTAATCGGGATGGCCGAAATAGGGTGTCCTCGGCTCTGGCGCAGCCGAGCCAGGATCATCCGGCGGAACGGGGCTCGGCTGTGCAGGTCCAGCGTCGCTCTGACCAGGCTGATGACCGGTGTCTGCACCTTCATCCGCAGACCCAGGTCGATCTGGCCTCTGGTCTTCGCTGTTCCGCTCGTCCTGCATCTCCACCACCTTCGCCCGCTGCAAGGTTACTGCGCGGCAATTGCCGACCCGTCCGGTCGTTTCGCCCAAGCCTGGTCACATCACCAACGCGCCCGCACTGCCCGGTGCGGCAAGCCGGGCAGCTGCGGGCGACGCTGCGTGCCGGGCCCGATTCCGCCCGGGCCCCGCTAGAACAAGTAAGCACCAGCAGCCTGGAAGCTACCTGAAGGCTGCCTGAGGATCCTCTGTCGTTGCAGAACTGCGCAGGGCTTGCCCCTCATCCGACCCTGACCTCCGCCCCCGACACACCGCGCGCTGGCGCGCAGGTAACTGCATGTTCCCCGACTTTGCCGCGGTTCAAGCGTGGGCCAAGTCACTTGATCGTTTACGACATTTGTCAGGAGAACCGGTTTGATCGAAGCAGGTCGTCTTCTGGTGAAATTGGCGCATGATTCGCTATGGTGCATTAGCGCAGCGTGCACCGAGATGCGCATAAGGTAATTAAAAGGGTCCGCCCATGCCGGCAGTCCCGGGAAGGGAGATTGCTCGTTGGGCAGGCCCCGCCGCCGGGTGCTGCTTGTGCCAGGCTCAAGCAGCACAGGCCGTCAAGCCGCTGCGGCAGCATGCGCGACGACTCTTGAAGCCCTTGGCTGGACGACCTACACGCTGGACGCGACATGGATGGGCAAGCACGGCTGGGGACCCACCGCCGAGGCGACCGTCCGCCGGATCATGACGGTGCCCGGCCTGCATGATGCCATTCACTACGCCGCCCTGCGGTCGGGGAGCCGGCTCGCGCTCCAGGCCGATGCCGTGACGCGGCTCCGGCTCGTACCGCGGCTGCGTGACTATCTCGACCGCCACCCTGTCGAACTGGTGATCTCGATCAGCCCGGCCGCCGTGTCAGCGGTGAGCACAGTCGCGCCGCGCTATCCGTTCATGCGGCACGTCGTGCTCTGCAATGACGCCTCGCCGCACCGGTTGTGGATCCATCCGCGAGTAGACCTGTACCTGGTCAGGACGGCGGCGGCGGAGCCCGCGGTGCACAGGTTCGAGCCAGAGGCTCGGGTGGTCGTCATTCCGCCGGCGGTCAGAAGGCAGTTCTACCGGCCGCCTGGGCAGCGCACCGCCCGGATCGGTCTCGGGATTGCCGAGGATGATCGCTGCGTGCTGCTCGTGACGGGAAGCCGTGGCCACGGCCCGCTCGCTGAGATCGCCGACGCGCTCGCCGGCGCACAACTGAAAGTGCTCGCCATCGCTGGCCACAACAGCCGCCTTGAGCGCAGGCTCCGCGACGTTGCCAAGCGACGGGAGAACCTGGTTGTGTTCGGGTTCACCGACCGGATGCCTGAGCTCATGGCGGCAGCGGACCTGGTGATCACCATGCCCGGCGGAACCTGCGCGGAAGCGCGGACGGTGGGCAGGCCGCTGCTGCTGCTGGACATGGTGCAGGGCCACGGCAGGGATGACCTGCTTTACGAGCTGGAGATCGGCGACGCGTCAGTGACGTCCAAACGCCCTGCCGACGTCGTCAGGTCAGCGCTGGCATGCATGGAACGGATCAAGCCGGCCCCCGCAGGGCCGACTCGTTCGCTTGCCGACTGGGAGGACAAGCTCAGCCTCGCGCTGGAGACCATCCTGCCCTGAGTCTTGACCACCGCATCACAATCCCGGGGCGTAACAGGCGGTGCGCTCGGGGATAAGAGGCGGAGCCGAAGGTGGCCAGACACCCTGCGCCGACCTTCAGCAGTGGGGGGCTCGGTCACGTGTCTGGTGTTGGCAGAGATCCGACGAGGCGCGCCTTCCTGGGGTCCGCGGCTGGCGCAGCGGGTGCGGTCGTGACCGCGGGAGCAATCGGAAGCGCGGTCGCCGGGTGCACGGCCTCGTCTGGCAAGTCCAGTCCGGCGCCGAGCGCCACCGAAATCCGAATGCGTTCGACGAACTCGGAGAACTCGCTGCCCGGTGAGCCGCACTGGCAGATCAGGCACCTCGGCAAGCCCCACGAGATCGAGGGCTTCACCGGCCAGGTGAGCGTGCGCCAAGGCGACCCGGTCACGCTTTATGTCTCGACGACCTCGAGGGAATTCCGGGTTTCCGTTCTGCGGATCGGCTGGTACAAAGGGCTGCTGGCGCGGCAGGTATGGCAGTCGGGCTGGATTCGTGGCCACCGGCAAAAGCAGCCCACCACCTCAGGTTCAACCAGGACCGTGAGCTGCGACTGGGACCCGGCCCTTACCATGCAGACCGACCAGTGGCCGGAGGGAACCTACCTGCTGAGGCTCGACGCCTCGTCAGGCGCCCAGCGGTATGTACCGGTCACGGTGCGATCGTTCAGCACAGCGGGCAAGGCCGTGCTGAAGAACGCGGTCGCTTCCTGGCAGGCATACAACAGCTGGGGCGGATACAGCCTCGCCGCCGGCCCCGGCGGCTACGGCGACCGGTCGCTCGCGGTCAGCATGGACCGGCCGTACGACGGGACTGGCGCCGACGAATTCCTGCGCTTCGAACGCAAACTGGTCAGCCTCGCTGAGCGGCTCGGCCTGCCGCTTGCGTACACCACCAGCGTGGACCTGGACAGGGACAGCCACGCACTCGGCGGCGCGACGGCGCTGCTTTCGATGGGCCACGACGAGTACTGGTCCCCGGCCGAGCGCCGGCACGTCACGGCGGGCAGGAACATCGGCCTGAACTTGGCGTTCTTCGGTGCCAGCGCGATGTTCAGGCGGATCAGGCTCTCCGCGACAAGGCTCGGCGCCGATCGGCTCGTGATCTGCTACAAGTCGAGTTACCGGCAGGATCCGATGTATGGCAAGAACGACACACTCGTCACGAGCGACTGGCGGCAGCCGCCGCATCCTGACCCTGAGTCGTCGCTGACCGGCACGTCGTTCGAGGCGGACCCGGTGACCGCCGACTACATCGTCGTCGCCCCTGACTCGTGGCTCTTTCATGGCACGGGCGCCCATCTCGGCACCAGGGTCCGCGGCCTGGTCGGCGACGCGTACGACCGGGTGAATCCGGCGTATCCGGTGCCCAGGCCGATCGAGATCCTCTCGCACTCGCCGGTGACCTGCCACGGCACCCGGAGCTACTCCGACAGCAGTTACTACACCCACGGGCACGGAGCCGGCGTCTTCAGCACGGGAACCACGCGCTGGGTGCCGTCGCTCGCGCCGCCGTACGGCGGCGAGCTGTCTGGCGACGCCGCTGCGTTCACCGGCCAGGTAACAGCCAACGTGCTCCAGGCATTCGCGCAAGGCCCGGCCGGGATCAGGTACTCCGCCAGCGAAAACCTCGCCGCGATGCATGAGTGGCCAGGTGATCCGGTCGCGGCTGGTCATAACCTATGGCCCCCAGTTGTGCGTTGACCGGCGGCTCGCGCGGCGGACGCTGACGAACCAAGTGCTGGGTATGCTTTCTGGCAGGGCAGCCTGCCGGATCGCCCAGCTGTCCGTGGAGGTAGCGAGATGCGACAGCGACGCCCGTTCCGGCTGACGCCGCGGTGGGCAATACCAGGCGGCGCACTGGTCGTGGTCGGCGCAGTGCTCGCCGGGACGATGCTGGCCAGTGCGGCGGCTCCGGCTCTGCCGCGGCAGACGCCCGCCCAGCTGCTGGCTGCGATGCACCGGGCGAAGCCGCCGTCCGCGATGATCGCTACGGTGTCGCAGAGCGCGAATCTTGGCTTTCCCGCGCTGCCAGACATCGGCGGAATGGCTTCCTCGCCACTATCTCCGGCTTCCCTGGTCTCCGGCACTCACACGATCCAGATCTGGTACGGCGGGCCGCGCAAGCTCAGGGTCGCGCTGCCGGTTTCCTTTGGCGAGACCGACTTGCGCGTGAACAAGACTCAGGCGTGGCTGTGGGAAAGCCAGGGCCAGACGGCCACCAAGTACGTCCTCTCGCAGCCGAGCGGGATCGCCGCGCCCGGTAAGCACCCTCAGCCGGCCAAGCCCGGTAAGGCCGCGGTCGTTCCGATGACCCCGATGCAGGCCGCCAACCAGTTCCTGAAAATGGTCGGCCCGAGCACCCGCGTTACCGTTCCTGGCACGACGACGGTCGCCGGGCGCGACGCGTACCAGCTGGCGATCGCGCCGCGGAGCAATCGGTCGCTGATCGGCCGGATCATGATCGCGGTCGATGCGCACACCCACCTGCCGCTCAGCCTGCAGGTCTTCGCCCGCGGCGGGGCAGCCCCGGCGTTCCAGATCGGCTATACCTCGATCAGCTTCGCCACACCAGCTGAGTCGAATTTCGTGTTCACGCCTCCGCCTGGCGCAAAGGTCAAGACCGTGCACGAGCCGGCCGGCCCGCCGCCAGGCGCGCTGCCGGGACGCCACTTTAAGGCGGTGCCGGGCGGCGCGAAGTCGCCACTGAAGCATGGCCCGATGCCGAAGATCAGCCCCCAGGTCGGACCGCGCACTGTCGGCACCGGCTGGCTCTCGGTAGTCGCGCTTCCGATCGGACCCGCGATAGCGTTCCCCGAGATCGGTGCACCGGCGACATTTGCTCCCGCGAGTGGCGCTGACCCTGGTGGCGGCTCGTTCCGGCAGATCTCTGGGCCCGTCGGCCAGGGCCCCGGCATTCTCAGGGTGCTGATGAGGGCGGCCAAGCCGGTGCACGGCTCGTGGGGTTCAGGCCGGCTGTTGCGCACAAGCCTGCTGACGGTCCTGGTTACCAATAAGGGCATGGTGCTCGCCGGAGCAGTCACCCCGTCCGTCCTTTACGCCGACGCGGCCAAGGTCAAGTGACGCTGGCGGCTGAACCGGCCATAGCCTCGCGCGGGCTGGCCATGCGGTTCAGGAGCGGGCAGCTCGCGGTCGACCACATCGACCTGGCGGTCCCGCCCGGCAGCGTTTACGGCTTCCTCGGCCCGAACGGCTCGGGCAAGACCACCACGATCAGGATGCTGCTCGGGCTTGTGCACCCGACCGAAGGAACCTTTGAGTTGCTCGGCGCGGAGGCCAGGGACGGGTTGTACTCGGTGCTGCCGAGGGTCGGCGCACTGGTCGAAGGACCGGCCTTCTATCCGTTCTTGTCGGGCCGACAGAACCTCGCAAGGTGCGATGCCGCCGACCCGAGCGCCGACCTGGCCACGACGCGGGCGCGCATCGATTACGCGCTCGACAAGGTGGGCCTGCTCGCAGCTGCCGACAAGCGATATCGCGCCTATTCGCTCGGCATGAAACAGCGGCTCGGCATCGCCGCAGGGCTGCTCAGACCCCGGGACCTGATGATCCTGGATGAGCCCACCAACGGCCTCGATCCGCAGGGCACCCGTGAGATCAGGTCGCTCGTCAAGCAGATCGCCGCGGACGGAACGACGGTCTTCGTGTCCTCGCACCTGCTCGCCGAAGTCGAGCAGATCTGCTCCCACGTCGGCGTGATGAGCACCGGCAAGCTGGTCTTCCAGGGCACGCTCGCCGAGCTGCGCAGCCGTGGCGAGCCGCGCATCCTGATCCGCAGCACGGAAACCGCAGTTGCCGCCGACGTGCTGGGCAAGCTCGGGCTCGCTGATATCAGCATCACCGACGCGCAGGTCAGTGCCGTGCTGGGAGAGCACGCTCCCGAGAAGATCAACGCCGAGCTTGTTCACGCTGGCGTGCCCGTGGCCGGGCTCGAAAAGGTGCGGCCTAGCCTCGAGGACCTGTTCGTGGAGCTGACCGGAGAGGGCTTCGATGTCAACGGCTAGCGCGGTCGGCGCGACCAAGCCCCAGCCTGGGTGGCATCCGGCTCCGGTAAGGCACTGGCTCCGGTTGTTCGGTTCTGAACTCAGGAACGTTTTCCTCAGGCCGCGCAATCTCGCCATGCTGGCTGTTATCGCGGCAGCGCCGGTCTTCCTCGGGATCGTGATGTGGATCAACACGCCCGCTCCTGGGTCAGGCGGGCCTGGCGCGGGGGTCTTCGTCGGCCAGATCGCCGAGAACGGCGTGTTCCTGTCGCTTTTCGCGATCTACGTGCTGCTCACGGTGCTGCTGCCGCTGTCGGTGTCCGTCGTCGCCGGAGACTCGGTGGCGGGCGAGGCAGGGATCGGCACGCTGCGGACACTGCTGACCGTCCCGGCCGGGCGGACCAGGCTGCTTGTGACGAAGTACGTCATGATCGTGGTGTTCTGCCTGACCGCGACCGTGCTCGTGGCAGGGCTCGGGTTGCTGATGGGAGCGATCTTCTTCCCGGTCGGGCCGGTGACACTGCTGTCCGGCACCACGGTGTCGCTGAGCGCCGGGCTGGCCAGGCTGGCGCTGATTGTCCTGTACGTGGCGGCGGCGCTGTCGGCGCTCGGTGCGGTCGGGCTGGCGCTGTCCACCTTCACCCAGCACGCGATCGCGGTCATGGCCACGATCCTCGTGTTCGTGATCGTGAGCGAGATCCTCGACGCCGTCACGCAGGTCGCGGTCATCCATCCATACCTGCCGACCCACTTCTGGTTCTCTTTCGACGCTCTGCTGCGGACGCCGATCGCGTGGTCGCAGGTGCTGCACGGGCTCGGCTCGTTCGCCGCATATACCGTCATCTTCGGTGCGGTCGCGTGGACCAGAATGCGACGCGCCAACATCACCTGCTGAGGTCACTGCGAACGTCGCCGACGGGGTAGCGTTCTGAGCCATGCCCGCCTCCGCCGTCCCTCGTGAGCCAGCCGTCGAAGGACTGCTGGCGACGGCGGTGGCCGGAATCGGCGGGGCCGAGCGTCCGGGTCAGGTCGCGATGGCCAGAGCTGTGCAGGCGGCGATCGAGACCGGCGAGCACCTAGCGGTCCAGGCGGGCACGGGCACCGGCAAGTCGCTGGCCTACCTTGTCCCGGCCGCCAGGCACGCGATCGGCGAGGGCGCCACCATCGTTGTCTCGACCGCCACGATCGCGCTGCAGCGGCAGTTGATCGACCGCGACCTGCCCCGGCTGGCTGAGGCGATCGCGCCGGTCCTTGGCCGCGAACCGGTTTTCGCGATCCTCAAGGGCCGCAGGAACTACCTGTGCCTGCAACGGCTGCGCGGCGGTCCGGCCGATGACGAGACCGGTGCGCTGTTCGACCCCGCCGCCGTCTCCGCAGTCGGGCGGCATGTGCAGCGACTGCACGAATGGGCAGCGCATACAAAGACGGGCGATCGGGACGAGCTTGTTCCAGGTGTGCCAGAGCAAGCGTGGCGTCAGGTCTCGGTCAGCGCCCGCGAGTGTCTCGGAGTGCAGCGCTGCCCGTTCGGCAATCAGTGCTTCGCCGAGCTAGCCAGGGACGAGGCTGGCAAGGCCGACATCGTCGTGACTAATCACGCCCTGCTCGCGATCGACGCGCTCGAGGAGTTCGACATCTTCCCCGAGCATGACGTGGTGATCATTGACGAGGCGCACGACCTGGTCGACCGGGTCACGTCCGTGGCGTCCGACGAGCTATCGGCGCCGGCCGTCGAGACGGCGGCGCGGCGCTGCGGCAAGATGATCGACGAGGCAGCCGTGACGCGGCTGCGCGATGTCGGCCGGGGCCTGGAACTGGCTTTTCACGGCATTCCGGCCGGTCGGCTTGATGTCCTGGATGAGGTACTGGCTAGCACGATCGCGTCGGTCAGGGACGCTGCGGCCGGATGCGCGACCGAGTTCCGGACGAGCGCCAAAAACGCCGAGGAGGAACCCGACCGCCTCGCGGCCCGCCGGGCCGCGCTCGCGGCGGTCGGCGAGGTGGTTGACGCCGCCGACCGGATGCTCAGCGCCTTCGGCGCAGCCATCGCCGACCGCACTCACGTTGTGTGGATGGACCGTCCCGCGAGCGACGACAGCGCCCGCCCTCCCACGCTGCGCGTGGCGCCACTTCAGGTCGGAGGGCTGCTGGCCAGCAAGCTGTTCGGCCGCAGGACGATAGTGCTGACATCGGCGACGCTCGCACTCGGCGGCTCTTTCGATCCGCTTGCGCGGCAGTGGGGGCTCGCGAGGTCGGCCGACCAGCCGCCTGCCGCGATGCCCGACGGCGAGCAGGAGGAGCCAGCCGTGACTGGGCGGGCCGAGCCTGGGCGGGCCGAGAGTGGCCGGGCCCAGCCGGGCGAGCGGCACGGGCTGGCCTGGTCGGGCATCGACGTCGGATCGCCGTTTGACCACCCGCGCAGCGGCATCTTGTACATCGCCAGGCATCTGCCGCCTCCCGGACGGGACGGCCTGGCCGACTCCTACCTGGACGAGATCGCCGAGCTCATCGAGGCGGCGGGCGGTCGCACTCTCGGGTTGTTCTCATCGATGCGAGCTGCGCGCCAAGCGTCGGACGAACTTGCCGGACGGATCGGGTATCCGCTGCTCTGCCAGGGCGATGATCAGACCGCCCAGCTGGTCACTCAGTTCACGGCCGACGAGCCGACCTGCCTGTTCGGAACGCTGTCGCTCTGGCAGGGCGTTGACGTCCCTGGACCGTCGCTGCGGCTGGTGGTGATCGACCGGATCCCGTTCCCGCGGCCTGACGACCCGCTGGCGTCGGCGCGCCAGCGTGCGGTGGCCGCCCGCGGTGGCAACGGGTTCATGTCGGTCGCGGCGACGCAGGCAGCTTTGCTGCTGGCTCAGGGCTCGGGCCGGCTCCTGCGGACGATGACCGACCGTGGTGTCGTCGCGGTGCTCGATCCGCGGCTGAGCACGGCAAGGTACGCAGGGTTCCTGCGAGCATCGTTGCCGCCGTTCTGGACCACGACGGACCCGCAGATCGTCCGCGGCGCGCTGCGTCGCCTCGCTGCCGAGTCCGGGGCAGAAGCCGTAGCCGGCGCTGAGGCAAGCTAGCCCGGTCTTAGACCTCGGTCGGCGGCCAGACGATGGGGAAGAGCGGGGAGTTCATCGGCGATCCTGGTGGAAGCTCCGCGTCCAGACCGTCGAATGGCGGCGAGGTGCGCCAGTGCCGCGGCGCATGCCTGGCGTCCGCTGACAGGTAACGCAGCGAAAGAACCCGGCGTCGGCCGGCGTACGGGAACCCGGGAGCCCCGTGCACGCTGAGGAAGTTGAAGAAGATGGCGTCGCCCGGCTGAAGGTCGTAGCTGCGGATGTCGAATGCGTGCCGGTCCGCTTCAATGTCTGGGATCTCGGCCAGGCTGCCCTCGGGAAACCATTTGGCCTCGCCGAGCAGGAACGTGCGCGGCATCAGCCACGGTCCGGCGTGCGTGCCGGCCACGATTTCCAGGCATCCGTCTGCCGGGACCGGGTCGACCGGAATCCACGCGCTGACGCCCAGGCCGTCGACGTTGTAGTAAGGCTGGTCTTGGTGCCAGGGCGTTCGCTGCCGGGTCCCGCCTTCCTTGACCAGTACGTGATCGTGATAGAACCGCACCTGCTCGGTTCGCATCAGCGCCGCGGCAATCCCGGGGACGCATGAGTGCTTGGCTAGCCGCTCGATCGCCGGTACCTCCTGCCACCGGCAGAAGTCCTCGGTAAAGGCGCCAGGGTCATCTGGCCCGCTGGCCACCTGGGTCAGCGGCGAGGGCTTGGCGAGCACGGCTTCGATGGCTCCGGCCGCCTCGTTCAGCTCGGCGGCATCGAGTACACCGCGGACGCAGACGACGCCGTCCCTGGCGAAGTCCTCAGCCAGACTGACGGTGTCGGTCGCGTCGGTCATGTCGTTGCCCCCGGCCGGTTTTCTCGCATCTCCGGGTCAGTGTGGCATATCGAGAGCACAAGAACGGGCCGTCACCAGTGCTTGACCGGTGACGGCCCGTCGTTGCTAAACCTCTGCCAATGGATCGCGATCAGAGAACGTCGTGACCTGGGTGCGGCTCTTCGGGGACCTCGGCGCGCTGTGCCGGGATCGAGCCAAGCCGGCCGGCCTGGTAGTCCTCGAAGGCCTGCACGAGCTCGGCCCTGGTGTTCATGACGAACGGTCCGTAGGCCGCGACCGGCTCCCTGATCGGCTCGCCGCCCAGCACCAGGACGTCGAGCTTCTCGCTCGGCCCGTCCATCCGCCGCTGCGCGCCGAAGGTCAGCACGTCGCCGGGACCGAATGCGGCCAGCTGGCCGGTGTGCACCGGACGCTGGTCAGCGCCCACCGTGCCGGAGCCCGCGAGCACGTAGGCCAGGGCGTTGAAGTCGGCCCGCCACGGTAGCCGCAGCTGGGCGCCGGGCTCAACGGTCGCGTGCAGCAAGGTAATCGGCGTGTGCGTCACGCCAGGACCTGCATGCCCGCCAACCTCGCCAGCGATCACGCGGATCAGCGTCCCGCCGTCTGCGGAACTGAGCAGGGAAACCTGGCCAGCCCTGATGTCCTGATAGCGGGCCGGCGCCATCTTGAGCCGGGACGGCAGGTTGACCCAGAGCTGGAAGCCGTGGAACAAGCCGCCGCTCATGACCAGGTCCTCGGGCGGCTCCTCGATGTGCAGGATGCCGCCGCCAGCGGTCATCCACTGGGTGTCGCCGTTGGTGATCAGGCCGCCGCCGCCGTTGGAGTCCTGGTGGCGGAACGTGCCGTCGATCATGTACGTCACGGTCTCGAAGCCGCGGTGCGGATGCCAAGCGGTGCCGCGCGGCTCGCCAGGTGCGTAGTCCACCTCGCCCATCTGGTCCATGTGGATGAACGGGTCAACGGCTCGCAGGTCAACACCAGCGAAGGCGCGGCGAACCGGGAATCCCTCGCCCTCGAAGCCCGACGGCGCGGTCGTGATCGCGAGCACCGGCCGCTCATGGGCCACCGCCTTGTCCGGCTCGGTGATCCGGGGCAATAGCAAGATGTCCTCGACGGTCACTGCTGGCATAACTTGATCCTCCCACCAGGCAAAGGACGCCCAAAGCGGGCACCCGTCCTGCCATCCGAAGTCGTGCCGGTGACAACATTAATTGAACGCGCAACATTCCCTGGCTCGGCACGAGGACGAACCACTCGCAACCACCTAATCCGGGCGTCCGCGCGCAGGCCCGGGTCGCCCGGCGGTGTATGAAAGTCACATTCATTGCGGATTGTGGTGATGGCTGTCTCAGTCAGCACGACGAAC
>DATELR010000233.1:0-11190 GCA_035276345.1 Streptosporangiaceae bacterium | reverse complement strand
GCGGGTGGCACCGTCTGCTTCGAGGGCACGACAGGGGGACTGCGGACGGCCGGCACGATCACCGGCCGCCACCTCGGCGACCGGGCTGCGCTGAAGGAAACGGTACGCAAGCCTGCGGGCGCGCTGGAGATCCGCGGCGCCACGGCACACAACCTGCACGACGTCGACGTCGACATTCCGCTCGGAGTCCTCGTGGTCGTCACCGGCGTAGCGGGCTCGGGCAAGAGTTCCCTGGTCTTCGGTTCGCTACCGGCAGGAGCCGGGGCGGTGTCGGTCGACCAGGCCGCGATCCGCGGCTCGAGGCGGAGCAACCCGGCGACCTACACCGGGCTCCTCGAGCCAATCCGGAAGGCGTTTGCGAAAGCCAACGGCGTGAAGCCCGCGCTATTCAGCGCCAATTCCGAGGGCGCGTGCCCCGCCTGCAATGGCGCGGGCGTCATCTACACCGACCTGGGGATGATGAGAGGCGTCTCCGCCACCTGCGACGAGTGCGACGGCAGGCGGTTCGATGCATCGGTGCTCGACTACCATCTCGGCGGCCGCGACATCAGCGAGGTCCTCGCGATGTCGGTGACCGACGCTGCGAAATTCTTCGGCACCGGCGACGCTCGCACTCCTGCCGCGCGGGTGATCCTCGACCGGCTCGCGGACGTCGGGCTCGGGTACCTGACCATCGGCCAGCCGCTTACGACGCTATCGGGCGGCGAGCGCCAGCGGCTCAAGCTGGCCACTCACATGGGGGAGAAGGGCGGCATATACATCCTCGACGAGCCCACCAGCGGTCTGCACCTCGCCGACGTCGAGCAGTTGCTCGGCCTGCTCGACCGGCTAGTCGAGTCCGGCAAGTCGGTGATCGTCATCGAGCATCACCAGGCCGTCATGGCCCGCGCCGACTGGATTATCGACCTGGGCCCTGGCGCCGGTCACGACGGCGGCCGGATCGTCTTCGAGGGCACTCCCGCTGATCTCGTCGCCGCCCGTTCGACCCTGACTGGCGAGCACCTGGCGGAGTACGTCGTCCGCTAAGCCTGAACCCGCGCTTTCAGCGCCGAGCTGATGACCGCCCCGAGCGTGCTGGCTCACCTGTGCGGGAAAAAGAACTCGGTGGTCCGGATTCGCCAGGCAGCCCAGGTGCGCGACGCGGTCGTGCCGGCCTGGCTGATAGAAGTGGTGAGGTTTCGCCGGGTCCCGGTCCCCTGGGATGCCATGATCAGGGCCGCCCTGGCGATCTGCCTGCCGGTGGCGGTGGCTGTCGCCGCTGGCCAGCGCGCGCTCGGACTGCTGATCGCGATGGGTGGCTTGATGGGAACCATCGTCGATCGCGGCGGACCGTACCTGGTCCGCCTGAAGCGGGTCCTCTCTGCTGCGCTCTTCGGCGGCGCGGCCGGCCTGGCGGTCGGTTCGTTCGTGCACGGCCGCGGCTGGATCGCCGTGGTGCTCCTGGTCATCGTGGCGGGAGTCTCGGCGCTGATGAGCGCGATCAGCGGGATCTGGTCGGTAACCGGGCTGTACTTGCTGATCTACGCCTCACTGGGCCTCGGTCCGCTCGGCGCCGTCCGCCCTTGGTGGCATACGGCACTTGGCTTCCTGATCGGTGTCCTGTGGGCGCTCATTCTCATCGTGCCGGGATGGGTGGCCTCTCCCAGGGCCGCCGAGCACCGGAGCGTCGCTGCCGTCTACCGCGCGCTGGCCGCCTTGCTCGGCACGGCAGGGACGCCTGGCTTCGCCGAGTGCCGGCGGAATCTGGCTGCTGACTTCAACGCCGCCTATGACGCAGTGCTGGCCGCCAGGTCCGCCGCGGCTGGGCGGGACGCGGAGATGGCCCGCCTCATGGCCCTGCTCAACCAGGCGACCCTGCTCGCCGAGGCGGCCGTGGCACTGAATCAGGAGGGCAACCGGGCTCCCCAGCCGGTCATCGCCGCTGTCAGCATGGCTGCCGACGCCATCAGCCTCGGCCAGCGGCGGCTGCTCACGGCCCAGCAATGGGAAACCAGCCCCGGCGCCATCGCCGTGCGTGACTCACTCAACGTGGTCGCACGCCTGATTTCGCCAGCGGGCGTGGCACGAGCCGCATCCGCACCGCAGAGGCGGCGGCTGCGCGACCGTGTCCTGTCCGTGAATGAGCGAGTGAGCGGCGAGGTCATCAGGACGTTCGCGCTTCGGCTGATGGCATGCGTCGGCGTCGCCGTCGTCATGAGCGAGGTGCTGCCGCTGCAGCGCTCCTACTGGGTAGTTCTGACGGTGGCCATCGTGCTCAAGCCTGACTTCGGCTCGGTGTTCGCGCGCGCAGTGCAGCGCGGCGCCGGCACCGTTGTCGGTGCCGTGCTCGGCGCGGTGATCCTGGTCGCCGTGCCCTACGGGCCGTGGCTGCTGATCCCTTTCGGCGTTGTCGCCGCGCTGCTGCCGTACGGGCTGAGCCGTAACTACGGGCTGTTCGCGACGTTCGTGACGCCCCTCGTGGTTCTGCTCATCGACCTGCTCGTGCCAGGCGGCTGGCAGCTTGCGCTGGACCGGCTGCTCGACACCCTCCTCGGCTGCGCGATTGTCCTGCTCGTGGGATATGCGCTCTGGCCGAGCAGCTGGCGGGCTAACCTCCCAGGCCATTTTGCTAGCACCATCAGGGCTGTCAGCCGCTACCTGGACGAGGCGCTGACGACCGCTCATGAAGCTGGCCCGGCAGCACGTGGCCACGAGGAGACAGACTTGTCGTCGCGGTCGCAGCTTAAGCGTCAGACCTACCGGGCGCTGTCTGACCTGCGGGCCGAGTTTCAGCGAACCATGTCCGAGCCAGCCGTAGTGAGCCGCCGCGCCACCGCATGGTGGCCAGCACTAGTGGGGCTGGAACAAGTAGTAGACGCGGTGACCGCTACTGGCGTCACCATCGCCGGGGGAGCCAGGGCGCCGTCCCCTGCTGCGGTCCAGCAGCTGAGCACTGTGCTCGCGGACGTCGCAGACCAGGTCGAGGGGGCACCTGGCCACGTGAGCGTGACGAGGCTGCCTTCCGATCAACCCCTCAGCCCGGTGACCGAGGCTGTGCGCTCGGTGCTTGGCGTTCTAGGCGCCAATAGTCCGCCAGCCCCGGCGTCGGCGACCTTGTGACCTTTCGCCACGACAGCGCCGGCTCGGAAGCGTCCGGTGAGATTTCTTCCGCCAGAGTGTCGGATCCGAATCGAGGCGTTCGTAGGACAGATGAGAGGCGGCCAGAGCAGGCCGCCGAGACAAGGGAGTCTTGCGATGACGCGGTACTTGATCTCGTTCGATGCTGGCGCAATGGATCACATCCCGGACGAGGACGCGCCCGACGTGGGCAAAGCCGCGCACGCGGTGGTCCAGGAAGCCGTGAACGCCGGCGCGTGGGTTTTCGGCACCGGCCTGCAAAGCCAGAAGGCGAGCATCGTGGCTACCGACGGGACTGTCACCGACGGCCCGTATCCGGAGATCAAAGAGATCATCGGCGGGTTCTCGGTCATCGACGTGCCCTCACGCGAGGAGGCGCTGGCGTGGGCTGCCAAGATCGCCGTGGCCTGCCGCTGTGCGCAAGAGGTACGGGAGCTGATGCCCGACCCGGAACAGGACGAGATGCTCCGCCAGGCTGATAAGCGACCGTACCGCCCCGGTGAGCTCTGATCCTGGGGGAGTGCCGGCGCCAGGCGCGATCGGTCAGCGGACCTCGGTGTATTCGCTGCGATCCAGCTTCACGACGTCGTCGTAGTCGCTGCCGTCCGGTTCTGCGACGTCGTCGGTGAACTGCCTGGGGTCCATCTGCACAACATTCAACTGGGCCCTCGAAAGCAGCTTGCGAAGCTGCCGCATCCCGGTCATGCCGGCGATACCGACAGCCACGGCGGCAACGAATACCGAGCCGCCGAACAGGGCGAGCCCTCCGACCACGTGGCCCAGTATCATCATGATCACTGCGGCCAGCAGAGCCACCGGCACGGCTGCCAGCAGCAGCAATGCGAGCAGCGTCACGGCGATCACAGCCTTTTCCGACCTGCCAGCCGTCCGCTGTGCATACCAACCGGTCATCATGTTCACCTCGTCAGCCCAGAGTAGGTGAAGGGCCCGGGCTCACCCGCCAGCAACACGATATGTCGTGTCCTCTTTTCGTCAACGCGCCTCTCGATCAGAATGTTCCGGCAAAGATCAGGCGCGCCGGCTCACGCGAAGATCCACCACGCGACCGTGGATCAGACGAAGGCCATCTTCCAGTTCAGCGGACTATTCTAGATGCCATGGACGTCGGGGCGAGCGACCGGATTCCCGGCGCCAAAGTGCGTTTCAAGCGACGCCTGGCAACCCCATCGTCGTCGTCGACTGCGAGGCCACGGGAGTGGCTCGCACTGGCTGACGGAGCTGTCCAGGAGGCAAGGACCGAGGGGCCTTCTCTTACCCTCGTCGGGCCGCCGCTGCCTTATCAGCCGGGTCGCGCCGAGCGCCGCAGCGGCGTGCCGACCGAAGTCATAACTTCTGACCACGTACCGAATCTGTGCACCTGCTCGTGGGCGTACTCGCGAGGAAGGCTTACCTTGAAGCACTACAACGCCGCATGCTCGGTGCACCTGGCGAGCCGTGGCCGCTAGCCCTTCGACGACCACGTACGAAACCCCGCTCGGCCAGGCCGACGTGCGGCGAGCAGAAGCGCGCCGATAATGCACATTATGTTAAGTAGAGTTTCCCGTGCGCCTAACTGCTCAGTCGCCCACTTGGGCAAGCCGAAGGCGCTTCCGGATTCCGTCGGCGTCGACCTGGCCTGCCGCTACCGAGACCGTCAGGTCGAAGGCCTCGTCATCGGCAAGGTCCAGCCGATACCCGTTGATCCGCAGGAATACAACTGTGGCGAGCAGGGCCAGTCGCTTATTGCCATCGACGAGCGGATGATTGCAGGCAAGCGAGTGCATAAGTGCGGCCGTCTTACCCGCCGGTGTCGGATAGGCGTCCTGGCCGAAGAAAGCCGCCTGGGGCCTGTGGCACGCCGAATCCAGCAGGCCTAGATCGCGGACAGGACCAGCGCCGAGCGCCTGGACTAGATCCAGGAGATCTTCCAAGCCAAGGTAATCCGTCCCCGGCCCGCGTTCACTCATGCGCGGCCGAGCCGGTCGAGGACATCACCCCACCTGTCGAGCATCTCTGCGGTTGCCTCGCGGACGCGCTCGGTGTGCGCAACCTCGCGGGCGCTGCGTCGGATGGCACGCAGCGCAGCCTCGTGCAGCGACACGTGCTCTGCCTCAGCGAGTGCCTTGAGCAATGCGCTGTCCTCGTCGTCGAGCCGCAGATTCATTGCCATGAACTCATGGTACCAAAGTGGTACCATGATCGAGACGGCTGCCTGCTTCATCACAACCGGGGAGCCGGGAGGAACGGCGGAGGATCCGCCCGGACCAGCAGCTCGATGTCCTGGCCGAACAGCCGGTCACCATCGATCGGCGGGATGATCCCGGCCAGCCAGCTCATCAGCGCTGTGCATCCGGCCGGCAGCTTGTTCCCTGAAAGCTCCGCCGCCCGGTAGGCGGCGAGCAGCTCGCACGCCGTGACCACGCGCGCATGACGCAATGCCGTCGCCAGCTTGCCGACCGACTCCCACGTGAAGGACTGCACGTCTTCCTGGCCCGCCGAGGTTTCGATCAGGCCGACTGGCGTGGCCGAAGCCAGGGTCCGCATGGCGTGGATCTCGCCGGCGGCCCGCTTGTGCACCGGTGCGAGACCGGCATCGGGACCAGGCTCGCGGGCAAGCTGCGCGTTCAGCCCGGTGACCGCTGGGTCCATCAGCCGGTGAATGCGCGCCGACGACACTTCAGCCGCGTGGCAGAGCGCCGCCGTCACCAGATCGCAGTGCGCGGCCAGGTCGTTCCCGTGGAACCCGGCGGTCCCGGTGAACCGCCCGTCCAGGAAGGCCGGCGAGTCGGTGACGCCGGCCAGAGCCCGCTGCACGGCTGCCTCCAGGAGACCGGCAGCACGGATCACCTGTGTGAGCACCGGGCCGGCCACCCGGAAAGACACCGGTGCCTGCAGCATCGCAGGTGCCGCCTCCTCCCCCGCGAACGCCCGCAGCCGGCCGAGCACGCCGGCCAGGATGTCGTCGCCGCGGCCGCATCCAGCCTGGTACGGGTCACGCGGAGCCCTGACGGCGACGACCGATAGCGCCGCTGCCGCTTCCATCAGCGCTGTGAGCCGGGCCGTTTCCCCCAGCCGCAGCACGCATAGTCCGGTCGCTCCTGGCACACCCTGGATCAGGGCGATCCCCTCTTTCGGGCCCAGGCTGAATTCGCCTATCCCCCGGCTTCGCAGCACCTCCCGCGCTGACCGGGCGGCCCCGCCGGGATCGAGCACCTGGCCGATGCCTACCAGCGGCCCGAATGCGTGCGCCAGGTGCGTGATCTCCCCTGCCGCTCCCCCGCCCGCACGGGGAATCGCCGGCACGATCCCGTCGTTCAGGAAGTCGGCCAGCCGCTGGCACAACTCAGCCGAAACCGCGGCGTCGCCGGACAAAAACGTCACCAGCCGGACCGCGAGGACCGAGCGGGCCTCGGCCACGTCCAGCCATGGCGGACCGCCAACTGCCCGCGCTAGCAGCAGGTTCCGCTGATGAGACAGCTGCTGTTCCTCGGTGAGGCGGATCGTGGACAGCTTCCCCATGCCGGTGTTAACGCCGTACACAAGGCGCCCGTCGCGCAGCGCTGCCAGTGCCTGCTCGCGGCGCTGCCGTACCGCCTCGAGCAGAGCCGGCTCGATATGGACGGCTTGCCCGCCCGCGATCGCGCGGATGAGCGGGAGGTCAGGGGTCGCTGTTACCGCTGGCACCGTTAGCGGTACCTGAGCATCGTTCCGGCGTCCTGCTCCTCGGCCCGGCGCAGGATCGCCAGGCCGACCGCGATGTCAAGGATGGCCAGGCCGCGATGCCAGAACAAGATGCGCTCGTCGTCGCGTTCCCGGCCTGGCCGCTGCCCGGCGACGATCTGGCCCAGTTCGGCATGCAGGGACGAAGCCGAGAGGCGGCCGCTGTCCACATGGCGTCGCAGCGCACCGAACTGCCCGGACTGCGCCTCCCGCCAGTCGTCGACCACGACCTTGTCCATCACGTCGAGCAGGTCAAGCTCCACGGCGCTGATGGTGCCGTACGGCACGACGAAAGCACCAGGCTTGACCGCGCCGGTCCGCAGCAAGACCTCGGGGACGGTCAGCCGCGACGCCTCGACGAGGATGTCGGCGCCGTCGAAGACCTCCTCGGCACTCGCGGTCACCCGCACCGGGGTTTGGGTGACCGTCGCGAGCTGCCGCGCGAAAGACTCACGAGATTCCGGCCTGCGGCTCGTGATCCGGATCTCGTCCAGGCTGAAGAGCTCGTCGAGCAGCACGACATTCCAGAATGCGGTGCCGCGGGCCCCGACGTGACCCAGCACCCGGGAGTCCCCGCGGGCCAGGTACCTGGCGCCCACGGCGGTCATGGCGCCGGTCCGGCACGCAGTGATCAGGGTGGCATCCATGATCGCTAGCGGAACGCCGGTCCGCGGGTCATACAGCGTCAGCAGCCCAAGCTCGCTGGGCAGCCCGGCGGCATAGTTCGTCACGAAGTCGCCGACTACCTTGACGCCGCTCACGCCAGCTTCACCGTGATGCCCGCGCAGTACGTTGAAGTGCCCGGCGCCCCCGTTGTCCGGGACCAGGTGTACCCGCGGCTCCACGACCACGCGTCCTTCACCGTGGGCACGCACCGCGCCCTCGACCGCGGCGATGATCTCCCCGTTGGACAAGCCCAGCCCGTCAATGTCCGGCCCGGACAGGAAACGAAGCCACAGGTCATCGGTCACGATCTGGGACGCTATCACCGTGAACTTCGGCACCTACTTGACTCTGCCCTTAGGGCCGGCTGGATCGTCACCGTGTCAGGATTGCCGACCGCAAGGAGACGACAAATGGACGTAGTTATGCGCGACGTGCCCGAGCAGGTCGTCATCGCGGAGCAGCGGATGGTGGACCAGGCTGCGCTGGAGAGCTGGCTGCCGGGAGCAATGGCGAGGGTGCATAAGGCTGCCGGTGATTCGGGCGCGCGGACCCTCGACCAGCCTCATCTGCTGCGCGACCACGCGCCCGAGGAGCCGGTTTTCATCGTGATTTACGACGGGAACCCGAATGAGGGTGAGACGGCGGTGGAGTGCTGCACCCCCTTGCGTGCTGACCGTCAGGCGCCCGCTGACGCGGCCAGCCGGACCATCCCTGCGCATCGCGAGGCGTATGTCAGGGTTACCAAGAAGACCGTCCAGTCAGGCCACATCGGCGATGTCTACATCGCGATTGAGCAATGGGTCGGCGACAACGGCCTGAACATCGCCGCTGCCCCGCGAGAGAGCTACTGGACGGACTTTGTTGCGGCAGGCGAGGATGATGAGGTCTTGGATGTCGCCTTCCCCGTGCGGTAGACATCGAGCATGACAGCCCAGCCTGCGCGGATGACGACAGGCGAGTTCTCGCGCCGGTCGCAGCTGTCCATCAAGGCGCTTCGCCTTTACGATCGCCTGGGCCTGCTGCGACCGGCGGCTGTCGACGGGCATAACGGTTACCGCCGGTATGACGAGAGCCAGCTGTTTACCGCACGCCTGATCATCTTGCTCCGGAGCCTGGACATGCCGCTGCAAGACGTCGCCGGGGTGGTGAACGCCGACGGAGCCGGGGCCGCTGAGCTGATCGACTCCTACTGGGCTCTGCAAGAACGGCGGTTCGCCGCCCAGCGGCAGATCGCCGTCGTCTTGAGGCCAGGCATGGCCACCTCAGATCCGCCGAGCGACCTGCTTCCTGTCGATGACCGGTGGGTGCGTGAACAGCTGGTGCTAACCGAGCAACGTCACGTCTACCTTGGGCAGCTCACCTGGACGAGGGAAGCCACCGCGCGCCTGGTTGCGCACGCGGAGCGGTGCGGCGGCGTCGCGGGCAAGCGGTTCGTCATCTTCCACGGCCTGGTCTCGGCTGACAGCGACGGACCCGTCGAAGTGTGCGTGCCGGTGAACCACCTGCCGGAGGATCAGGCCGAGCTGGCATGGCGAGTCGATCCGTCTCATCACGAGGCATTCATCCAGGTCACGAAGGCCCATTTCGAAGTTCCGGCAATCCTGTCAATTTATGATCAGCTGGCTCACTGGATCTCCGCCCATGGCTGGACGCGGGCCGGTCCGTCCAGAGAGGTCTACTTGCCAGGCGTCGAACCGCTCTTCGCGGCTGCAGATGAATACATCTGCGATGTCGCCATGCCTATTTCCCGAGGTGATTGACCTGCCAGGCCCAGTGCCACCTGACTGCTGGGTGCCGGATTCGTTCAGCATGCCGGCCGCCGGGACCGGAACGCTCAATGGACTCAGGCTCGCGGTGAAGGACATGTTCGCCATCGAGGGGCACGTCTCATCCTTCGGTCATCCGCGATGGCGCGAGACACATCCACCGTGGAACTACACCTCGCCTGTGCTCGAGAGACTGGTTGGCGCTGGCGCGTCAATCGCAGGCCTGGCGAAGCTGGACCAGCTCGCGTGGTCGATTATCGGGAATGCCGGCGAAGGCGTGGCGCCGCTGAACTCGGCGTTTCCTGACCGCTTCACGTGCGGGTCATCCTCCGGGCCGGCCTCTGCGGTCGCCGCCGGTCTGGCCGATGTCGGAGTCGGAACGGACACTGGCGGGTCGATCCGGGCTCCCGCCGCGGCTTGCGGCCTGTACGGACTGCGGCCGACGCATGGCCTGATCAGCACGAAGGGCGTGCTCCCGCTGGCGCCGGCGTTCGACACTGTTGGCGCGCTCGCGAGGGATCTCGGGACGCTCGGGCAAGTGCTGGACGTCATGTCCGGCGTGCGGGCCGGCGAGCCAGTGCGGCGAGTATTCGTCCCTTCGGATGGCCTTGCCGAGGTCGCAGAAGCGACATCGGGCGCTGTCCGCTCGGTGGCGGCCGCGCTGGCAGAGAGCACGGGGTGCGAGCTGGCCGAGTGGGACATTGGCGCGTTCTGCAACAGCGAGGCCGCTGACCTATTCTCCCGGATCCAGGCCAGGCAGGTCTGGGCTACGCACGGCCGCTGGCTCGCAGCGAACATCGACGTCCTGGCTCCCGACGTAGCAGGCCGGGCCAGGCGCGGCCAGGACCTGAGCGGGATGGCAGCGGAGGATTCGCTCAAAGATGAGAGCGACTGGCACGCCTACACCGAAGCGCTCGGCCACGCTCTGCCGGGCGACGCCGTCGCGGTTCTGCCAGTGATGAAGGACCTCCCGCCGCTGCGGACCGCCTCGGCAGGTGAGCTACAGGAGTTCCGGCTGAGCGCGTTCGGCTTTACGACGCCCGCCAGCCTGTCCGGCCGGCCGGAGCTCGTCATCCCCGTTCGCGCCGTCGCGACCGGCGTGTGGATCGGCGTCGGCATCCTGGGACCCGACGGCGGGGACGCGGAGCTAATGCGGCTGGCGGCTGGAATCTGCCCGCCGCAGGGAGCGCTGGTGATCTAGTCAGGTCCGAGTCCGCTCGATCAGCTCACCGGCGGCGCCTGCAGGTATCGCGTCAGGCCGTCCAACATTCCGGCCGTACCCTCCTCACGCAGCACGGACGCCTGCGGACCATCGATGCCGTCCAGGTAAGCACCCTGCTCGGTCCAGGCCAGCGCGGTTCCGTCGCCACTCGTGGCGAACTCAATGGTGGCGACGGACACCGAGATCCTGGCGCTATCGACGTACATCTCGTAGCTGTACACGATCCGCTGGTCCGGCACGATGTCGTAGTAGAGCGCGTCGTAGCCGAAGGTTCTGTCTTCGTACTTGAAACTAAAGCGCTCCCGGCCGCCAGGCCGGAAGTCGAACTCATTACTAGCCGGGTGAGCGTCTGTGGGATCCATGTCAGGATCGCCGCCCCAGGCATCCTTAGCCTCCCTCGACGCGAAAGCGGCGAAGACTCGCGACGGCGATGCCGGGTAAGTCCGCTCGATGCAGAACGTGTCGTGGATGACAGAACGCTCGGTCACTGCTGCTCCTCATGTTCGTTGGATGTCTCGCGGGAATCGGTGGCCAGGGCTGGATCTGGCGTGCCGGCCGTCTTTGCCAGGTATTCGCCAAGCCTGTCCAGGCGGTGCTCGACCATGGTGCGCCGGTCGGCGAGCCAACCCTCCGCAGAGCGCAGAGCGACCGGATTGATGCTGCAGGTGCGCGTCCGGCCGACCTTCTGCGAGCGGATCA
>DATELR010000232.1:0-5663 GCA_035276345.1 Streptosporangiaceae bacterium | reverse complement strand
CGGCGTGACGGGCGCGCCGTGGTGTCCGGCGGCGCGGCGGCTGGCTCTGCCTGCAGCGTCTCCATGGCGAGGCTGATCGCCCTTTCGAGCTGGACGTCGGTGCCCGCGACCCAGTCGTTCGGGGTCATCAGGAGTTCGACGTCGGGGTCGACGCCGTAGTTCTCGACTCCCCAGCCGAACTGGCTGAACCAGAACGAGAATTTGGGCATCGTCATGGAGGTGCCGTCGACGAGCTGATGCCAGCCCTCGATGCCGATCACCCCGCCCCAGGTGCGCGCGCCGATCACGGTTCCGATCTTCATGATCTGGATCGCCGCGGTGACGATGTCGCCGTCCGAGCCGGCCCACTCATCGGTGACGGCGACGACCGGGCCGCGGGGTGCCTGCACCGGGTAGCTCTCCGGGCTGCCATGCCGCACCGTGTCCCAGCCGATGACCCGCCTGGCCAGCTTCTCCACGATGAGCTGTGAGGTGTGGCCGCCGCGGTTCGAGCGGACGTCGACGATCAGCGCCTCCTTCTCCATCTCGCCGCGCAGGTCCCGGTGGAAGTCGGACCATCCTTCGCTCACCATGTCGGGCACATGCAGGTACCCTGCCCGGCCGTCAGTCCGCTCGCGGACGAGCTGGCGCCGTCCGGCGACCCAGTCCTGGTAACGCAGCCTCAGGTCGCTGCGAAGCGGCACGACGACCGCGCGGTGCGGCTTGCTGTCTGACGCGCGCCGCACTGTCAGCTCGACGGGCTTTCCCGCCGCGCCGACCAGCAGCGGCGCCGGGCCGGTCGTGGTATCAACCGGCCGGCCGTCGACCGCCACTACCACGTCACCTGCGGAGATCTGGGTTCCAGGCGCCGCCAGCGGCGACCGGGCCCGCGGGTCCGACGACTCCCCTGGCACGATCCTGGAAATACGCCAGCCGTCCGAATCCGCCTCCAGGTCGGCGCCGAGCTGCCCGGCCACCTGGCCGGTGCTGTCGGACCCGTTGGCCGGCATGATGTAGGCGTGTGAGCTGCCGAGCTCGGCGACGGCCTCATGCAGCACGTCAGCGAAGTCGTCGGAGGTCGCGATCCGGTCGAGGAGCGGCCGGTACTGCGCAAGTGCGCCGTCCCAGTTCACGTCCGCCATGTCGGCTATCCAGAACTCGTGCCGCATGGCGCGGCCGGCTTCTTCGTACGCCGCGCGCCACAGAGCGGCCGGGTCGGCCAGGAACCTCGCCCTGGACAGATCAACGCTGATCCGGTCGTCGCTGTTGTCCGGGTCGGCTTTGCGGTTGGCGGGCACGATCGTGAGCTGCTGACCATCCCTGATCACCAGCCTGCTGCCGTCACCGCTGGCCTCGAACCAGTTCGCCTCGTCGGCGAGTTCGGTGCACTTGGATCGCTTGATGTCGAAATACTCCAGCGACGGGCGCGGATGGTCGTCATCCGGCTTGGCGCCGCCTTCGCCCAAGTTGCCGCTCAGCGGCTCGCGCAGCCACGCGAGCCCGCCCTCGGCCGCGCGCAGCGAGCTGTACCGCGACTCTGGAACCGGAACCTGGACGACTCTGGCACTCAGCCCTTCCAGGTCAATCGAGACTGGCTTGACCTTGGCCTTGCCCTTGCCGTTCTTGGCTTCCGGGGACCCTGAGTCGGCCGCGGCTTCGGTGCCTTGCGAGTCCGTTGCGCCATGCGCCTTCGACCCGTCCTCGTCGTCCTTGCCGGATCCCACCGGCCTGCCACCCACCAGCGGGCCGAACGGTGACGGTGTGCTGGCCGCCAGCGTGATCAGGAACGGCCTGCTGCCGTAAGGGAAGCTGAGGTCGAAGAAGTGGGCGTCATAGACAGGGTCGAAGTTCCGCTTGGACAAGAAGGCCAGGTAGCGCCCGTCGGATGTGAAAGCCGGATCGGTGTCGACGAACCTGCCGTCGGTGACGTCGGCAACCTGGCGATCGGCAAGCCTGGCCAGCCTCAGCCGCCGCAGGTCGCCAGGCTCAGGCTGAGACCAGGCGAGCCAGGCAGAATCGGGCGCGAACGCCAGGTTGCTGATCGCCCCGTTGCCCGAGCGCGCGACCTCGGTGACCTCTCCCGATTCCACCCTTACGGTCAGCAGCCTGCCGTCACGTGCGGCAACCGCCACAACGCTGCCGTCGGGGGCCGCCGCTAGCTCGCCGACCCAGCCGATCTGGCCGGCTGCGAGCCGGCGCGGCGACTCCCCTGGCGCGAGGCCCTCGGACGGCGCGATCTCGAGCGCGTCGCTGCCGTCGACCTCGACGACCCAGATCACGCTGCCGGTATCGCCCAGAACTCGCGGCTGGCGGGCGATCGGGCCGGGAATCGGCGACAAAGCTCGCGCCGGTCCTTCCCTGTGCGTCAGCCAGTGCACAGTGCCGCGTACCTGGACCGCGCTTGCCTGTCCGGTCGCGTCACAGCTCAGGCCGTCGAGGTGATCGCCAGCCGAGATCAGTTTCGTTGCGCGGCCGGAAGCAGGGGCGCCAAGGGTGACATCCAGCCTCACCGGCTCACTGTCCGCGCTGAGGTCAGGGAGCATCCAGATCTCCCCGGCGCTCTGATACACGATCCTGCTGCCGTCGGTGCTGGCGTTGCGCGCGTACATCGCGTCGTTGTCGGTGTGGCGGCGAAGGTCGCTGCCGTCCAGTGCGCACGAGTAGATGTTGCCGACGCCCTCGAAGTCGCTGAGGAACGCCAGCCTGCCGCCGGCGAGCATCGGGCTGTAGAACTGGCCGGACAGGTCGGCGGCCACTCGGCGGAAAGAGGGCTGCGATCCGTCTTCGGCCTCGTCGGCCACCCACAGCCGGCCTGAGGTGCCGCCGCGGTAGCGCTTCCAGAACGCCGGGTCCTGGTAGCTGCCAGTCAGCAATGCGATGGATGCGGCATTAATCGCGATGTCGCCAACCGGGCCATACGGGAGCCTGCGATTCTCAGCGAAACGCCCGGCATCATCCTGCACAGGGATGGCGTACGCCCAGGTGTAGTGCTGGAACGGCTGATCGGCGGCGGTCGTGGCGAGGATCTCCCCCGCCGGGTTCCAGCCCCGGAGCCTGGTGCCCTGGTTCGACCAGTAGCTGACCCGTGTGGCGGCGCCGCCGTCGGTGCTTGCGAGGTAAATTTCCGGCGGGCCGTCCCGCCAACTGGTCCAGGCGACCATGCTGCCGTCGCCCGAGAACTTCGGTCCGGCCGCCAGCGCCCGGTCGGCGGAAATCCGCCACGCCCGCCCGCCGTCAGCTGGGGCGAGCCAGACGTCGTCGTCGGCGACGAAGGTGAGCAGGTCTCCGTGCAGGTTCGGATAGCGAAAGTATCGGGATTCAGTCACCGGAACATCGTAGATCAGCCCGGCATCACCCAATTTCGACCGCGTCAGATCAGGTCAGACGGGACATCACCGCGTGCACCCAAGACAGGACGCTAGGTGATCAAATTCGTGCTGCGTTTGTCGTAACGCCTTATACCGAATCGGTGGTAGATACCGGGTCTTGCTGCGAGACTTGCATGTCGTGGCGAGCATGAGGGACCGGGATAAGCCGACTTCGGCCATTCCCGGCGGTTATGCCGCGTCGCCAATTCCGCAGCAATTCGCTCATACTGGCAGCCCGGTGAACCGCGAGGATACCGTCAAACCCGCGTACGTGCACGTCGCCGCTTTCGACCGGGGAACGGTCAGGGAATTGCTTGCCGATCTTAAGGCACATCCTGACGCCGCGATGGAATATCTTTATGCGCGCTTGTTTACCGCTCACCCCGACCTGCGCGGCTTCTTCCAGCACGCGATGACGCAGACCCGCGCTGCCGTTTTTCGCGAGTTCACCCGGCTCATCGAGGGGCTCGACGATTTGCAGCGGACGGAGCAGCGGCTTAGCCAGATCGCCAGGGATCATCGGAAGTTCGGGGTGCGGGAGAAGCACTACCGGCCGTTCTTCGATGCCGTGGTAGCGATGGCTGAGTACGTCTCCGGCCCCTCCTGGACTAGCCAGGCTGCCACTGCCTGGCGCGACGCGACGCAATGGTTCGCCGCTGTGATGGCGGCGGCGGCCGCAGACGACGCCGCACGTCAGCCGCCATGGTGGACCGGGGAGATCGTCCAGCATGACCGCCGGACCGAGACCGTCGCGGTCCTGACGATCAGGCCCGACGGGCCGCTCCGCTACCTTCCAGGGCAGTACATCCAGATTCAGACGCCTCGGTGGCCCAGGAGCTGGCGCAGCTATTCGGTCGCTAACGCGCCAAGGGACAACGGCTTGATCGACATTCACGTCCGCGCTGTGCCAGGAGGCATGGTGAGTACGGCGCTGGTTAGCCACTGCGCCACAGGGGATACCGTCCTGCTCGCCGCGGCGCGCGGTGAGATGAGAGTGCCCGAGGACCCGGGCCGGGACCTGGTGTGCATCGCCGGCGGAACCGGGCTGGCGCCGTTGAAGGCCATCACTGAGGCAGTCATCAGCGCTGCGGGGCAGGGCCGGCGCCGCGAGATCACCCTGTACGTTGGGGTGCGCCGCAAGCGGGATCTGTACGACGCCAGGGATCTGGAGACGCTACGGCTGGCATATCCGCCGCTGACGGTCATCCCGGTGGCCGAGCATGAGCTGGACTTCGCTGGCAGGGTGGGGCGCCTGCCGGAGGTGGTCTGGACTCATCCGTCGTTCCGCGACTGCGACGTCTACGTTGCCGGTCCTGCGGGCATGGTCAGGGCGACGGCGCAGATGCTCTCCAAGCGGGTGCCCGCAGGCCGGCTGCACCACGACCCCGTCGAAGCGCTGGAACTAGCCAGGTGGCCGCAGCGCCAGAACCTGGCCCCGCCCGCCGCCGACGGCTAGACCTTTCGCCAGCCGGGGATCCAGGTGCCGTCCTTGACCGTGTAGTCACCGAACAGCGCCGGCGCCTCAGCCTGCATGATCTCAGCGATCTTGCCGAAGACCAGCCGGATCTCCTCCTCGGCGCCGGGATCGGTGCGCGCCTCTATGGTGTGCCGCAGGGTTCTGATATTGGCCGACCAGAGCAGTCCGGTGGCCACGCCGTCCGGCGCGAACCTGCGCATGAACGAGGTCTTGTGCTTCTTCTCGCTGAACGGGACGCCCGGAGCGTCGAGGCCGAAGTGGTCGGCCATCCAGAGCTGGAATTCCTCGAGCTGCCCGAGCACCGCGGTCGCCCGCTCCATCAGCGCGGGGTCGTCCCTGGCCCACTGCGGAAACCAGAAGCCGATGTCGGCCAGCCTCACGAAACGCAGCGACTCCTGCGAGATGGCTACTCCAGGCCGGTGCCTGACTAGCTCATGGGTCATGACCCGGCTCACGTTGTGCAGCGCAAAGCTGAACATGACGTGCTCAAGCACGGACCCGTGGGCGCTGGACAGGATGTTCTGCAGGTACGCGTCCTGCTCGGAACGCACCCTGGTGACATTGGGATTCAACCCGGGTTCCCAGGACCGGTAGCACAGCCGCCCGGCGAACTCGGCCAGGTTCAGGGCATCGTTGTCCAGATGCCCTTTGTCGAGCCGCTCGAGCCAGCTTGTCCCGCCTACCTCGCCCAGGTACGCGGCGACGGCGTCATAGTCCAGCTGGGGCCTGGCGACCAGGAAGACCTCGGGTTGCACGTTCCTCATGACCTGGCACCCTACCGGTGCGGGCCGACAGTGCAGGCGTGCCAGGACAGCGAACTGCCCCGGCGGACCAGGCCG
>DATELR010000231.1:0-9279 GCA_035276345.1 Streptosporangiaceae bacterium | reverse complement strand
GCTGGTTCTTCACGACCCGGCAGTCCTGGTACAGCGGCGAAGAGATAGTCGCCACGATGGACTTCCGGATACTCAAGTTCCGCCCTGAGCAAGGCGTAAGCGCCCGGTCGTCGGAGCCGCAGGCCGGTGCCGGGCAGCCCGGCGGGCCTGGCGGCAGCTTTGTCATGCGGCCGGTCGTTTCCCCTGATACCGCGTTCTTCTGGGAGGGCACGCGGCAAGGTGAACTGCGAATACAGCATTGCGACGACTGCGGCGCGCTCAGGCACCCGCCTGGGCCGATGTGCGTACAGTGCGGGTCGCCGAGCCAGAGATACATCGTGGCTTCCGGCGCCGGCGAGGTTTTCAGTTACGTGGTACACCACCATCCGCCCGTGCCCGGCAAGACGCTGCCGCTCGTCATCGCCTTGGTGCAGCTCGAGGAGGGAGTGCGGCTGCTCGCGGAGATGCCGGATATCAGTCCTGACGGCGTCAGCATCGGCATGCCGGTTCAGATTGGCTTCATGCGGATCGACGACGAGCTTTCGCTGCCGGTATGGCGCGCGGCCGAGACCCCGGCTGGTCCAGGTGAGCTGCCGGCCGTGCTTCCCGACATGACCGTCGATGTCACCGCGACTTTCGTGGTCGCCGGCGCTCTGGCCACTCGCGACTTCACGCCCGTTCACCACGACAGGGACCTCGCGGTCGCGAACGGCAGCGAGGACATCTTCGTTAACATCCTGACCGACAACGGCCTGGTCCAGCGCTTCGTGTCGCAGTGGGCGGGTCCGCAGGCGCTGCTGCGCCAGACATCGGTTCGGCTGGGCGTTCCCTGCTATGCCGGGGACACGCTCACCTTCACCGGGCGCGTGACCGATCGAACCGCTATAGCGGACGGTGACCGCTACGAGGTCCAGGTCACTGGCAGGTGCAGCCTCGGCGATCACATCATCGCAACCGCGGTGATCGATGTGCTGGAGAGCACGTCGTGACCGGCCCGGCGCGAGCTCCGGCTGCTGCGATCGCTGGCATCGGCGCGACCGAGTTCTCCAAAAAATCTGGCCGCAGTGAGCTCCGGCTGGCTGCCGAAGCGGTCAGGTCCGCGCTGGAGGATGCCGGCTTGCGGCCAGCCGACGTCGACGGCATGGTCACGTTCACCATGGACAGCAACGCCGAGGTGGCCGTCGCTCGCGAGCTAGGGATAACAGAACTGACATTCTTCGGGCAGGTCGGCTACGGCGGCGGCGCGGCGTGCGGGACCGTGCATCACGCGGCCATGGCGGTCGCCACCGGGGCGGCCGAGGTCGTGGTCTGTTACCGGGCGCTCAACGAGCGGTCCGGCCGCAGGTTCGGCCAGGTGGCGGTCGGCGCGGTCCAGGCAACAACCTCGTCGGGTATTGACAACGGCTGGCACTATCCGATGGGGCTGTCCACGCCGGCCGCCACGGTCGCGATGGCGGCCAGGCGTTACATGCACGTGTACGGTGCGACCAGCGCTGACTTCGGCGGCGTCGCGGTCGCGGACCGCAGGCACGCGGCGGCGAATCCCAGCGCCTGGTTCTACGGCAAGCCGATCACGCTTGCCGACCATCAGGCGTCGCGCTGGATCGCGGAGCCGCTCCGGCTGCTCGACTGCTGCCAGGAAAGTGATGGCGCCGTCGCGGTCGTGGTTACCAGCCTGGAGCGAGCCCGCGACCTGCCATCGGCGCCGGCGGTGATCCTGGCCGCCGCACAGGGCGCGGGACCGGATCAGTTCACGATGACCAGCTACTACCGCGACGAGCTGACCGGGCTCCCTGAGATGGGCGTGGTCGCGCGGCAGCTGTGGCGGCAAGCCGGCCTGAATCCGGCCGACATCAGGACCGCGATCTTGTACGACCACTTCACCCCTTACGTGCTAATGCAGCTGGAAGAGCTTGGCTTCTGCCCGCGCGGCGAGGCACGGCATTTCATTGCCGGCGGCGCGATCGAGCTCGGCGGGCGGCTCCCGCTCAACCCGCACGGAGGTCAGCTCGGCGAGGCCTACATTCATGGCATGAACGGGATCGCCGAGGCGGTCAGGCAAATCCGCGGCACGGCAGTTAACCAGGTTCCCGGCGACGGCGCGGTGCTGGTGACGGCCGGCACCGGCGTCCCGACCAGCGGCCTGATCCTGGCGGCAGCCTAAGTCGGAGGCGCAACCGGCCGCGCCATGTCCAGCGCGGCGATATAGCCGAACGTCATCGCCGGGCCGATCGTCGCGCCCGCACCGGCGTAGCTGTGCCCCATCACGGCTGCGCTCGCGTTGCCGGCCGCGTACAGCCCGTCGATCACGGTCCCGTCCTGGCGCAGCACGCGGGCCCGTTCGTCCGTGCACAGGCCGCCCTTGGTGCCTAGGTCGCCGGGAACGATCTTGATCGCGTAATACGGCGGCTGGGAAAGCGGAGCGAGGTTCGGATTAGGCCGGCATCGCGGGTCCCCGTAGTACCTGTCGTAGGCCGAGTCGCCGCGGCCGAAGTCATCGTCCTTGCCTGCCACCGCGAAGCTGTTGAACCGCCGGACGGTCTCGCCGAGCCCGTCAGCGAAGATCCCGACCTTATCCGCGAGCTCGGCCAGGGACTCGGCGCGAAATACCGCTCCGGCGGCGTACCAGCGCCTGGGCAGCGGCTTGCGAGGCGGCAGGCCAGCGAAGACGTACCTGTTCCGGTACCGCTGGTCGAAGATCAGCCAGGCCGGGATGTGCGGCTTGTCGTCGGTGTGCTTGTCGTACATCGCGTGCACGGCATCCACGTAAGGCGCAGCCTCGTTGACGAACCGTTCTCCCGCCGCATTGACCAGGATGCAGCCCGGCAGTGACCGCTCGGAGAGGCAGAAGAACGGCCCGCCGGTGAGGGGGATCGAGGGGCCCCACCACGCGTCGTCCATCAGGTCGACTGCCGCTCCGGCATCTTGCCCCGCGACGATGCCGTCGCCGGTGTTGCCTGGTGAGCCAACGGTCCAGTCGGTTCCGATCGGCTGGCGCTGGTACTCAGCGCGCATCGCGGGGTTCCGCTCGAAGCCGCCGGTCGCGATCAGGACGCCGCGGCGGGCCTGGATCACCGTCGGCTGTCCGTTCCTGATCGCGCGCACCCCGGTGACCCTGCCGCCGTCGGTAACCAGCCCGGTCAACGGTGTGTCCAGCCAGACCGGCACCCCGGCGGACGCCAGCCCCGCGCGCAACCCCGCGGAAAGCGCCTGGCCAAGGGATATCGTGCGGCGGCGGAGCGCCTTGGTCACAGCCATCCGCCCCGCCACCTTGGCGGTGGTCCAGATCGAGCGCGGATGCCGGGCGCCGAGGCTCAGCCAGCGATAGTCGGCCGCGGTGATCGCCATGCCGTCGGGGGCCGGCAGGTACGGCGGGTTCAGGCGGTCCAGCTCGTCGCCCAGGATCCGCCCGTCGAGCGGCGCGGGTTCAATCGTGCGGCCGCTGGCCATGCCGCCGGGCGCCTCAGGGTAGTAGTCGGCATAACCGGGCACCCAGGCGAACCTGACCGGCGCAGCGGACCTGACCAGGTCGAGCATGGCAGGACCGTGGTCGAGCAGCGCCCGCTGGCGCTCCGGTGTCACGCAATCCCCTGCCACATGCGCGAGGTAGCTGCTCGCCTGCTCCGCGGAGTCTCTGACGCCTGCTTGCCTCAGCACCGAGTTGCACGGCACCCAGACTCCGCCGCCGGAGCGCGCCGTGGAACCACCGAAGTACCCGGTCTTCTCGATCACCACGACGCTCAGTCCTCGACTGGCCGCGGCGAGCGCTGCGGTCATGCCCGCGGCGCCGCTGCCAGCGACCACGACGTCGAACTCGGGGTCCCCAGGTGCCATCGCGCCTCCCGGGCACCATGGTAGAACACGTTCCAGTTTTGGCCGAGAATCAGGCAGTGGACTGATCGTCAGTGAAATAGCCGACCAGCAGGTTGACCGGCACGAGATGCTCTTCGGCGTTATCTGCGGCGCCGACGTGGCCGCCCTCGGTTACCTCGTCGAGCAGCTGACGGAGCAGGTCATGGATGGCCGCTGCCCGTGAAGCGGGCACCAAGCCGTCGGTCATGGCAATGACCATCCGGCGGTGCGGCTCGGCCTCGTCAGCCTCTTTGTCGGCAGGTCTTGCCCGGCGTGCGGCGAAGAACTGCCGCCGGTACAGATCCAGCGCGGCGGCTGCAACCGCCTCGGCTTCTGGGCCGACCTTCTCGGCGTCGGTGAGATTGTCGTCCATGAGCTCGAGGCGGCTCGCCTGATAGCGGTGCTCAACGATCCCAGATACGACGCGGCTGGATGCCGAGCGAATGAGGCCGGCCGATTCCAGGTGCTTGATATGCCGGTACAGCTTTGTCTGCGGCTCGCCGAGTTCGGCAGCGAGCTCCTTCACCGTCATTGCCGGGAGCTCCGTGCCGCGACCACGGGTGAGCGCATAGAGCATGTTCAGCCGGAGCGGGTCCGCGAGCGCCTTGAGGACACCCAGATGCGATGGCGCCTGCGAGGCTGTCTCCGGCCGCGCTGGATCAGCCGCTGCGCCGCTGGTGCCTGCCTCGTCGCGAGAACCTCCGGACTTTTTCATGACTCCATCTTGCCATCCCTTCACGTCTGTGCAATCATTCACGTATACGTGAACGATAACGCAACAGTGAAAGGGCCGCCAAGCGACCCGATCAGGAGGAGTGAGACAGAGATGTTCCCGAACCAGGTCAACGCACTAGCCCGGCAGTACACCCGTGAGCTGAACGAGCGGTCCAGGCAGCCGAAGCAGACCAGGCCAGCGGCCAGGGCGCACGGCGAGGTAGGCGCCATCCGGAAGAACACCGGCTGGACGCTGGTGCAGATCGGACTGCGCATCGCAGCGCCAGCGAGCAGGTAGGACATATCAGAGCTGATGCGGCACAGCGCAGCACGCCACGGACCGAGGGCGGCTGATCAGGCGGAAGGGCGACCCGCCTGGCAGCCGCCCTTTTTCATGCTGCCAGCAGGCTCCGGGCTGGGCTGCGATTACGTCGTTGCGGCTCGCGCCCACCCGGCAAGGGCCACATGGATGTCCGCCATGGAGACGTCACGGTGCGTCAGCATCCTGACCCTCCCTGGGCCCATGGTGACGCGGACGCCCTCGACCGCCAGGCGCTCCGCCCATTCGGGCGCCGACCAGGCCGTGCCGCTGATATCGACGAACACGATGTTCGTCGGCACTGCGTCCGGATCGACCGAGCCGGGCAGCAAATCCGCGATGCCTTCGGCCAGTACGCGCGCCTTAGCGTGGTCCTCGTGGAGCCGCTGCGGACCCTCCTCCAGCGCGATCAGGCCTGCAGCCGCCATGATCCCGGCCTGCCGCCAGGCGCCGCCGAAGAGGATCTTTGTCCGCCTAGCTTCCCTGATGAACTCAGCATCTCCGATCAGCATCGAGCCAATCGGCGCGCCCAGGCCCTTGGACAGGCAGAACATCATCGCGCTGACCTCTGCCGCGTAATCGGCGACTTTCGCGCCCGTCACAGCACACGCATTGAAGACCCGCGCGCCGTCCATGTACAGCGGCACGCCCGCGGCCTGGCACGCCTGCGCGACCGCGCGCACGTCCTCCACCTGCAGCGGAGTTCCGCCGCCGCGCTGGTGGGTGTTCTCGATGGCTACGAGGTCGACAACGGTGACATCTGAACGGTCGGGTCGCAGCGCATCGGTGACCTGCCCGGCGCTGAGCACGCCCCGCGCTCCTGCGATCGGGCGGAAGGCCACTCCGGATAGCGCGGCCGAGGAGTGCAGCTCCACCCCGCACACGTGCGCGCTGGCCTCGCAGACCACGAAATGCCCTGGCCTGGTCAGAGCGTGCAATGCGACCTGATTGCACATCGTCCCTGTCGGCAGGTACAGCGCAGCCTGCCTTCCGGTGATCTCGGCCGCCTTGTCCTGCAGCCTGTTGACCGTCGGATCATCCCCGTACCAGTCGTCGCCGACGTCGGCGGTGGCCATGGCCTTGCGCATCGCCTCAGTCGGGCGGGTGACGGTGTCGGAGCGGAGATCGATGAGAGTGGTCATATCTCGTGTCCTGTCGTCGGCGAGAGCCCTGGTAGCAGTATCGGTGTCGCATTCCGGCGCCGTGCCTGCGGTACAGTCGAGCCGATTCGCCCGGCAATGAGGCCTGGGCGGCAAAGCGGCTCAGCTGGAGAGCGAGCAGCCGATGAAGGCGCTGGTAAAGGTCCGGCCCGAGGCTGGCCTGCGGTTCGAGGACGTGCCGGTCCCTGCGATCGGCAGAGACGACGTCCTGATCCGGGTGCTGCGCACCGGGATCTGCGGTACGGACCTGCACATTTACGAGTGGGATGGCTGGGCGCAGGCCAACGTGCCGGTGCCTCTGGTGGTCGGACATGAGTTCGCAGGCGAGATTGTCGAGCTCGGCGAAGACGTCCGCGACCTGGCAGTTGGTGACCTGGTCAGCGGAGAGGGACATCTTGTGTGCGGCCGGTGCCGCAACTGCATGGCAGGGCGCCGCGTGCAGTGCGCGCACGTGAAGGGCGTGGGCGTTAACCACCCTGGTGCGTTCGCCGAGTACATCGCCTTGCCGGCCGGGAACGTCTGGCGGCATCTGCCAGGCATCGACCTGGACGTCGCGGCTATCTTCGATCCGTTCGGCAATGCGGTACATACGGCGCTGACGTTTCCCGTGCATGGCGAGGACGTGCTGATTACCGGCGCGGGCCCGATCGGGATCATGGCGGCCATCGTCGCCAAGCACGCAGGCGCCAGGTACGTGGTGATCACCGACGTGTCCCCTTACCGCCTCGAGCTCGCGGCGAAAACCGGCGTGACGGTTGCCGCGGACACGAGCGAGCACCCGCTGACGCAGATCATGGCGGAGCTGGGCATGCGCGAGGGATTCGACGTCGGCATGGAGATGTCCGGCAAGCCTGGCGCCATGCGCGAGATGCTGGCTTCCATGACGCATGGCGGCAAGATCGCGATGCTCGGCTTGCCATCAGCTGAGTTCCCGATCGACTGGGGGCACCTGGTACTCAACATGATCACGATCAAGGGCATCTATGGCCGGGAAATGTTCGAGACCTGGTACTGGATGTCCGTCCTGACCCAGTCAGGTGTCGACATCGCGCCCGTGATCACTCATCGCTTCGATGCGGCCGCTTACGCCGAGGCCTTCGAGACCGTGCGCGAGGGCCGTTGCGGCAAGGTCGTACTTAACTGGGCCGAACCCGCTAGCTAGCCAACCCGGACGGAGGCCGAGATTGTTCTCCAGCGTTGCCCCGCAGATCGCAGCTGAACTGACCGAGATCCGCGAGCAGGGCCTGTACAAGGACGAGCGGGTTATCGCCAGTCCGCAACAGGCCACCATCACGGTCGCCGACGGCATGCGGGTTCTGAACTTGTGCGCCAATAACTATCTCGGCCTGGCCGACGACCCGCGGATCATTCAGGCCGCCAAAGACGCCATGCACCGGTGGGGATTCGGCATGGCCAGCGTCAGGTTCATCTGCGGTACCCAGGACGTGCACAAGCGGCTGGAACGCAAGATCACTGAGTTCCTCGGTACCAGCGACACGATCTTGTACCCGTCGTGCTTCGACGCCAACGGCGGGCTGTTCGAGACCATTCTCACCAAAGAGGACGCGGTGATCAGCGACGAGCTGAACCACGCCTCGATCATCGACGGGATCAGGCTCTGCCGCGCTAAGCGGCTGCGGTACAAGAACCGGGACATGGCCGATCTCGAGAAGCAGCTCAAGGCGGCGGCAGACGCCCGACGCCGTCTGATCGCCACTGACGGCGTCTTTTCGATGGACGGGTACGTGGCGCCGCTCGACGAGATCTGCGATCTGGCTGACCGCTACGACGCGATGGTCATGGTCGACGACTCGCACGCCGTCGGGTTCGTCGGGCCGACCGGTCGCGGCACGCCTGAGCTGCACGGGGTTACCGACCGCGTCGACATCATCACCGGCACGCTTGGCAAGGCGCTGGGCGGGGCTAGCGGCGGCTTCACTAGCGGCAGGGCGGAGATTGTCGACCTGCTGCGGCAGCGCTCGAGGCCGTACCTGTTCTCCAACTCAGTGGCGCCCGCGGTTGTCGGGGCCTCACTCAAGGTGTTCGACCTGCTCAATGCCGGCGACGACTTGCGGGCCAGACTGCGTGAGAACACTGCCTGGTTCAGGGAGCGGATGACCGGCCTCGGCTTCGACATCCTGCCGGGCGACCATCCGATCGTCCCGGTGATGATCGGCGATGCAGCCAAGGCGGCCAAGCTGGCCGACTTGCTGCTCGGCAAGGGGATCTACGTGATCGGGTTCAGCTACCCGGTCGTGCCGATGGGCAAAGCCAGGATCAGGACTCAGGTCTCCGCTGCCCACACCCAGGACGATCTTGAGAAGGCTGCCACCGCGTTCGCGCAAGCCCGTGATGAGCTAGAAAAGGCATGACCTGACCCCCGGGCGCCACGCCTACTTCACGAAGGTCTTGAGGTGGTCGACGTGGCAGCCGCGTGCGTGGCCGACCCGATAGCTCTTCACCACGACCGGTAGCTTGTTGCCCCTTGCCGGGCTCAGCATGAAGTGCTCGTACTTGATGGTGCGCTTGGTGTAGTAAGGGCTGTACTTTACATTGAGGCGGAATCGAGTCACCAATGTTTTGCCGGGGCTGGCGCCGCCATTTTCAAATACCACGATCGCGTAATGGTGCCGGACCCGGCATGCCGTCACCGCTGGTGAGCAGGCAGTTACTCCTACCGCCACGGTTGCGGCGGCGACAACAATGCTCAGCGCTCTGGCCTTCATGATTCCTTCAGCCCCGTAGCTTGTCCCGCAATTTATGCCCGCTGCTGAATGCTTAATCGCGCGCCGGACCGTAAATTGACCGTTGAATCAAATTGCGTCACGCTGCGCAGTGCGTAGATGATTATCCGATGACATGGATCGCACCAGATGTGCAGCGCACTGAACCGGACAGGCCTACGCCCGAACGAGCCGCCCTGCAGAGCTGGCTGGACTACCATCGCGCCACCCTGCTGTTCAAATGCCAGGGCCTGAGCGGCGAGCAACTCGTGCAGCGAACAGCTGAACCGTCCACGCTCAGCCTGCTCGGCCTTGTCAGGCACATGAGCGACGTCGAGCGCGCCTGGTTTTGCCGCCGGCTGGCGGACCAGCCTGATCTGCCGTCTTTGTACTGGAGTGAGGAGCACCCCGACGGCGACTTTGACCTGGCCGACGCCGCGGGCGCCGAGGCGGCCTTCGAGACTTTCAAGGCCGAGTGCGCGAAAGCCGACGCGGCGGCCGCAGGCAGGTCGCTTGACGACACCTTCGTCAC
>DATELR010000230.1:0-3803 GCA_035276345.1 Streptosporangiaceae bacterium | reverse complement strand
TCGCGACCGCCGATGGCGCCTGCCTTGGCGTGGTACCAGTTACTGGCAGGCGCGCGGCGGTGTCGTGGCGGGAGGCAACCGGCGGTGTCCTCGTGTCCGGCCAGGATGCGGCGGCTGTCACGCACACCGGGTTGACCCTGGCAGTAGCGGCGATCCGGCACCGCAAGACCGTGATCATTGTGGATCTGGCTGACGTGCACGGCCGCGAAACGTTCCACGTGCGTCAGCGCATTACCTCGGCGTGCGCGGACACGAACGCCCCGCTTGCCGTCTTAGGACGTGACGATTGCCGCTACGAGCCATTCGCCGATGCGCACGCGGACGCTGCGGCCGGCCTCGTGCTTTCCATGATCGACTGGACGGGCGAGCACGAAACGAGGCGGGCGTTCAGCGTGGACTACGTGACCGCCGCGCTGGAGGTCATGACGACATCGGCAACCGCCGGCGCACCGGGACAGAACTACCTTGATCAGTTGTCAGCGCTGCTCAGGCCTGGCGCGCTGGAGGCTTCGGCGGCTCGGGTGTCGGATGCTCGCTTACGGCGGCGGGCCGCCGCGCTGGCTGCGCAGCTGCGCGCAGACCCTTCGGCGACAAGCGTCATCACCGAGCAGCTGGCCGGGTTGCGCCGATCCCACGCGGGTGCCGCACTTCATCGGTCGTTGGACGGCGCCGAGACCATCGACATCGGCCTGGCGCTCGCCAGGCGGCACGTCGTCCTGTTCTCGCTCGGGCTGGCGGAGCACGGCGCGGCCGGGCTAATGATCGCGCGGTTAGTCCTTGCGGACGTGGCTCATGTCCTGACCGATCGGGCCGGCGCGCCGGCGGACTGCCTGATCTGGATCAACGGGTGCGACCCTATCGGCGATAGCCAGATCGCTGCCGCTCTCACAGCCCACACGCAAGCCGGGGTGGCGACGATCGTCAGCACGTCGGCTGGCACGTTAGCTGCGGCGCTCGAGGGTCAGGTCAACGTCGTCGCGACGCTCGCAGATGGCCGCGGCGACGCGCTCGCAGTGCGGGTTCGCGGCCCAATCCGCCGCCTTCTGCCGGATTGCCGGGTGGCACGGTGACCGGTCAGGATCAGCGCGACCCCGCGTACCCGCCGGCGGTGCTCGGCTGGCAGTACGTTCACGGGCCGGAGGAGCCAGAAGCGCCGCCTGCCCGGCCAGCTCACCTTGCCGTTGACCGGCTGGATCCCGGCTGGCTCGCGGCGCAGAGGCGGATCTCAGCGGCCGTCAGCAGGCCCGCGAGGGTCCGAGCCGTCACGTCCGCCGTGGCAGCTCTCCTGCTGGCTGGCGCGTCACTCACCGAAACCGCCGCGCAGCTGCCGGTCATGCTCGGCGCGCTGATCTGCGCGGGTGGTTCTGCAGCCTGCGCCAAGTCAGTCTGGCGCGAGCGGCGCAGACTGGACGCGGTCATCGCAGGAGAGCGGCGGCGGGTCGATGTCGCGCGCGATGTTCAGGTCCGCCTGCTTGAGCGACGTCAGCGGGATCACACCGACAAGTACCGCGCCTGGCAGCGGCGCACATCCGTCGCCGCCAATAGGCGTGCCTGGTTACCGGTGGAACTGCCAGACGGAATCGACCGGGTCGATGTGGCCGGAGGCTCGCTTGCAAGCTGGGCCGCGCTGGTCACGACGGTTGCGGCGCCGCGTCTGATCGCCGGCGGTGAGGTCACGGTCATCGACCTGACCGAGGGCGCGGTCGCGACGGACCTGATCAGCCTCGCGCAAGGCGCCGGGCTGCGCCCGCTGGTCTGGGTCCTTCCAGGCGACCTGCCGCGACTGGATCTCGGAACGGGATTAGACGGCCGGGCCCTTGCAGATGTGCTGACGCTGGCCGCCGCGGCGGCGGGCGCCCACCAGGCCACAGCCCACCAGGGAGACAGCTCCGTCGGCGATACAGCTGCCGATTGCGCGATGCTCGAGAGGGTGATCGGCGCGCTCGGTTCCGATCCCCGTCTGGCCAGCGTGAACGCCGCGCTCCGGGCGCTCGCCGACGTCGGTGATCCGCTCGCCGACGTGCGGGCCGGCCTGCTGACAAGCGCGCAGCTCGCGCAGATCGGCACGATGTTCAGGCACGGCGCGGCGGAACGGATCGTGCTGGAGCGCGCCTTCGTGCTTGAGTCCCGGCTGCGCGGCCTGGATTCGCTGGGTAGAGGCCATCCGCCAGTACCGCCAGCCCTGACCCGGCTCAGGGTCGCGGCACTAGACCGGCGGGCCGGGGTGATCAGAAACCAGATGCTGGGCGCCTATCTGGTGGCCGCGACCACACATATGCTGCGCCAGGCGGAACCTGGCCAGCCATGGGCGCACGTGATCTGCCTGCTCGGCGCCGAGCGACTGGACGGGGAGATGGTGGACAGGCTCGCCAGTGCCTGCGAGATCTCACGCACCGGCCTGGTGCTCGCATTCCGCGTTATCCCCGCCAGCGTGCGCGAGCGGCTAGGCCGCGGCAACGCCGCGATCGGGTTCATGCGGCTCGGCAACGGCGATGACGCGCGGGCGGCCAGCGAGCTAATCGGAACCGAGCATCGTTTCGTCGTCGCGCAGGTCACTGACACCGCAGGGACGTCGTTCACCGACACCTGGGGCGGGTCTTACACGAGCACGGCTGGCACCTCCAGCTCGGTCGCCAGCTCCCGGTCGGCCGGCGCTGGCGTCGCAAGCAGCAGGGGACGAGGGCGTGGGCGGCAAGGGTTCGGGCCGTTCGGCGACTTCAATTCGTCCTCGAGCCGGGATGAGAACTATTCGCTCAGCGAATCGTCGTCGGTATCGCTGACCGAAAGCATCAACTCGGGCACGTCGTGGGGGATCAGCATGTCCCGGGCGCTCGGCGAGAACGCATCGCAGGGACGGACCGCGCAGCGGTCACGCGAGCTCCTTGTTGAGCCTGACGAACTGCAGCGGTTGCCGCTGAGCGCCATGATCGTGAGTTATCCGGGCGCAGCCGGCCGGACCGTGCTCCTCGCTGATGCCAACCCGGCGTTGTCCGCCCTGGCTGATCGCGGTCGCGGAGCGAGCGCGTCCTAGTACCCGCCTCCGGTCTGGGAATCGTGCTTGTGGTGCGCCGGACCGCACGCAGCCGCGCTCACGGCGGTACCGGTTATGGCGATGGCGACGAGCAGCGCCTGAACTATTTTGCGCAGCTTCGAACCTGACCTCGACGGAACTGATGCGTGCTGCATTGCATGCCTTTCAACCAATGCTGGCTCTCAGGGCCTCAATGATGCCACTGACACAGACCGTGTATCAGGTGATGCAGAGCGACTCACAGGCGGATGAGGCGTGAGTCTGCCGACGTGATACTTGATGCGCTCGCCGTTCGAGGCGTCTACCAGACGCCTAGTCCCAAGCGGTGCGCGCAGCCTGACGCGCATAACGATTACCGGGACAACTTCGACATGGCAGTCGCCGGTATCGCGATTGACCAGGCGCAGCGTGACCCTATGCCGATACGAGCGCACGACCAGCAGCGGGCGATGACCGCACGGCTTTGCCGCCCGCAAGGTGATGACTCGTCCATCCTGGCTGACGGCAACAGGCAACCCGATAGCCGGGTTGCGAGGCGGAGCGGGGAACTCCTCAAAACCGCAAGCTGAGACGGCGAGGATCAGGAGACCCGCTACCACTGGAACGCCAATCGGCCGCACGCTCATCACCACTTCACGCCTGCGGCAATCAGGGTAGCTGCGGCGGCGCACATTTGCCGTGGCAGACTCGGACGAATGCAGCGACCCTTTAGCCAGGTCGACGTCTTCAGCGCCGAGCCTTTCCTCGGTAATCCGGTCGCCGTCGTGCTCGA
>DATELR010000229.1:0-7482 GCA_035276345.1 Streptosporangiaceae bacterium | reverse complement strand
GATCTACGTCGTTGGTCAGGTAGAACCGGCGCTCGGTCTCGACCACGTGCGTGAAGAGCGAGACGACGTCGCGGTACTCCCGATAGAGCTGCAGCTCCATCTCGGTCTCGTATTTTTCGAGGTCCTCCGCGCTCATGTTCTCCCCTCCGCTGCGGCGGGATTCCGGGCCGCCTCACCAGCGTCCTCGGCTCCGCCATTTCCTGGCGCAGTGGCCGGCGGATCCGCGGTCAACTCCACGATAGGACCATCCGCCCCTTCATCAAGCGCAAGTAGGGAGCCATCGGCAAGAACGACGCCCTCGGCGAGATCCAGGTCCTCGTCTCGCACCACGGAGTCACCGGGCTGACCGGCGCCTCCGAGCCTGCATGAAACGTTCACGAACGAGCGACGGTGAACGGGACTCGGCCCGCATCTGTCCAGCGCTGCCATATGACTAGGCGTGGAATATCCCTTATGCCGCGCAAAGCCGTAGTCCGGGTAATCCGCGTGCAGGCCCGTCATGATCTTGTCCCTGGTCACCTTGGCCACGATGGACGCCGCCGCGACGCTCGCTGCGACCTGATCGCCCTTCCACATGGCCAGGGCGGGAACGGCCAGCCCGGGAACCACGAAGCCGTCAGTGAGCACGTAGCCGGGACTCGCGGTCAGGCCAGCCAGCGCCCGGCGCATTCCGGCAACGTTGCAGACGTGCAGGCCGAGCCGGTCGATCTCGCCTGGCTCGATCACGACCACGTGCCAGGCCAGCGCGGAGCGGACGATCTTCCGGTACGCCGATTCCCTGGCGCGCGCGGTCAGCACCTTCGAATCGGCGATCCCTTCCAGGCTGTCGCCGCTCCAGCGGTCAATCGCCACAGCCGCGACGACGAGCGGTCCGGCACAGGCGCCTCTGCCCGCTTCGTCGATCCCGGCTACCGGCCCGAGGCCGGCCCTGACCAGCACCCGTTCGTAACCGGTGAGTCCGCCGCCGCGCCGTGGCGTGTACGCGACGGGCCTGCGCACGTCCTCCAGCCCGGCTAGCCCGGATCCGAGGACGTCAATCCGCGCGGCGGCCCAGCCGGTGAGGGGGCGGGCGTCGCCGAATTCGGTCGTGATCAGCCACGGATCACCCAGACCGGCGGCAGCGGCAGAGCGGGCGGCCGAGCCGGCGCGGGAAGACTTCCGAGAGCGCGACCGGCCAGAGCGGCCGCCTGTCGCTGGCCCGCCCGCTTTTCTCGCGGCCTTCGCCCTGGCGATCGCCCGGGCCCTCGCCGCCTGTGCCGACGACGCGCGCACTACGCTCTCGACCCTCGCCCTCGTTAGTGTCGCTGTTCCTGCCGCTCCCGCGATAGCCGACGGTACCGCCTGCGCCTGAGCGCGCGCAGCCGCAGCGACCGCTCAAGCAGCGTAAGGGGAACGGCAGCCGCAAATCCGCCAGCTAGCGGCAGGTACGGCGCCGACGGCTGGACCGGCATCCCGGCGCCGAGCGCGGGAAGCTTACGGGCCGGCGCTGCCGCGGCGTGGTTCAGCCCGCGCTGCTCAAAGGTGGACGGAATCGGCAAGATCCTGATCCGGCTCGGCGGCCACACGATCATGAAGGCGCGGCCGATCACCCTGTCTTCGGGCACCGTGCCGCCCCGGTCGTAGGAGACGCATTTCGCAGGCGTGAACGTGTAAGCGCAGTCATGCAGGCGCGAGTCAGCTGACTCCGGCCTGTTGTCCCCCATGACCCACAGCCGACCAGGCGGCACGACGATGTTGAACTTGCCCTGCGACGGCTTGGCGCCGGGAATGAGATAAGAGCTTTCGTGCAGGGGCACCCCGTTGACGGTGATGTTGCCCTGGGCGTTACAGCAGACCACGTGATCGCCGGGAATCCCGATCACCCGTTTGATGTAGTCAGTCTGACCGGGAGCGGTACCGAACAGGCCCTTGATCGAGGTGAAGAGCTTGCCGAGCGTGACGTCGTAGAGCCGGACGACCGGATTACTGCTGGGCGTCGGCCCGGCGGTCGGAGCCATCCAGGACCCCGCGCCGTTGAAGACGACGACGTCGCCGCGGCTGATCGGCCTGACCCGGTAGACGAGCTTGTTGACCAGGACCTTGTCGCCGATTTTCAGCGTGTTCTCCATCGACCCGGACGGGATGTAGAACGGCTGCACCACAAACGTCTTAATCAGCAGCGCGATGGTCAGCGCGACGGCGAAGAGCACCACCATCTCGGTGAGGAAGGACCAGCGGCTCTTGGGCTGCTCGGCCTCTTCGGCGTCGTCCTCGTCGGGCTCGGCCTCGGTGGCCTGCTCGCGCTGGTCGGCGCCGCGACCGGCCTGGTTCGAATCAGGGCCGGGCCGGGCTCCGTTAACCCTGCCATTCTCCGCACGAGCCGCCGAAGGAGCGCCGTCCGGACCGGCAAGCACGTCACCAGGGCGCTGCTCGTCGTTCATCATCACCATCCAGCCTAGCTGCCAGCAGACCGGTCAAGCGGCCCGAGCACGGCCGGGCGGGACAACCCGGATTCCGATCCGGGATTCAGCGGACGGGTTCCCTGCGCTCCTTGATCCGCGCGGCCTTGCCGCGCAGCGAACGCAGGTAGTACAGCTTGGCCCGGCGCACCTGACCCCTGCTGGCTACCTCGATGGTCTCGATAGCCGGGGTGTGCACGGGGAAGGTCCGCTCGACGCCGACGCCGTAGCTGATCTTCCGCACCGTGAAGGTCTCGCGAGCGCCCCCGCCCTGCCTGCGGATGACGACGCCCTGGAACACCTGGATCCTCGAGCGGTTGCCCTCGGTGACCCGCACGTGCACGCGCAGCGTGTCGCCGGGCCGGAAGGCCGGGATATCCGATCGGATCTGTGCCTGCTCAAGCTCGGCAATCGCGGTGTGCATCGCCTGTCGTCCTCGTTCTCGTCATGCGCACGCTGACGAGCGCGCTGCTAATGGTCTGGGTCGCCGCGAAGGCATGCGGCGGCGCCCCGCGCGACGGTGCCAACGGTTCCGACGAGGGGCAGTGCCTTTTAGTTTGCCACATCCTCGCCAGTGCCCGCGAAACCAGCGTCGGATAGCACCTTGCGGTCGCGCGCGCTGAGCGCTGAGCCCTGCAGCCGCTCAGCCAGATCGGGCCTGATCCTGGCGGTATGCAACAGTGCCTCGTCTCGCCGCCACCTGGCGATCGCGGCGTGATCTCCCGACAGCAAGATCTCGGGCACCTCAAGGCCACGCCAGACCCGCGGCCGCGTGTAGGAGGGACCCTCGACGAGCCCGTGCATCGGCCCAACTCCCCCGCCGAACGAGTCGTCCGGCGCCGACTCGGCGTTGCCGAGCACCCCGGGCACCAGCCTGCAGATCGCCTCGATCATGACCAGCACCGCAGGCTCGCCGCCCGCCAGCACGTAATCGCCGATCGAAAGCTCGTGCACCGGCACCAGGCCCCGCGCGTAGTCCGTCACCCGCGCGTCGATCCCCTCGTAGCGCCCGCAGGCGAACACCAGCTGGCTTGCGGTGGCCAGTTCGGCCGCGATCGCCTGCGTGAACAGCGTGCCGGCCGGCGTGGGCACGATTAGCTGCGGACCTTCGCTCGGTTCCCCTGCCACCTGCGTGCCCCGGCCAGTACCGACGACATCGTCGAGCGCCTCGCCCCACGGCTCCGGTCGCATGACCATCCCAGGGCCGCCGCCGAACGGCGCGTCGTCAACGGTCCTGTGCACGTCGTGCGTCCAGGTCCGCAGGTCGTGCAGCGCGACGGTGATGTCCCCGCGCTGCACGGCCTTGCCGATCAGGGACACATGGAGCGGCGCGAAATATTCAGGAAAGATCGTGATGATGTCCAGGCGCACGGCGGGCGCCCCCTTCTCGTTCCCTTCGATGCGGCTAAACGGCCCGCTCAGGGTCGATGAGCCCGTCAGGCGGATCAATGACCAACCGCCCGCCAGATACGTCGACCTCCGGCACGATCTCCGCGACGAACGGGACAAGTATCTCCGCCCCAGACCGGGATGCGCCGCCCTCGACTACCAGCAGCGCCTGACCGTGATGCAGGACGTCAGTTACCGTCCCGACCGCTTCTCCGCCCACGGTCGTGACCTCCAGCCCGATCAGGTCGTGGTCGTAGAACTCCTCGGGGTCCTCAAGCGGCGCGAGGTCGGCGGATTCGATCGCCAGAATGGTGTCGCGCAGATCCTCTGCCGCATCCCGGTCTTCGTATCCGTCGAACCTGACCAGCAGCGTCCCCGAGTGCCACCGGATGCTAACTACGGTCAGCGGCCCGCGTTCAGCAGGAACCGTGTCCAGCGCCGAGCCAGCCGCAAACCGCTGGTCCGGGTCGTCGGTCCGCACTTCCACTGTGACCTCCCCGCGGAGGCCGTGCGGCCGGCCGACCCGGCCAACGACGAGCTGCACTAGCGTGCTTCGTCAGCGTCCAGCAGGTCGACGCGGACGTAAGAATCGCCGGCCAGTGAGCCGATCACCGTCCTGAGTGCCCGTGCCGTCCTGCCGCCGCGTCCGATGACCTTGCCGAGGTCATCGGGATGGACCCGCACCTGAAGGACGCGGCCCCTGCGCAGGTTGCGGCTGGATACCTGGACGTCGTCGGGATAATCGACGATGCCGCGCACGAGGTGCTCGAGGGCCTCGATGAGCACCTCAGTCTCCGCTGCCGCTCTCGGCCGGTGCCTTCTCGCCCTCGGCTGCCGCGCTGTCCTGCGCCTCGTCAGCCTTGGCGGAATCGTCGGCCTTCGCAGCCTCGTCCGCCTTGGCGGCCTTAGCCCGCGCGGGCTTCGCGGGCTTGTCCGCTGGCTTCTCGGCCTTCTCTGCCTTGTCGGCTGGCTTCTCAGCCTTCTCAGCCTTGTCGGCCGGCTTCGCAGCCTTCTCGGCCTTGTCGGCCGGCTTCTCGGCCTTGTCGGCTGCCTTCTCGGCCTTGTCGGCCTTGGCCCGGCTCGGCCTGTCGGTCTTGCCGCCCGCCTTGACATCCGAAGACTTCGCGTCGTCTGACTTAGCGTCCGCAGCCCTGCCGCCGGCGCGGCCCTTGCCCTTGGTGGTGGCGCCGCTCTCCTGCAGCGTCTCGGCCAGTGCGGCGGCGAAGGCTTCCTTCTTGTCGCTGCGCGGCGCGGGCGACTTCAGCGTTCCCTCGGCGCCAGGCAGCCCCTTGTAGCGCTGCCAGTCGCCGGTTACCTCGAGCAGCTTGCGAACTGGGTCGGTCGGCTGCGCTCCCACGGATAGCCAGTGCTGCGCCCGGTCCGAGTTGACCTCGATGAGCGACGGGTCGGCTTTCGGGTGGTACTTGCCAATCTCCTCGATGGCGCGACCATCCCGCTTAGTCCTGGCATCGGCGACGACGATCCGGTAGTAGGGCTCCCGGATCTTGCCCATGCGCTTTAGCTTGATCTTGACAGCCACGGCTGTGGTCTTCTCCCAGCGGATTTAGTGCGGACGGCGTGCGTTCGGAGTGGGAAGCCGGGCACGCCACCCAGCCTCGGTACGGCGGCGACGAGATTGAGAGGGCCTCGCGGAGCCGATGGTTGCGCTCACATTCTGCCAGATGCGCAGCCCTGCAATGGCCACCCGCCGCGTCTAAGCGCCTTCACCGACCCGCTGTGGCCCCTCCACTGCCCCACCAATGGACGGTTGGGGGTGCTATTGCCCCACCAGGGGTTCAGGGGCGGGCCTATATGCGGTGTTGTTCCCCCACCTGGCGTTCAACGCGCGCTGCGAAAGCGTGCGATGCGCCGAGGACGGCGGAAACCGAGAGGGTGCGGGTGGTTAGCGGCGCTTCTTGCCGCGGTCCCGACGGCCCGAACCGCCGCGCAGGCCGGGCGGCAACTGCTGGTCGTCGCCGTCTTGCTGCTCGCCGTCCGCACTGGAGTTCCCTATCCCGCCGAACCCGGCCAGCCCATCTGATGACGCACCGCCCGGCTTGCGCAGGCCGGGAGGAAGGTTCAGTCCGGAGCCGCCGAGTCCGCCCGAACCGGGGCCGCCAGCGCCAAGCGCACCGAGATCGAAGCCGCCTGGCCCGCCAAGTCCTGCTCCGAGGGCGCCTGGACGGCTCGCCGGCACGCTGCCCGGCCGGCTGGCTCCGGCGGGCCGGCCGCCGCCCTTGCCCTTCTTCTTGCCCTTGGACTTCTGGCTGCGGCGCATCCCGGGCATCCCCGGCATGCCTGGCATCCCGCCGCCCATCATCTGGCGCATCATCTTCTGTCCCTCGAGGAACCTGATGACGAGCGAGTTCACTTCACCGACGGTGACGCCCGAGCCGTTGGCGATGCGCAGCCTGCGCGACCCGTTGAGGATCTTCGGGTTCCTGCGCTCCTGCGGTGTCATCGAGTTGACGATCGCCGCTGCCCTGTCGAGGTCCTTGTCGCTGATCTGGCTCAGCATCTCGCGGTTCTGGGCGGCGCCAGGGAGCATGCCGAGCAGGTTGCTGATCGGGCCGAGCTTGCGCACCATCGCGAGCTGCTCGACGAAGTCCTCGAGCGTGAAGCCCTCGCCCGCCGCGAGCTTGCCGGCCATCTGCTCGGCCTGCTCCTGGTCGAACGTCCGCTCGGCCTGCTCGATCAGCGTGAGGATGTCGCCGAGGTCGAGGATCCGGGAGGCCATCCGGTCCGGGTGGAAGATGTCGAAATCCTGGAGCTTCTCCCCAGCGGAGGCGAACATGACGGGACGCCCCGTGATCTGCGCGACGGACAGGGCGGCGCCGCCCCTCGCGTCGCCGTCCAGCTTCGTGAGCACAACGCCGTCGAATCCGACGCCATCGAGGAACGCCTGGGCAGTGGAGACAGCGTCCTGGCCGATCATCGAGTCGACCACGAACAGGATCTCGTCTGGGTCAACCGCGTCCCTGATCGCCGCCGCCTGCGCCATCATCTCGGCGTCCACGCCGAGCCGGCCGGCGGTGTCGATGATGACGATGTTTTGCAGCTTGTGCCTGGCTTCATCGAGCGAGTCGCGTGCGACGCGGATCGGGTCACCGACACCGCTGCCAGGCTCTGGCGCGTACACGGGCACCCCGGCCCGCTCCCCCAGCACCTGGAGCTGCTCGACGGCGTTAGGCCGCTGCAGGTCTGCCGCGACCAGCATGGGCGTGTTGCCCTGGTCCTTCAGCCACAGCGCCAGCTTCGCCGCGAGCGTGGTCTTACCTGAACCTTGCAGGCCGGCCAGCATGATCACGGTCGGCGCGACCTTCGCGAACCGGAGCCGCCTGGCCTCGCCGCCGAGGATCTCGATGAGTTCCTCGTTAACGATCTTGATGACCTGCTGGGCAGGGTTCAGCGCCTGCATAACGTCGGCGCCGAGGGCCCGTTCCTTGACCCGGGCGATGAACTCCCTGACCACAGGCAGCGCGACGTCGGCCTCGAGCAGCGCGATCCTGATCTCGCGGCAGGTGGCCTCGACGTCGGCTGGCGACAGCCTGCCGCGCCCTCGCAGGGACGAGAAGACCTGGGTCAGCCGGTCGGAGAGTGTCTCGAACACCTGTGCCGAACTCCTTCGTGCTTTCTGTCTGCTGTGCTGTCGCGC